>JBEKOA010000015.1:0-65685 GCA_049522255.1 Occallatibacter sp.
CACGCAGAAGCGCGATGGGAGCAAGTATCCAATATAAGTTACCAAAAATCGATTTTGGCGCGATTTGAAGAGCATAGGGGATACTGAATCCGTAGAGTCGCGTGGCGACAAGAGTGTCGAATCGATATTCGGGAGTCCCGAGGATAAGCGTTGTTGCTGTCAAGGCCGCAAAAACAGTGACCAGAATGAAGAAGTCGTGCCACCGTTTGTGAAAAAGTAGAAACAGGAAAACGCCGACTAACGCCAGTACCACGGACTGCTTGAACGACCACGCAAGATAGAACAAGACCCCCGAATAGGCAAAGCAGAACGGCGGTTTCCGTACGATTAGCCAAAGAGCCACCATAACCAGGGCGACAGCCCCCATGTCAGGTCGAATGCTAAGTGCCCAATGGTCGACCATCGATGCGCAGAACCAAATACCCAGCGAAAAAATGAGCGACAGCACACTGCGCGCGCCCCGCAGTTTGAGTTGATATTGCACTAGCTTCCATTGCGCAATAGCGCCGATGATCGAAAATACTGGTGTGAACAAGCGTCCCCACATCAACATGCTGGCACCAGTTGCGCCGACAAATCTAAGGTAGAAAGCATAGGTCTCATAGAAAAGATAGTTATAGGGCGCAAGATGAAATGGAAATGCAAATGGCCATTCATAGATCTGGAGGTGATGAATTCCTCTCCACACCGCATAGATTGGCAGGACACTATCGAACGGAAAGAGCGCGCCATACCGCATAACACTTATTAGACGAATAAGAAAGACTGCAATGTTTAAAACCACGAAGGTCAAAGCGGCAGCTACCCTTATGTCCGAGATACCTAGGTCTGTTTTCATTGACAGGTCCTTTACGTTCATTGCCTCCCCTTCAGAATGTTTGCAATGACTGCTGTTCAGTAGTTGCTCTAACAAGTGAGAAGCTCCATCAATTCAATATCGATCATCGCCGGGGTTAGGCCAAGAACACTGTTCCTCTACAAAGTGGTCCTTCTTGATGCCCTGCACGCAGGACAAAACGCATCACTACTATGGCGGCGGGAGAAGTCTATGCGGGCGTCTCTTGCCTGGCAATATGAAAAGATTTTACCAGCAAGGCGACGCCGACGATGCTTTGAAAAAGGATCTGCGATCCAAGAAGTCCCAAGAGAGTACCGCTCAATCCGAGCCACTTAGCCATGGGACCCGCAAAAGAGAAAGCAAAAGCAGTCATCGCCAGGTAAGACCAGAAGATCGGAACGGTAAACTCCAAGGCCTGCAGGCCTGCACGCAGTGGGCCGCCAAGGAAGATTCCAACATAAAGCAAAGCATAGAGCCGCAGGATGTAACCATACTGAACCATCTCAGGTCCATACATCAAGCGCAACCAGAAGGCAGGCGAAGTAGCCATGACGATTGCGAAGAGCAAAGTAAGCCCGCCCCATTTCACCAGAATCGATCGCGTATAGCCGAGCATGGACCGCACCCCGCCTTCGCGAAGCCGCCGGGCAGTCTCTACTGGAACAACATTGTCCAGCCCCTGAAACCAGACATGGGTCACACCCATCAGGTTTTGCGAGGCTTTCAAGACTCCGGCTGCGGCGGCTCCGTAATAGAGTGGCGCGGCGATGATAAATAGGTTGCCCGAGGTCCACTGCAGCAAGGCCGAGGCGCTTAGCCAGCGTGAGATCTTCCAATGCCGCACCGAGACGGACCCGATCCACTCCCAATCGAACTCGAGTCGCTCGACCCAGAGGATTCCCGGCAGCAAACCGAGGAGCGAGGTTCCTGCCATGGCCCATAGCGCTGTCGCACTGTTCAGAGTTCCCGCTCGATGAAGAAAAAGCAGAATGGGCAGTTGTGTCAGGTAACTGAGAGCATCGTCGGCAAGCGCGCGAGGGCCTTGGCGAGATGCGAAAAAGTAGCGCCGCAGAAAGTCCTGCATTTGATAGGCAAATGCAGAAACCGCGAGAGGCAATGCGAGGTGCCTGATCTCAGAAAACCGGACAAAGTTGCCCGAGACCTTCAGAACTGTGTAGACAAGAACAAAACAGAATGAAACAAGAACAAGCTCCTGAAAAACGACAGCGCCAAAGTAGGAAGGCCGATCTTTCTCCTCCTGTTTCGGGCCTATGCTCATCATCGGAGCGACAATCAGCGCGTTCTGAAGGCTGTTCACAAACAGCACTGACATCCATGCGAGCGCGAAGACTCCAAATTCACGCAGGCCCATAAAGCGCGCAAGCATGATATTGGTTAAGAAATTCGTTGCGCTGACGACAGCCTGATCGGTCAGCGCCCAGAATTCCCGGCCCGTGAGATGCCGAAAACAAACATCCCGAATTCGCTGCCTTGGTATCGCGTTCGCGCTCATCCCACCCCCCAGTCGCACTTAGGCTAGCGAGTGATAATAGCGGACGAGGCAGCGGCTTGAATGATCCCCAAAGTGGATGATAAGGCAGCCTTGGTCTTGCTCATAGGCACATACACGATATCCTGCGCCTGAAGTTGAAGTGGCGTTTGGGTGCCCTTTGCAATGCCGTTGTAAGAGAGCGGAAAGTCCAATACCGTCCCATCCGGATTGCGCCGTATCACTCGCAAACCGCCGGTGTCGGCCTGCATCACCGTTCCTCCGCTGAGTGCCAGGGCTTCGGCGACATTCAGCCTTCCGTCTTCCTGCATGACGTAGCCGCCCGGTCTGTTGACCGCACCTAAAACATAGACGATGCCCGCACGCGGCACGATGACCGTGTCCCCCGGACGCACCAGAATCGCAGCCGTCGCTCTATTGCCCTGGCTGCGCGAATAAGGAACCTCTTCTTCTGGCGCAGCGTCATCGGCGCCATAACGGATCTTGATGTGTGTTCCGGCCAAGGGGGTTACGCCGCCAGCTTCGGCCAGCACTTCGCCGAGTTTTGTTGGCGCGATCAGCGGCACACGCCCAGGGCTGCTCACCTCGCCGGTCACAGTCACATACTGACCGGCATACTGCATCACGTCGACATTGACCTGCGGCTGGTTGAGAATCTGGCCATCCTTGAGAGCGGCCTCAAGACGCTTTGCCGCATCGGGCAAATTGAGCCCTCGAACGTTTACTTTGCCGCACAGAGGAATCGTCAAATCTCCCGCTGCGTCCACGCGGTAAGAATTGCTAAACTCCGGAGCGTCATAGACATTGACGCTCAGCAGGTCTCCCGGCTCGATGCGCAGCTCGGAGAAATCCTTGGGAATGATGGTCGGCCCCTGACCTTGAGGCGAGATCCCCGCCTTGCCGGTTGAGGAAGCGATGCCTGGTTCGGAAAGCGAAGGGGAGCCGGACGAAGCCTGGGCATACCCCGGAACGGCCGCTATCTCCAGTTGCAAGGCAACGCCGAGCAGCAGCGGAAGTCCGCTAAAGGCGATCTTACTTTTTGCCATAATAACTCTGCACGTTGTAGCCATATACACTCCGATATTCAGTTGCAGACATGTCCACCGCTTCAATCACTATGCCGAGAATATGAATGTGGTTTCGGGCAAGGGATTGAGAGAAGCGGCGCAATGCTTTTCTAGAGGTTCGACCCGAGCGTAAGACACCGATAGTTCCATCGCAGTGAGTTCCCACAATAATTGCGTCGGCGACCGGCAAGACAGGCGAGTTGTCCACGAGAACCAGATCAAAGCGCGCACGAGCTGCTTCAAATACCTTCTCGATCTCGCCAGACGCCAGAAGCTCTGAGGCAAGGGGGGATCGGCGGCCAGCGGTCAACAGAGTCAGATTGGGCTCGACGGGATGCGGCACAAGTACAGCGTCCAAAGATTTCTGGCCGGCGAGAACATCCGTCAAGCCATCCTCTTCAGGCACGCGGAACAGAGCATGCTGCCGGGGACGGCGAAGATCGGCATCAATGATGAGCACCCTGAGTCCGGCTGCGGCAAAGGCAAGACCCAGGTTATAGACGGTGTACGATTTGCCTTCTCCAGGTAGAGCGCTGGTGACGGAGATGACCTTCAGCTTACGACCGATGCCAGACAGAGTCAGCCCCGACCGCAAGCTGCGAAAAGACTCAGCCGTTGCGCTCTCCGGTGCGATCAGGAAGGAGCTTGATTCCGTGGCCAGCACGCCTTCCCGCGGTTTGGACTCCATGCGGTGAAAGGGGATCATGCCCAGTACTGGGAGGTTCGACACCGATTCCACCTGGAAGCTGTCCGCGACCGTGTCATCCTGGCTCTCCAGCAGGTAGGCCAGGCAGGTGCCCAGGAAAAGACCGCCCCAAAAACCGAGAAAAACAAACAAAGAAGACTGAGGCATATAAGGGCTGCCTGGAGGACGCGCCGGATCAGCGACGGTTACATTCGTCGCGCTATTGCCCGCATCCATATTGGCCTCCTGCAGCCTGGCGTAGAGAATGTCATACAGCTCGCGGCTGGAACGCGCCTGCGCCATTAGAACTCCCAGCTGCACAACATCGTCGTTCATCTTGCTGGTCACAAGCTTTTGCGCTTCGAAAGCGGCACGCAGCGCCTGCTCGTTCTGCTGCGCCAGTACAAGATCGTTCTTGGCACGCTGCTTGATCTTTCCGATCTCGCCTTGAATTTGCCCGTTGAGCGCCTTGATTTGATTGGTGATTTCGGCCAGGTGAGGATTCTTGGGACCATACTTCGTTTCCGAGGTGGCATATGCCACACGCGCCGCGGCCTCTTGCTCCCGCAGTGAACTGAGGATATCCAAGCCTCCACCCTGGGAGATGACCGTCGAATTGGAGATGCCAGGAAGAGAACTGGAGCCAAGCGAGGAGATCAGGTCCGGATTTTCTGTTGCAGTAAGACGGTAGATCGCCTCCTGTCCAACGCGCGCGGCCTCAGCCTGGGTTACCTCTTCATTCAACGCCGTGAGACGCTCCAATTCCGGTATCTGTACGCCTCCGCCGCCACCACCACTGCCACCGGATGCAGACCCGGATGAAGACCCGGATGAAAGTGTAGCCAAGCCCAGCATCGCGGAAGAAAGATTGTGGGTACGCTCGAATTCTGCTACAGCCAACTGGGACTTGGTCACCTCGTCGGAAAGGTCTCCCAGTTGGGCGGAAAGCCACTGTGACACCTCTTTCGATGAATTGAAGTTTGAGTTGAGCAGATAAGACTTATACTCGGCGACAACCTGGTTCGCAACCTTTGCGGCTTCGACTGGATCCCTGCTGGAGTAGGTAATGGCGATGAGGCGTGAATTCTCCACCTCTTTAACCGCCAGATGTCCCTCGAAGTTGCCAATCAGGCCTTCCCGCTCCGTGGCAGGCAGAGCTTCTTCGCTTACCAGCGGTCCCGGCGCTTTGCTGAAGCGGTCAGGGTTTTCAAGACGCAGCATCCCCATCTTGCCCATCACAGCCAAAGCGATCGAGTCGTCTTTGATGACGGCGATTTCGGTCTGAACCCTGGTTCTCAGCTCATCGGGGTCGCCCGTTTCCATCGAAGCCATGCTGGACAGCATGTCGGCCCCGCTGCTCTTGGCCTCATTGAGCTCAATCATGGCAGTGGCTCTGTATTTCGGATGCATCAAATAGCAGATGAGAATCGCCACAAGCACACAAAAAACCGTGCAGCTTATTACAATTATTTTCCGCTTCCATGGAACCAGCGCGATCTCTCTGAGCGACACCTGGTCTTCGGGATCGAAGAAGCGGCTGCTTTCGGCAAACCGGCCTCCGGGGCGGCCGGCCTGCGTCTCATTCTGTTCGGTCAAGTGGCTTCCTCTTCTCCGGTCCTCGACGGGCGCTCCAAGAAATCGTGCTGAATACCACTGGCGCGAACTCGGTGAGTGCAACACAACCGAAGAGAATCTTGCAATAACATCTATAGTGCTCAGATTTCGAGCAAAGCTTCGCTATCCTCACTTGGGTGAGGTAGTTTTCGCAGACTGTTCCCGCCTGAAAGCGACGTACCACAGCCAGATAATTCACAGAATGAATCAATCGGCATTCATCCCGCACACTGTAGCCTGCCTCGTCTGCAGGCTGAATTAGCCCATGTGTAGACTAGCAACGGCTCGTGCATCAGTCAAATTGCGAGAGGGGGAGATTCAGGCTATCGTTAAGGGTTGAGTGGATGGCTTTCTCGGGCTGACAAAGCTTTCTCCTTGTCTATTTATTTAGTTTATTATGATAGGTTTACGATCGATGATCAACCTCGGGCAACGAAGCGCAAGCTGTGTCGAACCAAATTGGAACCGGAGCACGCTTCCGGTCAGGAGCGATCGTCAGAACGCTGGGTGTCTTTGGCCGTATGCGGCGCAATTGAAGAACGGCTTGGGCGTTCTGAGAAGGGCTTCGTGGTTTGGGACGTTGCATGGTCGGAGATGAAAAGCCAGAATCGAAGGGATGCCCGTAGGCCTATTCCCCGCTCTTCCTTTACACTTACCCCCAGATGCCGCACGCCCTGGCACAATCCGTGGAGACTCTGACCACGGTGCTGGCCGCGGCCGGGATCGGCTATTTTGTGGCCGCCATGATCTCGGCAAAGGTCTTCCTGGCGGCACGGCGATGCCCATTGACGGCTTTTGCACCCGGCGTTAGCGTGCTCAAGTCCCTCAAAGGGCTGGACCCCGGCATGATGGATGCCTTCAGCAGCCACTGCCGCCAGTTGTACTCGGGCGAGGTTGAGCTTCTATTCGGGGTCTCGTCGCTCGCCGACCCGGCCGCGGCAGCCGTCAAGCAACTGAAGGCCGAGTTTCCAGAGCAGACGATCCGCCTGATCGAGTGCCCTCAGCGGCTGGGAACGAACGGCAAGGTGAGCACTCTGGCGCAGCTTGTTCCGCACGCCCGTCATCCCTTCCTACTCATCAATGACTCTGACATCACGGTTTCGCCGCATTACCTGGAGCGGGTATTGGCCTGCTTCGCTCCAGCACCGGAGAAACAAGGCGGAGCCAAGCGTGAAGTTGGGCTGGTCACAGCGCTCTATCGCGGCCGCTCCCACGGCACACTGCCCTCGAGGCTTGAGGCGCTGGGCATCGCGACCGACTTCCAGCCCAGCGTGCTGCTGTCAAAGTGGATCGAGAAAGGTCTGCACTACGGGCTCGGATCCACCCTGGCGATCAGCCGCAAGGCGCTCGACCGCATCGGCGGACTTGAAGTTCTGGTGGACTATCTGGCTGACGATTACGAGTTGGGTGCGCGGGTTGACGGCGCCGGCTACCGTGTGGCGTTGACTTCCGAAGTGGTAGAGACGGCCATCCCCGCATACGGCTGGCACGGCTTCCTGGATCACCAGTTGCGCTGGGCTCGCACGGTTCGCGACGCGCGGCCCTGGGGCTACGTGGGCCTCATCTTCACTCAAGGCCTTGGCTGGGCGCTGCTCAACGCGCTGGCCAGCGGAGTGAGCCCGGCGAGCTTGTGGCTGCTTGGCTTGAGCTTCTTTTTGCGCCTCACACTGGCGATGACGGTGGGTGCCGAGGTTCTCGCCGACCACCAGGTGCTACCCGGCTTATGGCTGCTGCCGCTACGCGACCTGGTCGCCATGGGTGTCTGGGTAGCTGGATTCGCCGGCAACACGATCGTCTGGCGCGGCGAGCGATTCACGCTTAAGGGCGGAAAGCTCGAAAAGACGCTGCTAGACAGCTCGCGATAAGATGGCCTGGAGTTCCTTACTTCGCATCCCCGCCAGGCGCATAGTAGCCTTCGCGAGTGACCACAGTCAGGTCGTCCTTGTTGGCCTTGAGGGCGACCTTGTGAAAGCCGCCTTCATTGTCCACCATGTCCGGAGTGTAGGTCAGCAAGTACTGGCCGCGTAGCTCCTCGGCGATCTGGCCATAGATCTCATCCAGGTTATCCTTCTTCTTGGCCTCGAAGTAGCGGCCGCCGGTGCGGGTGGCAATCTTCTCCATGATCTTCTTGCCGTCGACTCCCGGCTCGCTCTCACCACCGCCGCCTCGCCGGCCTCCACCACCTCCCGGATAGCCTCCGCCCCCACCGCCGGGATAACCGCCTCCGCCACCACCCGGCCAGCCGCCTCCCCCATGATGACCGCCGCCTGGAAAGCCGCCCTCACCGCGCTCCTGCTCGCCTTTGAAATAGATCGTATAAACGGCCACGCCGGCCCGATCAGCCGCGTCCACAGCGTCGTTTAACGTCTCCTTGCTGCCCCGGTCTACGCCGTCTGAGAAAACGACCAGCGCCTTGCGTCCGTCCTTGGGCTTCATCAGTTCATCTGATGCGAGAAAGATCGCATCGTAAAGCTGCGTGCCGCCGCGGCCGCCGCGACCCTGTCCTTGGGTTCTTCCGCCGTTATCGTCTCCGCTGGTCTCCGGCCCCTGGTTCGAATTTTGCGCAGCCCGTGAAGGCCCCATATCGTCCAGCTCGTGGTGCAACTTGTCGCGCGAGGCAGTGAAGTCCTCGAGCAGCTCGACCTCGTGGTCAAAGTGGATGAGGAAGGCCTGGTCCGGAATGGGGTTGGGTTTCTCCGGCAGCATCGTGTCTACAAACTTGCCCGCCGACTTTCGCTCCTCCTCCATGGCCCCGGAGACGCTGCGGCTTGTATCAACCAGCAGGCCTAGCCGGAAGGGAAGGTTGGTTTCGCGGGTAAAACTCTTGATTGTCTGCGGGCGTCCGTCTTCGGTCAGAGTGAAGTCGCCGACTTTGAGGGTAGCTACCAGCGCGCCCTTCTTGTCGCGCACCGTAACGGGCAGCACGACCTCTCGGACCTGGACCTTCAATGTAGCGACCGGCTGGCTCGATGCGGGTTTCTGGTCAAGCCTCGCCCCTGACAAGCAGATCAAGGCCATGATCGCCGCGGAGATGAAAGAAGCGGATCGGATTCGCATATCGGTCAAAGTGTGTACACCTTCATTGCATTAGACGAGAGTCGCCAGGGAGCGTTGACTTATTTCTCCGACTCTTGTGAGGCGTGCAAGTCAGGGTGCCCCGGAGTTTAAGGACTCAGGAGCTGACCCGGCGGCACCCATCAGGACGAGCGAGCGCTGGGCAAAGGGCGAATAGACGAGAAGGGTGGTGCAGGCCAGCGCCAGTCCGAAGTTGATGTGGTGCAAGAGCAGGAAGGGAGAGAGCGACCACAACTCATCGAGGACGAGTAGAAACGGCCAAAGTTTGAGGAATTTTTGGTCCGCTTTGGGTGCGCGAAAGAGCGTGGCGGAGAGCACGAAGGCGCGGACAGGAATCAGAATCGCCGCGGTTACGATCAGGATGGTCAACGCCTGAGCAGCCCTGGGCAGGGGCATGAGGATCTCTTCGATTTCTGCAAGATTTGCCAGCGCCCCGATATAGAAACCAAGGTACATGAACTGCAAAAGGACGAAGAGCGTTTGCACCACGCGGTATGAGACCTTTGGAAGCTCCCGTGGCGAGGCAAGTATCCGGTCGCGAAGTCTGGCCGCGGGCTCTGGCGAAGGGGTCGCTTTCGGCGTGAGAGCCGCCACTGGTTCGACTGTGGCCGGAGTCGCATCGACAGAAGCCGCGGGCTGCGCGAATTGGCTGGGACCGAATCGCTCCACCGGAGCCACGAGGCGATAGCCGCGGCGGGCCAGGGTCTCAACGAATCGGGGATTGCCGGCCGTGTCTCCGAGCGCCTCGCGGATGCGATTGACGGCCGAGTTGACGCCGTGCTCATAGTCAACAAAAGTGCCGTCGGGCCAAAGCTCGCTGGAAATCTGCTCGCGTGTGAGCAACTGGCCGGGGCGCTCGAGGAGCAGCAAGAGCACTTGGAAGGGCTGCGCATTCAACTTGATGCGAATGCCCTGGCGGCGCAACTCACCGGAGGCGGCATCCGCCTCAAAGGCTCCGAAGCGATAGCGGCTGAATGCGGGTCTTTCGGTCATCTCTCCAGACAAGTGTATTCGACCGCGCGGGCAATCCGAAGGCAAAAGCCAATGTACAACTTTGCATAACTTCATCCATTACAATGGCTTGCAAAGTGAGAAACATTCATCAATAGATGAGACTCCGTGCATTGCCTGAAAGGGAGGCGGGAGCTAAGGTTTGTTCATGACACGGCTACGGCGTATAGGCTCGCGAAGGTTTTCGGTTATCAGATGCGTTTGGGGGCTGACGGCTCTGCTGGCTCTTGTGGGGATTCCAAGTCTCGGATTTGGAGAAGCGCCGGCCGCGGCTGTTTTGGCCTTCAACAACTATATAGGTGGGGTCGAGACGAGGCTGGCCAGGCAGCACCGTTCGCCGGAGGGTTCTGTTGCTGCGGCAGCGGGACCGGATGTCCAGAAGCGACTGCGAAGGGGAGAGCTGATCGTCGAGCGGCTCACGCCTTCGACGGGCGCGGATTTGCCGGGAGCCATGCTGCACCACTGGCGCGGGACAGCCTTTGCCACCGGAGCCACGTCCGCTGATTTTGAAAGGCTCATGAAGAACTTCAGCGCTTACCCGAGGCAGTTTTCGCCGGAGGTGGTTCAAGCGAGAATACTGACGCAACAGGACGATCATTTTCAGGTTGTGATGCGAGTCCGCCAACGGCACGTCATCACGGTGGTGATGGATACGACTTATGACATCACTTTTGGCCGGCTGGATGCGAAGCACGGTTATAGCATCTCGCGCAGCACAGACATCTCCGAGATTGACGCGCCCGGAACAAACCATGAGCGCGCGCTCAGATCGAAGGAAGAGCATGGCTTTCTTTGGCGGCTGACGACTTATTGGAGTTATGAAGAGCGCGACGGCGGAGTTTATATGCAGATCGAATCGATCTCTCTGACGCGCTCGATTCCGGCGGGCCTTGGATGGGCTGTTGGGCCATTTGTAGAGAGCGTTCCGCGAGAATCGTTGGAATTTACTTTGCGTTCTGTTTGTAATGCGCTGCGGAGATAGTTTTTCCGGGTTATTTGGAGCGGCGGTTAGATCGGCAAAAGAAGAGGAGACTACCATGGCTATCTCGACTTTTAACGCGAAGCCTGAATCCGGATTCATCACGGCCAGCCGGATCAACCGGGCGTTGACTGCTTCTCTTGAAAAGCGCGCTCTGGAGTGGATGGCCAGACGTGCGCCCTTGTGGGTCAGCTCCGACCAGCTCACCCTGCTGGGAGTCACCGCGCAGATTGGAGCCGGCGTTTGCTACGCTTTGTCTCGCGATCATCGCTTCGCTCTGCTTGGGGTGATTCTCTGTCTGGTGTTGAATTGGCTGGGAGACAGTCTCGATGGAACGTTGGCCCGAGTGCGTCAACAACAACGACCGCGCTACGGCTTTTATGTGGATCATATGGCGGATATCTTCGGATCGGTGGCTCTGATGTGCGGACTCGGCTGTTCCGGATTTCTGCATTGGCTGACGGCAGCCGCGATGCTTGTGGCGTTTCTTGTGCTATCGAGCGAGAGTTATATCGCCACTTATACCTTGACCCGTTTTCAACTTTCACAAGGCATCTTCGGACCCACAGAGATTCGCGTTCTGCTTGTGATCGGCAATTTGGCGCTGTTGCGCAGTCCATACGCGACACTCTTCGGCAATAAGATACTGCTCTTTGACCTGGGAGGAGCGATTGCGGCCCTTGGCATGTTTGCCATGGCGATCCATGTGACGTTGCGCCACACTGCCGAGCTTTACCGGCGGGAGCCTTTGCCTTGAAGACATTGATTCGCTGGAGCAAGTTCAATCTAGTTGGAGCCATCGGCATGGTTGTGCAGCTTGGCGCGCTTGCGGTGCTTTGCCGGTTGCTCGCGGGTCATTATCTGGTTGCCTCGGCTGCGGCTGTTGAGCTTACTCTGTTGCATAACTTTGTGTGGCACGTGAGTTATACATGGCGCGACCGGCAGTATGACTCATCTCGAATCAATCAACTTGTGCGGTTTCATCTCACCAATGGAATGGTTTCAATGCTTGGGAATCTTGCGCTGATGCGTCTGCTGGTCGATGACTCGCGCCTGCCGATGCTGGCCGCGAACAGCGTTGCGATTCTGTGCTGCTCGGTTGTCAATTTCTTGTTGGGAGATGGCTGGGTGTTTGCGGGAAAGGCGCGCGGGATCCCATATCTGGCGCGATAAGCCACCTGTAGTCGGGCAGACGGCGCTTGCGCGCCATAGGGTTTATGGTTTTCTACCCTTTCGCAAGGAAAAAGCGAATGGATCGGGCACCGGACTTGCCCCGTGCGCACGATTTCCAGATAGGGGACTTCCCACAAATGGGTTTGGATGGCACAATGGATTATTGACCCTTTTTAATCTTTTGTCGGTAAGGAGTCCTGTCCATGGCAAGTCTTTCTGGAGTGGAGTCGCTGAAGGCGCTGGCGGCGGGTCCGCTGGTGCATGCCAATCTGAATGCCGCACAACTTGTTGAAACCGCGCTGCTGCGCGGCGAGGCGCGTTTAGCGGCCAACGGCGCCCTGGTAGCTGTAACCGGCGCGCGAACCGGACGCAGTCCTAAAGACAAGTTCACCGTGGATGACGCGGTGACGCACGAGCTGGTGGACTGGGGGAAGATCAACAAGCCGTTTTCCCCTGAGAAATTCGACGCTCTGCTCGAACGGGTGACCGAGCACCTGAGCGATCGCGATCTTTTTGCGCAAGACCTTTATTGCGGCGCGGACCCGGAGTACCGGATGCCGATCCGCGTGATCAGCGAATATGCCTGGCACTCGCTATTTGTCCATCAACTCTTTGTTCGCCCTGATGCCGCGGCGCTGGCGACGCATGTGCCTGAGTTCACTGTGATCGCGGCGCCCGAGTTCGAGGCCGTGCCGGAGCGCGACGGTACCGGTACAGGCGCCTTCATTCTGGCGAATTTTACGAGGAAGATCGTCTTGATCGGCGGCACGAAGTATGCCGGGGAGATGAAGAAGTCGATCTTCGGCGCGATGAATTTCATCGTTCCCAATCGCGACGTGCTGCCGATGCACTGCTCGGCAAACGTGGGCGCGGATGGCGTAACGGCGCTCTTCTTCGGATTAAGCGGCACTGGCAAGACGACGCTCTCGGCTGACCCGGCGCGGCGGCTGATCGGCGACGACGAGCATGGCTGGAGCCCGACAGGAATCTTCAACTTTGAGGGCGGCTGCTACGCCAAATGCGTCAATCTCACCGAAGAGTTCGAGCCGCAGATCTTCCGGGCGATTCGCTTCGGGTCCGTGCTTGAGAACGTGATTCTGAATGATGAGCGCGAACCGGATTACTTCGATATCAGCCTGACGGAGAATACACGCGCGGCCTATCCGGTGGACTTCATCGACAACGCGGTGATCCCCGGAATCGGCGGGCATCCGAAGAACGTGATGTTCCTGGCCGCCGATGCTTTTGGCGTGCTGCCGCCGATCTCGCGGCTGACGCCGGAGCAGGCGATGTACCACTTCCTCTCCGGCTACACGGCAAAGCTGGCCGGAACAGAATTGGGCGTCAAGGACCCGTCGCCGGAGTTTTCGGCCTGCTTCGGCGCGCCCTTCCTTCCGCTGGCTCCGCGCTTCTATGCGGAGATGCTCGGCAAGCGGCTGCGTCAGCATCAGTCGGCCTGCTGGCTGGTCAACACCGGTTGGTCGGGCGGCAAGTTTGGCGTGGGCAAGCGCATGAGCCTCAAAATCACCCGCGCGCTGGTCAACGCGGCGCTCGACGGACGGCTGGACAAGGTGGAGTTCGCCACCGAGCCGGCCTTTGGGCTGAGCATTCCGCTGAGCTGCCCGGATGTTCCGGCGGAGATTTTGAATCCGCGCAACGCCTGGGCCGACAAGGAAGCCTACGACCGCACAGCCGCAGATCTGGCTGCACGGTTTGAGGCCAACTTCGAGAAGTTCGACGCCTCGGAGGCGATTCGCGCGGCTGGGCCGAAGGTGAAGTAAGGGCAATCAAGAAAAGAGGGGCTTCGATCGGGCAGTAGGCCGGTCGAAGCCCTTTTTGCATTTGCGGTAGAAACTGTGGGAGACGTTTTCTGGGTTGGTGTTGCTCCAGTAATTGCTACGCATCTACTCAATGGAACACTACCCTGAGGATGGCGGGACTGAACCACAATCCAAAAATCGCAACGAATACCAAGACCAACATAATTGTGTAGACCCCTATCTTCCACGAGTACGCCAGATCCGACTTGAGGAGGCCACGCAAGTAGAACTCGGCAGGCCTCTGAGGGTTAAATCGGATGGTAACTGTGTCTCCGGCGCGAAGTTGGTAGAGCGGCGACTCCTCAAATGCTTCAAATGTTGCCGTGAACTGATTGTCATGGTGGTCTTTCCATTCAATCTTGCATACCGATTGCCATACTAGCGGTTGTCCTCTTCCGGCCTGCTTTTCGCTTTCGGAGCCGAATCTGAAATTGTCGAGAGTGGACGATTGGACTGTCGCCGCAGTCTCCGTCCACTTGTCATATCCGCGTAAACGTTCCCAAAACTCAATCAGCATCGTGCGTCCTAGTCTGCCTTAAGAAGGTTTGTCAAAGTTTTGCATCTGGTTTGATTCGGGCTCGATGGCAACAAGCCAACAAGATTGTGGAAGCATCGCAGCGCTCAGAACAACCCTGTTGTATCGGCTCTCAACAATAACTCACCGGGCTATAATATCGATTGACTCTGCTCGCCGCATGGACACGGAAAGGCCGCTGTTTACCGGTCCTCTGGTCGTCCGCGCATTGAGGCCGGTTTTCGATTGAATAACGATGAACTCATTCTTGTCACCGGCGCTACCGGTTTTCTGGGCGCGCGGCTGGTGCGCGAATTGCTGGAGCGCCAACCGCAGGCCAGGCTGGCTCTGCTGATTCGGACCAAACCCGGCAAATCTGGGCCTGGCGAGACAGGCCAGCAACGCGCCGATACGATCGTTCCGGCGAGTGAGCGGCAACGCGTTCAGGTCTACGCCGGAGACGTAGGCGAACCCAATTGCGGCCTCGATGCCGCTGCTTACCAGCGCCTCTCGACAGAGGCGACTCGTGTGATTCACTCGGCGGCTACTGTACGTTTCGATCACTCACTCGAAGAAGCCCGGCGCATCAACGTCGAAGGCACGCGCCGCGTGCTGGACCTCGCGGCCAAGATGCGGCAACTGCGCAGCCTGGCTTATGTGGGCACGGCGTACGTGGCGGGCGAACGCTCCGACCTAGTGCGCGAGAGCGAATTGGCCATCGGCCAGAGCTACCGCAACAGCTACGAACAAAGCAAGGCCGAGGCCGAAGCGCTGGTGCGTTCGCGCCTGGCTTCGATGCCCGGTGTTATCTTGCGGCCCAGCATCATCGTGGGCGATTCGCGGACCGGCGTGACTTCGAGTTTCAAAATGATGTATTGGCCGCTGAAGATTTACGCGCGCGGGCTGTGGCGGACTGTGCCCGGTTACGCAGACGCCGTGCTGGACATTGTTCCAGTGGATTTTGTTGCCGCGTCGGTAGCGCGGTTGGCCTTTGACGAGGTCGCATTGGGCAGCACGGTGCATCTCTGCGCCGGGCCGCGCGGCAGCGCAACGATTGAGCAGGTCGCGCGCCGGGCGATGGAATATTTTCACGCGCCCGAGCCACGCTATGTGGACCCGAAGTTCTTCTTTGACGTCGTGCGGCCACTGTTGTTTATGACTCTATGGGGACGGAAGCGCCGGGTGCTGCGCGATGGGCGCGCTTATCGCGACTATTTCACCATGAAGATGCAATTCGACACAACCCAGGCCGAGCGGTTGCTGGAGCCAGCCGGAGTTACGCCGCCGCCGGTGATGGATTATCTCGACCGCCTCTTCAATTACTGCGTGGCCAGCGACTGGGGTCGCAAGCCGGTTTCTGTGCAATGAATGTTTTCCGGCGTTTCAAGCTTTCGCGCGACCGCAGCGTCACGGTGGCCAATCTTGTCGACGAGTTGTTGCGCCGGAATGGAGACAGCGAAATCTCCATTGAGAGCGGCCGTCCTTTCCATCTTTCCGAATTGCACGTCGAGATTTGCGCGATCGATGCCTTTCTCCGCGGCGTCGTTCATCTGCGGCCGGGCCAACTGGTGGCCATTTATCGCACCAACGACATTAAGTGCTTTCGCTGGTTTCTGGCAATCATCCGCGCGGGAGGCATTGCGGTTCCGTTGAATCCGATGCTCTCGCTGCCCGAGGTGCGGCGCATTCTGGCCAATAGCGGAACAGAGATTCTTGTAACCGACAAGGCGGTCTTCGAGCGCACCATCAAGGAGCGCACGGCGCTCGATGTGCGGACCTGGATCCAGTCTGACGACGAGGCCGAGACGCGGGATGGATTCCTGCGCACCCAGGCCGCCGAAACAAAAACTGTGGCCTTCCCGCCGGCCCGAATCAATCCAGGCGCGACCGTGGCCGTGTTTCATACCTCCGGCACGAGCGGCTTTCCCAAGGGTGCGGCCCTTTCGAGCAGGGCGCTGCTGGGTGCGCGCGCGTCCACTGTGCTTGTGGGGATGTTTCTGGGACCGAAGGATCTGGCGCTGATCGCGCTTCCCTGGTCGCACATCATGGGCGTGAGCATCGCGCTTTACGGACTGATGGCTGGCATTCGCGGCTGCTTTCTCGATCACTTCGATGTGGAGCGCGCGCTGGATCAGGTCGAGTGGCTTAGCGTCACCGCGGTTGTGGGAGTGCCAGCGATGTTTGCGCGCCTGGTCAATAGCAACCCGGACGCTGCACGGCTCAGGAGCGTGCGTCTGTGGCTTTCGGCAAGCGATCAATTGCCTTCTGAAGTTCGCCAGCGGCTGCGGCAGTATGGCGCTCTGCAGCGACTGCCGGGAGGTCGGCGCATTCCGCCGGTTCTGGTGAACGGCTACGGCATGGTTGAGCTCGGCGGCCTGGCGATGATGGGCATCGATCTGTCTTTTCTGCCTGGCAGCGGCGACCTCTGTTTTCCGGTCCCGCCGTTTCATATTCGCGTAGCCGGCGAAGACGGACGGGCCGTGCGCGCAGGCATGGAAGGCGAGTGCCAGATCCGCCGTCGCGGACTGGAGCCGCATTATTGGAAGGACCAGAGTGACGGCGAGGGGTTGATGACCGGCGACGGTTGGCTGCGCACCGGCGATCTTGCCACGCGGAATCGCCTGGGCCTGATTCGCCTGGTTGGCCGCATGAAGGATGTGATCAAGTCGGGCGGTTACTCGGTCTATGTGCGCGAACTCGAAGAAGCCCTGGCGGCCCATCCGGCAGTGGCGCGTGCAGCCGCATTCGGCCTGCCGCATAAGGAGAAGGGCGAAATCCCCGTCGCTGCGGTTGAACTTTGCGAGGACTCCGCAGCCAGCGAAAATGAGTTGCTGGAGTGGTGCCGGCGGAATCTCGCAGCCTACAAAGCTCCGCGCCGCATCTGGATTCTCGAGCCCGGAGGCTTGCCGCAGAATCAAACGGGAAAACTGCTGCGGCGCGTGTTGCAAGAGCGGTTTTCAGCCGAGGCGGAGTGAGCGTTGGGTGCATGATTGCGCGCCGGATCTATTCGACGGGAAATCGTTGCCCGACCAGGCCGAGCGCTTCTTCAGCCGTCGAGATCAGCCCCTCCAGTTGCGCGTCCTCTACGGCCCGCAGCATGTCTTTGAAACCCGCTCCGGGCTTGTAGCCGGCGGCAATCAGTTCGCGACCGGTGATAAGCGGCCTCGGGCGCACTGCCCCCGCGGGCATAGCTTCATAGCGGTCGAGGACGAATTTCCAGTGATCCAGATTTCCGCTTGCAGCCAGGCAATCCATGCGGTGTAAAGCAAGATGCTCGGGAAAATCCTCCAGGCGGAAGAAGCGCTTCAGCGTTGAGGCCTTCATTCGCGGCGCGTCGGCAAAGCGCATGTGGTTCTCGACCAGCGCTAGGATTTGCCGGGTTTCGTCGTTGGAGAAGCGGAAACGGCGGCAGATCTCCGCAGCCATGGCCACTCCTACCTCAACGTGGCCGTCGAAGCGGACGCGATCCGGCGCGCGACGGAAGGTGGGAGGCTTGCCAACGTCGTGCAGCAGTGCGCCCCAGGCCAGCGTGAACGAGCATCCGTCTGGTAATTGATCGAGGAGCATCAGCGTGTGTATCCACACGTCGCCCTCGGGATGGAACTGCGGGGGCTGCTCGACGCCCTTCATCTTTGCGATCTCCGGCAGCACCTCGGCGAGCAGTCCGGTCTCGTCGAGCAACTCGAAGGCGCGGCGGGCGTGGCCCTCGGTGAGCATTTTGGTCAGCTCGTCGCGGACTCGTTCGCGGCTGACCGCTTTGGTTTTTGCGGCGAGGCGGCGCACGGCAGAGGCTGTTGCGGGGTCGAGTTCAAAGCCGAAGCGGGCCGCGAATCGGACGGCTCGGAGCATGCGCAGGTGGTCCTCTTCAAAACGCTCGCCGGGATCGCCGATGGCGCGGACGATGCCGGCTTCGAGATCCGCTAGGCCGCCGACGCGATCGATGACAGCGGAGCGGAGATTCTGCCCGGCTATTACCGGGTCCAGCAGCAATCCGTTGATGGTGAAATCGCGGCGGCGGACGTCTTCCTCGGCGCTGTTCGTGTAGCGAACGCCATCGGGATGGCGGCCATCGGAGTAGGCGCCATCGGAGCGGAAGGTGGCGACTTCAGTGATGCCATACTCTGGCTTGGAGGCCTCCTCGTCTGTCTGGTCCGACGCGTCTGCTCCGGTGAAGCCTGCGCTATCTGCGACTAAGACAACGCCAAAGTGCGCGCCCACGGCAAAGGTGCGCGGAAACATCTCCAGCACCACGTCGGGTGTCGCGCTGGTCGCCACATCGTAATCCTTTGGTTCGCGGCCAACAAGCAGGTCGCGCACACATCCGCCGGCAAGAAAGGCCTGATGCCCCGCGGCGCGCAGTGTGGCGATGATCTTGATAGCCGCATCGAATTGGCGCGTGGCGGGCAACATGGCTCTGCTTCAGAGTAATCTGTCGCACGCCCATTCATCGAGCCCGCTAAACTAAAGAGATGAGCAAGCGCGGCCTGATCCTCGGCATTGAATCCTCCTGCGACGAGACGGCAGCGGCTGTGGTCGAGCGCGGGACGCGCAGCCTCTCGTCCGTTGTGGCTTCGCAGATTGCCTTGCACGCTCGCTATGGCGGGGTGGTGCCGGAACTGGCCAGCCGCGAGCATCTGCGGGCGATTGTGCCGGTGGTGCGCGGAGCACTGGAAGAGGCCGGCATCACGCTTGCCGATCTGGACGCTATCGCCGTCACCGCCGGGCCAGGACTAGCCGGGGCGCTGCTGGTGGGTGTCACCTATGCCAAGGCGCTGGCTTTTGCGCAGGGGTTGCCGCTGGTCGCCGTCAACCACCTTGAAGGGCACATCCATGCGGTGCTGCTCAATGAGCGGGAGGCCGAACCGCAGGTCCTTCGACTCGCTGCGCTCGCTCAGGATGACAAAGATGATGCGGAGCCCGCGCTTGCCTTGGTCGTCTCTGGCGGCCACACACATCTTTATCTTGCGCGGCCAACGCATGACGCATGGACTTACACCCTGGTTGGACGAACGGTGGACGATGCGGCCGGCGAGGCCTTCGACAAAGTGGCCAAACTGCTTGGCTTCGGTTATCCGGGCGGACCTTGGATCGACGCGCTGGCCCGCTTTGGCAACCCGAAAGCCGTGCCGTTTTCGTTTTCACAGATCAAGACAAAGGTGCATCTGCGCGGCAAGACTCCCCGAACCAAGGCAGCCAAGACCGCGCCGATTGCCGAGCTTGACCCGCATTTGATGTTCTCGTTTTCGGGGATCAAGACGGCCGTGTTGCGCTACGTCGAGCTGAACAACTTGCGGGCAGAAGCGCAGGCACGGGCGGCCCGTCTCTTTGCGCCAACCATTGCTTGTCATCCTGAACGGAGCGCAGCGGAGACGAAGGAGTTGGTTCTCGCAAACCGTCCGCCGCAGACGAAAGAAGAGGCACTGGCTCTCTGTCCGCAGCTGGTGCTCGATCTGGTGGCCAGCTTCCAGTGCGCGGTGGTGGGTGATTTGATGAAGAAGAGCTTTGCCGCGGCCGAATCGCTGGGCGCGCGGCGGATTCTCGTCACCGGCGGAGTGGCTGCAAACCGTGAATTGCGCACCCGCTTCACCGCCGAAGCCGCGCGCCGAGAACTGCGCGTGGCGTTTCCTACGCTGGCTCTCTCGACGGACAACGCCGCCATGATCGCCGCTGCTGCATGGCCGAGGTTTCTGAGCGGGGAATTTGCCGACCAGGCTCTCTCTGGCAACCCGTCACTCGCGCTTGGGCGGTAAATCAGGTCTCGGAATCGAGGCAGTCTTCGCCAAGGTCGGATTGTTCCCGTCGAGCAACAACTGAGTTATCTACATAATTACCTGCAAGATTTGAAAATATGAATAGGGGGGTGGGGTACCCTTGAGGTCCAGGCCGGAAAATCCAACTCTCTTGACTGCTTCCATTGTGCGCCGACGAAGGGGAATTCTATGCAAAAAGCGGATCGAGGGGTTCGATGTATCCCACCCTTGCGCCAGAAGAAAACCGCAAGGATGGGCACGGAGCGGGTCAGGCGGAAACGGCATCGGGCTTGCCGTGGAGATCGTCGAGCAGTCTGTCAAAGGCCTTCCGGTAGGCGTCATGGTCTGGGGCCTTTTCACAGCCTTCAGGCCTGCCTCAGTTCTTTTGCAGGAAGTATGCCTCGACCGCCTGAGCCAGGGCCAGAGAATCTATATACGGTTTCTTGCCCTCGTACCGGGCAGCCCAAAGGACCTGGTTCACAATATCCCTTGGATAGCACTGGCGCAACTCACGATTCATCGTGCCGCGGATGAAGTCGATGAGAGCCTGAGGCACGCCTGGGTCGTAGGCCACTTGATACTCGATGGCAACACGGCGAAAGATCTCGACAAATGAGGCATCGGGAACCGTGCCGACTTTGATCTTGGTTTGAATTCTGCGCAAGAAGCATTCGTCGACCAGCTCTGCCGGATCCATGTTCGAGGCAAAGACGATCAGCATCTCGAATGGAACCTCAAGTTTCTTTCCGCCGGCGAGAGTCAGAAAATCGATCCTGCGGTCGAGGGGGACGACCCATCGGTTGAGCAGATCTTCCGGGCGAATCCGCTGCCGCCCGAAGTCGTCGATGATCAGAACCCCGTTATTGGCCTTCATCTGCGCGGGAGCAACATAAAACTTGGTAATGGGATTGAACTGCAGATCAAGCATTTCCGCTGTCAGTTCCCCGCCCACCAACACCGCGGGGCGCTGGCACAGCACCCAACGCTCGTCCCGGTTGGCAGGCCCAGGATCGGCCGCTTTCCGGTGAATCGCCGGATCGTAGACCGTGATGATGGAAGAATCCACTTCCACCGCGTGCGGTATCCACACCTCATCTTCGGCGATCACCTTTGACAAGGTTTCTGCAACGGTGGTTTTCCCCGTTCCCGGCGGGCCATAGATGAAGATCGAACTGCCGGAGTTGAGAGCCGTTCCGAAACGCCGCAACGTCGAGCTATCGATTACAAGATGCGAAAACGCGCGCTTGACCTCGTCGGCATGAACTTCCAGCTTGCGGACGCTCTGCTTTCGCGTTTGCTCGACATAGCTCTCAAGCGAGACCGGCGCGGGACCCGTGTAGTGGCTCTGTGCGAGAAGGTCCGCCGCGCGAGTTCTGCCCGCAGCCGTAATGGCAATCTGCGGGATATTGCCAGTCATTCCATTGACCTGGCAGAGCATCTCCGTCCGCAGATGGAACGAGATCTCTTTTGCCACCTCGAAGCTGAGCCGGGTCTTTTCAGAGAGATCAAGAATTGAAAGCGAACCGGTGAGGTAAAGCGTCTTTAGCGCAATATCTTCGAGGACCGACTGACGCACGTCAACTTCCTCAATGGACTGCGGCCTGTACGCTGGTCCATGAACTGGCTCGGTTTTCAGAAAATCGTATTCGGGCATCGTCAACAAGGCTACCATCTTTTTCCCTTTCCCATCACCTTTCACCAGTGCCCACGGAGTTACTTTTCGGTTTCCCTCAATCCGCCGGCTGTCAAGTCTATTTCTTGCTGCACTTTGGCGCACACTTTTGTCAGCCTTTGCTCTCCGTCGATGCGGGAGAAGAAAGCAGGAAAACGCAGACGGCCGAGCTGACCGCAGCGAAACTTCAATCCGACCGTAATTCTTGGATGACTCTCTGAGCCCCCTGGTCAAGCGGGGCTTCGCGTCACGTGCGCTTTGCTACACTTCATTTGGGGTTGCACCCAGGAACCTTGAAACGGGAGTACAGTTTGAGCGGCAGGAGAACGCATGCCAATTGTCGAACTCGCGGGAGTGACCAAGGCCTACGAGGACAAGGTTGCCGTCAGCAACCTGAGTCTATCCATCGAGGCGGGCCAGATGTTCGGTCTGTTGGGTCCGAACGGAGCGGGAAAAACCAGTTCCATCCGCATGATGATGGGTATCACCGTTCCGGACTCGGGACGGGTGCAGCTATTTGAAAAGCCTTTTGTCCGCAAGAGCCTCGAGCGAGTGGGCTATCTGCCCGAGGAACGCGGTCTCTATAAGAAAATGAAGGTCCGCGACCAACTGGTCTTCTTTGGCCAGTTGCACGGTCTTGCGGCGGAAGAGGCGCGCAGGCGGGCCGTCAATTGGGCCGAACGCATGGAGATCGCCGGTTCGCTCCAGAAAAAGACGGAAGAACTTTCCAAGGGCATGCAGCAGAAGATTCAGTTCATTGCCACGCTGCTGCACGACCCTGGGCTGATCGTGATGGACGAGCCCTTCAGCGGCCTCGACCCGATCAATGCGGTGCTGGTAGAGCGGACACTGCTCGATCTTAAAGCGCAAGGCAAGGCAATTCTGTTTTCCACCCATCGCATGGACCAGGTGGAGAAGCTCTGCGACTCAATTTGCCTCATCAATAACGGTGAGAACGTACTGTCGGGCAATCTGCGCGAGATTAAGGGCCGCTACGAGCGGAACCACGTGATCGTTGAGTTCGAGGGTAACTCCGCATTCTTGAAGAGTGAAGAGATTGCGGAGGCGAAGAACTTCTCTGGCCATGCGGAGATCAAGCTCAAGCCGCACGGAGACGCGCAAAAGCTGCTGCACGAAGCCGCGGCCATGGCGACGATTTATCGCTTCGAGCTGGTTGAACCATCGCTTGAAGAGATCTTCATCCAGACCGTGGGAGGCAAGGCCAATGCGTAATGTCCTTCTCATCGCGAAGCGCGAATATCAAGAGCAGATTCGGGGCCGGGCTTTCATCTTCTCCACGGTACTATTGCCTGTGCTGATCTCTGCAATGATTGGCCTTTCATTTTTGAGCGTTCCCAAACAAGGGATGGGACGCCATCTGGCGATTGCCTCAAACAATGCTGCGCTGGCCGCTGAAGTTCGCAGTCAGTTGCTCGCCGATGGCTACATCAAATTCACGGTGGATGTGGCAGCTCCGGCTAGCGAGGAAGAGCGTTCCGCTCTGCTGAAGAATGTCGAAAAGAAGGAGATTGACGGACTCCTTGCAATTGATACCTCCGATGGCTCCCCGGTGGGAACGGTCACTGCCTCCTATACTTCAAAATCCCCTGACGAGCCGAGCAATGAGGGGCTCAGGACCGCTGTGAATCGCGCCGTTGTGCACGAGCGGCTAGTCGCTTATGGAGTGAACCAGCCGGACGCCGATGCCATGCAGAGTTATGTGAACGTAAAACGCCTTCAATTGAGCAAGAGCGGGAAAGCGGATAAAGAAACTGGAACTGGAATCTACGCCAAAGTCACCGCGATGGCCTTTCTGATTTCCATGCCCATCATTCTCTATGGAATGAACATGGCCCGCGCGATCATTGAAGAGAAGACTTCGCGCATCTTCGAGGTGATGCTGGCCGTGGCCAAACCCGACGACCTGCTGGCCGGCAAGCTTCTCGGCGTAGGCGCGGTCGGCCTGACGCAAATCGCCATCTGGATGGTGGTGGCCGTGCTGATCACGGGCTCAGCGCTGGCCGCCCCCATGCTCAGTGGAAATCTTGCGCTTCATTTCTCATCGGTTGAAGCTTTTCTATTCACCATCTATTTCGTTCTCGGTTTCGCTCTTTTCAGTGCGCTGTTTTCCGGACTGGCTGCCACCTGCGAGACGGCGCAGGAGCTGCAGATGTATACGCCGCTGGCGGCTCTGCCTATCTGGATCAGTTTTGGAATGCTGGCCGTGGTCTTCAAGGATCCGAACTCGGTCTGGGTAGTTGCCGCTTCTCTGTTTCCCTTCACGGCTCCGTACGTGATGATTCCGCGCATGGGCCTGCAGATGCCGCCGCTGTGGCAGATTGCGACCTCCATCGCTCTGCTGATCCTGAGCATATGGGCCGTGCTCTGGTTCTCCTCGCGCCTCTATCGCATAGGCATTTTGATGTATGGCAAGCGGGCCACGCTGCCCGAGATCGTTCGCTGGCTGCGATACAGCTAGAATGCGGAGTTAGCGCAGTTGGCGGAGCTGGCCAGCAGGCCTCGGCGCCCCGCTCAAGCAAATGCGCTCTGACGGGCTTAAGTATGCCGCCATCGTTGCAGACAGATGGCGGAGTTGACGCCCGGTCACTTGATTTGCCGATAGCCACGCTAACCCCGCTAACTCCGCTAGAATCGAAAGAGTGACCGCCCAAGACAAACCCAACTTTACCCTTTCTCAGCGCCTGGTGCTGGCCGTCGTGCCGCGCGTGGTATGGGCGCTCCTATGGGTAGTCTGCAGAACCTGGCGCTTTGAAGTGATCGCCGAAGAGGGTGTGACGCCCGTCCCGTTTGGCGTGAAGTCCCCGGCAGAGATCTTCTGTTTCTGGCACCAATGCGTTTTGCCCTGCACGGCTTACTTCCGCCATTCCCGCGCGGTGATCCTTATCAGCCAAAGCTATGACGGCGAGTTGATTACGCGCATCCTCAAGATGTTCGGCTTCGATGCGGTACGCGGCTCAAGCTCGCGCGGGGCGCGCGAGGGGCTGCTCGGCCTGGCGCACGTGATCGATACCGGCAGGACCGCCATCTTTACCGCCGATGGCCCTCGCGGCCCCATCTATCAGACCAAGATGGGCCCCATCAAGTTGGCACAGATGACGGGCGCGCCCATCGGCGCCTTTCACCTCGAACCCGAGCACGCCTGGGTCATCCACTCATGGGACCGGTTTCTGGTTCCCAAGCCCTTCACGCGCATCTGCGTCAGTTGGGCGCGGCCAACGTACGTTCCCGCCGATCTCCCGGCAAACCAGTTCGAGCCCAAACGCGAAGAATTGAACGCGGCCATTGAACGTGCGCGCTTCAGGGCCTTCGATTCCTTCAGGAAGCCGCGCGCATGACCGGGCTGCGCGTTGCCGACTTCGACTTCGATCTACCTGCGGAGTTGATAGCACAGCAGCCACCGGCCGAACGCGGCCTGAGCCGCATGTTAGTGATGGATCGCGCTAATGGGGCATTGCGCGATTCAAGCTTTGCCGAATTTCCCGTACAGCTCAATTCCGGCGACCTGCTGGTGTTGAACGATACGCGCGTGATTCCGGCGCGTCTTTATGCTCGGAGAACACTGCGCCGCGAGCGCGAAAAGCCAACCGGACAAATCGAAGTGATGCTCACCGAACCGGTTGCGCCGGGTGCCCCAGGTCCCTCGCATTTGGGGACCTGGGAGACCACGAACCCCACCCCTCAATCAACGGGCGAGCAGTTCTGGCGTGCCCTCATCCGTCCAGGCAGAAAGGTCGCAATCGGCGAGATCCTTGTCTTTCCTGGGCCCTCCGGTGCAATCGAGCTTGAAGCTGAAGTGCTGGAGCGCGGCGAGTTTGGCGAGCGACTGCTGCGCTTCAAACCGGTGGACGATTTCTTCGCTGTCCTCGACCGCATCGGCCACATACCTTTGCCGCCTTACATTCATCGCGACGATGCGGAGGAGGATCGCGAGCGCTATCAGACGGTCTTCTCGCGCGAACGAGGTTCGGTGGCAGCGCCCACCGCGGGCCTGCACTTCACTCCGCAGATTCTCGATGCGATCGCAGCGCGCGGTGTCGAGGTGGCTCGCATCACGCTGCACGTCGGCCTCGGAACTTTCGCACCCTTGCGCGTCGAGCGTGTGGATGAGGTTCACCTGCACCGCGAGCGTTACACGCTCTCCGAGCCGGCCGCGAAAGGCATCAATCGCGCCGTAGCCGAGAGCCGCCGCATCGTCGCCGTCGGCACCACGGTTGTTCGCACTCTGGAACACTGTGCACAGCAGGCCTCCGGCAACCCACTTCAGAAGCACTCAGGCGAGACGGAGATCTTCATCTCGCCCGGCTTCGAGTTTCGCCTAGTCGGCGCTCTGCTCACCAACTTTCACTTGCCGCAATCGAGCCTGCTCATGCTGGTCAGCGCCTTCGCCGGCCGCGAAAAGATTCTGGCCGCCTATCGCCACGCCGTCGAGGAGAGATATCGATTCTTCAGCTATGGCGACTGCATGTTCCTGGCCTGAACAGTGTATTGGGGTTCGAGATATCCAAGGTCCGAGAATCCGGACCTGGGTCACCCATATTCTCCACCGATCTGACCTGAACCCGACAGCATCTTGCTGTCCACTGTTGACTGTCCGCTGTTAGACTCTGTAGCGTGACCGACCAGCCCAAGCCGCCCGTCTTTCTGCTCGACACCATGTCGTTCATCTTTCGCGCCTACCACGCGATGCAGCGCTCGCGGCCCATGTCGACGCGCGACGGCCTGCCGACGGCGGCCATTTACGTCTTCGTCAACATGATCAAGAAGCTGCGCCAGGACTTTCAGCCGCGCTACTTCGCCGCCGTCTTCGACATGAGCGGCGAGGTTTTCCGCGACGAGCGCGCGCGCACCATGAAGCCGCTGCGCAAGTGGAACGGCAAAACACAGAGCTTCGAAGATGTGGACTACGCGGGTTACAAGGCCAATCGCGCGTCGATGCCCGAGGACCTGCGCCGCCAGATTCCCTACATCCGCCGCGCCCTCGATGCCTTGCGGATTCCGATTCTCGAGGCTGAAGGATTCGAGGCCGACGACGTCATCGGCACCCTGGCGCGCGAGGCCGCCGAACAGCAATACGAGGTCTTTATCGTCTCCGGCGACAAGGACATGATGCAGCTGGTTACGCCAGCCGTGAAGATTCTCAACCCGCAAAAGGACAACCTGATCCTCGATCCCGCCGGGGTGGTCCAAGTGCTGGGAGTGCCTCCGGAGAAGGTCGTCGACGTGATGGCCCTGCGCGGCGACTCGGTCGACAACATCCCCGGCGCGCCGGGCATCGGCGACAAAGGCAGCGTCGATCTGATCATCGAATTCGGCTCTCTGGATGCGGTGCTTGAACGCACCGCCGAGGTCAAGCGCAAGAGTTATCGCGAGTCGCTCGAACAGAACCGCGACGCCGTGCTGCTTTCGAAGGAATTGGTCACCATCGATTCGCATGTTCCGCTCCCGCTGGACCTCAAGGCAATGGAGACGCAGCCTCCCGATCTCGAAGCCTGCCGCGAGCTCTTCACCGAACTTGAATTCACCTCGATGCTGCGCGAGCTTGGTCCCGCGGACGACAGACCTTTGGTTGAGATCATTCAAGATCCTACCCCCGAACAATCCGCCGCGTTCTATACTGCCGCGCGTGCCGGCGGCTTTGCCTTCGCGCTGAATATGGTCGCGCCCAAGCCGGAATCAGAAGACGAACCGCAGCAGTCGATGTCGCTCCTCGATGTGGCTGAAGCCGCCGAAGAAAAGACGAGCTTCGACGTTGGCGTATGCGCCGAGCCAACCAGAGCCCTGCGCCTGCCGCTCACGGCAGAGTTACGCGCTTTGCTTGAAGACTCCACGGTTCCCAAGCAGACCCACGACTTGAAGTCGGCTCTCCACCTGCTCTCGGCGCAAGGCATAGCGTTGCGCGGCGCGGTCGATGACACGATGCTGCTCTCCTACTCGCTGAACCCGACTCATTCGACACAGGCGCTCGCCGACGTTGCCGCGCGTAACAGCCAGCCCGCGCCCTCCACTCTGGCCGCAGGCGCCGCCACAATTCATGCGCTGGTTCCGGGACTCAAAGCTGATGTCGAAAAGGCCCAGGTTGAGCGTGCCTACGAGATGGATCTTGCGCTCGCACCGGTCCTGTTTCGCATGGAGCGGGCCGGCGTGCGCATCGATCTAGGCGTGCTAGACGGGCTCTCAAAGCGCTTCGCTCTTGAACTTGATCGCGTCGGCGAGCGGATCTTTGAACTCGCAGGCCGGCGCTTCAACATCAATTCGCCAAAGCAGCTTGGCGAAGTGCTGTTCACTGATCTTGGCCTACCCGCGCCGGCCAGCCGCGGCAAGGGCAAGGCCGTCTCGACGGCGCAGGATGTGCTGGAATTCCTGGCGGAGAAGCATGACGTTCCGCGTCTGGTGCTTGAATACCGGCACCTCTCCAAGTTGAAATCGACTTACATCGACGCATTGCCGTTGCTCGCCGATGCGGACTCGCGTGTTCATACGACGTTCCAGGCCGCGGCCACGGCCACCGGCAGACTCTCTTCGATCAATCCGAATCTGCAGAACATTCCCGTGCGCACCGAGCTTGGCCGCGAGATTCGCGCCGCATTCACCTCAGCGCCGGGCACGCAACTACTTTCGGCCGATTACTCGCAGATTGAACTACGCCTGCTGGCTCACTTCTCGGGTGATCCGCTGCTCGTCCGTGCCTATCAGAACAACGACGACATCCACACCCTCACCGCCAGTGAAGTCTTCGGCGTTCCGCCCGAGACGATGGACAAGGAGACGCGCAACCGCGCCAAGGCCGTGAATTTCGGCATTGTCTACGGCATCTCGCCTTTCGGCCTGGCCGCGCAACTTGGCATTCCGCAGGCCGAGGCGCGTGCCTACATCGATCGCTACTTTGCGCGCTATGAGGGCGTCAAAGCATTCATTGAGAAGACCCTTGCCGAGACGCGCAAGACGGGCTCAGTGCGCACGCTCTTTGGCCGCGTGCGTCCGATCCCCGACATTGAAAGCCGTAACCCCAACCAGCGTGGATTCGCCGAGCGCACGGCCATCAATTCACCGTTGCAAGGCACAGCCGCCGACCTGATCAAGCTGGCCATGATCGCGATTGACCGCAAGCTGACTGGGCGGAGCCTGAAGACGCGCATGGTTTTGCAAGTCCACGACGAATTGCTTTTTGAAGTTCCTGCCAACGAAAACGCCGAGATAGAAGAGTTAGTGCGGGCTGAGATGGAAGGCGTGGTGAAGCTTAGTGTTCCATTAGTCGCCGACCTGGCCTTCGGCGCAAACTGGCGGGATATGTAGCCCAATTGCTACTTCATGCTCGGACTTATTGCACGGCAAACTGTCTCGGTCCGCGTTTCGTTTTTGCGAAGCTCTTGTTTGGATCAAGATCGCTATGTTTTCGGCTTTTTCGCCCAACCCGGAAGAGGTGGCGCCTCGGCATGACGTGAGAGAGTGTGCCCATTGGGCGTCATCACGCGAAGAACACCATCACCGTTTTCATCAATTATGTCAATGTTTGCGGAGCAGGCAACATCGAGAGGACCAAGCAGGTAGGAGTACGCATAGGGCTTGCCATCCACCTCCCAGCGCACCATCTGGTACAAAATGAATTCTCGCGCGAGCATTTTTGTCCGCTGGCCGTCGCGTTCAAAGATCGCCGCGGGAAAGGTGACACGATAGCTGTCATTGTGCTGGACCCACTGGGCTGTGACGCCCTCGGGAAAATCCCAAGGGACAGGTTTACCTTCAATCTCAAGGCGGGTTGGTGTAATCGCTTTTGCGTCAGCAAGCCCAGGGATCGTCCAACCCTCGCTGCGATACCAGCGCACAGCCGCGACAGGTTCAAAGGCAAAACCGCACTGTGCGCATACGGCAATCGGTCCGACCAGGAATGCCGCAGCATTAACTGCGAATTGCCATCGCCTGCTCATACTGCCTCCTAAGTGTCGCACTCCAGTTCGGCACGAATCGCACCGGTGACATCACTAGTGTAGTGTCTCATTATTAGAGTCTATTATGTATCGAGGCTCATCTTATGATGAGGAGACCTCGATATGCGCGTTGCTCAGCCCATTGTTGTGAACGAAGGGACGCGGCGGAAGCTGGAGCGGCAGGCGCGTGGCCGTTCGACCCCGGCCCGCGCGGTGATGCGCAGCCGCATTGTCTTGCTGGCCGCCGAAGGGATACAGAACAAGCAGATTGCAAAAACTCTTCAGATTACTCCCCGCATGGTCGCGTTGTGGCGCGGACGTTTTCTGGAAATGGGCATCGAAGGCCTGCTGAAAGACGCGCCCCGGCCGGGACGCACCCCGTCGATCAGCCCTGGGGCAACGGCCACCCTGATTGCAAAAACCACGCAGAGCACGCCGGCCAACGCCACGCAATGGTCTACGCGCACGATGGCCAAAGAGATGGGCATCTCAAAGGCTTCGGTGTCGCGCATCTGGCGGGCCAACGGGTTAAAGCCGCATCGCGTGGAGAGCTTTAAGGTCAGCAACGATCCGCACTTCGCGGATAAGTTGGAAGCCATCGTTGGGCTCTATCTCAACCCGCCTGAGCATGCGCTGGTGTTATCGGTCGATGAGAAGAGTCAGATTCAAGCGCTGGATCGCACGCAGCCTGGCCTGCCCCTCAAAAAGGGGCGCGGCCAGACCATGACCCATGACTACAAGCGCAACGGCACGACCACCTTGTTCGCCGCGCTCAACACCGCCAACGGCGAGGTCTATGGCCTATGCCAGCAGAAACATCGCCATCAGGAGTGGCTGAGGTTTCTGCGCATGATCGATCGGACTGTTCCCGCAGACAAGGAAATCTACCTCATCTGCGATAACTACTCGACGCACAAACATGAACGGGTCGAAGGCTGGCTGGAGGCACACAGACGATTCCACGTTCGCTTCACGCCGACTTCGGCTTCATGGCTCAACATGGTCGAACGATTTTTCCGCGACCTGACCCAAAACCGGCTCCGGCGCGGCGTCTTCCAGGATCTCGAACAGCTCATCATGGCCATCGGAGAATACATCGACAGGCACAATCAGAACCCCAAACCCTTCATCTGGACCGCCAAAGCAAACGACATCCTGGAAAAGGTAACCCGCGCTCAAACCGCTCTCAATAAAAGACGATCTGCGTGAGACACTACACTAGCATGCAGACGCGTCGCGTCTTCACTCTCTCTGCTCCGATTATTACTCCCGCCAATGCGTCAGTTCCACTTGATAATGCGCAATAGATTCGAGTAATCGTCGGTCCAGACCGGGGTTCCGGAGGGCACATTGATGGGTACCCAGCGAGGGTCCGTTGCCAACGCACCCAGATCGGCCCTGCTTCGCGCCATCACCACCCACTGCGAAGCATACTTTCCCTGATCAAACTCCTCGTGAGTTAGCACAGTATCGTCGTCCATCAAGCACAACAGCCCGGCGTCGCGGGCCAGGGCGCCGAAGATGGGCGCAAGCTTCAGGTGATTGTTGCTGATGTGGAAGGCAAGCATCCCTCCTGGCGCCAGTTTGCGAAGGTAGAGCGCCAGTGCCTCCCTGGTAACCAGGTGCATCGGAATTGTGTCCCCGCTGAAAGCGTCCACAACGAAGAGATCGTAGCTTCCATCCGCGGCGTCGCGCAGCTTCAGGCGCGCATCGCCCAGGACAGTCTTCACTTCCGGTGCGCATTGGCTGAGAAAGGTGAAATAGCGCGGGTCCGCTGCGATGCGCTCGACGGCTGGGTCGATCTCATAAAAAGTCAGCGACTCGCCTGGCTGCAAATAGCAGGCCATCGAGCCTGCTCCCAGGCCCACAACGGCCCATCGAGGTTGGATCATTTCGCCGGCACTGGTGTGGTAGGTCTTGGCTTGTGTAGCGCGAAGGATGCTGCCGGCCGGACCGGACTTTGTGAAGTACGCAAGGGGTTCGCGGCTCCTTGCGGGATCGAGGCTCTGGATTCCATGAACGACGACGCCGTGGAACAAGTACCGCAGCTTACCGGCCGGGTCGTTGGCCACCCGCAGAACTCCAAAGAAGCTCCGCTCTTTGAGCAGAAACTCGCCATACGCTCCGTGATAGAGCGAACTCGCCGCCGCCAGCGCGATCAGGCCGGCGGCAAATCGCAGCGGCCGTTTGCCAAAGCTCAGGCACCAGACCATCGAGTAGCCGAAAAGCAGAATATAGACTCCGATCTCCAACGGCCGGCTTTGCCGCACAGCAAGATGCGACAGGGCGGTAATTACAGCAGCCATGCTCAGACCAAGCGCCAGGGGCGCCAGCAGGTCGTTGCGTCGCGCCTTCGCTTTCGTGGCCGCAGGCTCCGGCTTTTGGGCGAGCGAGGGCATCAACGCCGCCGCCAGGATCAGGGCAAGTGGAAACTCGACCACCGTCGAGAAAACCACGGGCGCAATCAGCGAATTGAAGATGCCTCCCAGTACGCCGCCAAAGGAAATCCAAAGATAGAACTCGGTCAAGCGGCCCACCTGTGGCCTGCCGCGTGCCAGTTCCCCATGGCAAACCATGGCAACGGCAAACAGCGTCATGAGGTACAGAGGAAATACGGCCCAATAGGGCAAGTTGATCTTCGAAACGGTTGGCCAAAGAGTAATCAGAATCAGAAAAGGAAGTCTGCGCACCAGCCACGCATGTGAGATAGGCGGCCGGCTGGCAAAGACCAGCACAAAGCTCAATAGATAAAGTGCCAGCGGCAAAACCCAAAAGAGTGGAATGGCCGGGACATCCGTGGTAAGTGCAGTGGTAACTCCCATCATCAGACTGGAGGGCACAAAGGCGAGGGCGATCCAGCGCAGGCGCTGCCCCCAAGGGGCGCGCGGGGCAGATTCGACTGCTCCGTTGCTCGCCCCAGCGTCGATCACTTCTGTGCCGACATTCGCGCGCCAGCTCAGCGTTCCACAGGCAATTGTCAGAATCACGAAGACAACGTAGCCATAACTCCAGAGATAACTCTGCTCGCCCAGGCGCAGCCATGGTTCAAGCAGGAATGGATAACCGAGCAATCCTACCAGGCTGCCCGCATTGCTGGCGGCGTAGAGAAAATATGGATCATTTGCGGAACGGTGCCCCGACTGCGCAAACCAGCGCTGCAAGATCGGGGTCGAACTCGAAAGCAGAAAAAACGGCAGGCCGACGGCGATCGAAAGCATGGCCAGAATAGCGGACACAGGATTGCTGGTGGCCGGCGGCTCCCAACCGGCAGGAATGCGCGGCGGCAAGACGGCCAGAATCGTTAATGCAAGGGCGACATGAACAGCAATCTGCGTGCGGCTTCCAAGCCATCTGATTGCCGCGTACCCGTAGAGATAGCCCGCCAGCAGCACCGCCTGGAAGAAGACAAGGCACGTGTTCCACACCGCCGGAGTTCCACCGAGAAGAGGAAGCGCCATCTTGGCCAGCATTGGCTCGACCAGAAACAGCAAAGTTGCGCTGACAAACATTGAAATCGTGAAGACAAATAAGAGCATGAGCTTCTCGTTCCGTTGGAATGTCTTCTGGTATTGATTCGGCAAGTATCATGCGGAAGAGACGCGATGTCAATTGCCAGAGGCTTTTTGAATCCGCTTAGCCTACACCAAGCTCCCCGCGGATCGCAGCGGCAATGCTATCGGCGTGCAGGCGCATGGTGTCTTCGCATTCGGCTTCGATCATCACGCGGGCCAGAGCTTCGGTGCCGCTGTAGCGGATGACGACACGGCCTGAATCCTTCAACTCATCCTCAGCAGCGCGAATCGCGGCAGCGACGGCGGGAATGGATTCAAGCGGCCGCTTCTCGCGCACCTTGACATTCACGATGACCTGCGGAAAGACCTTTAGATCCGCAGTCAGTTCGTCGATGGATTTGCCACGGCGCGCAATCAGATCGAGCACAACCAAAGCTGTCAGAAGGCCATCGCCCGTGGTAGCCAGATGCGGCAGCAGAATGTGGCCGGATTGTTCGCCGCCGAGCGCCGCGTGGTGCTTTTGCATCTTTTCAAGCACATAGCGGTCGCCCACCGGAGCGCGCAGCATGCGAATGCCGCTGCGCTTGAGCGCCGCTTCGAGGCCCATGTTCGACATGGTGGTGGCCACGACCAGATCGCCTGTGAGCAGGCCTCGCGACTTCAAATCGCGGGCTACCATCAATAGAATCGCGTCGCCATTGATGACGTTGTTATGCGAGCCGGCCAACATGCAGCGATCGGCATCGCCGTCGAAAGTGAGTCCCAACTGCGCCCCGCGCGCCGCCGTTTCGGCAGCGACGACAGCGGGATGAAGCGCGCCGCACTTCAGGTTGATGTTGCGGCCGTCGGGCGAGATATTGAGCAGGGTGACCGCATTGGACACCGGGCCACTCAGCCTGCGGAAGAGCTCCGGCGCAACAGCCGCCGCTGCTCCATTGGCGCAGTCGGCCACGATGTGCAGGCCGGTCAGCGAGAGTGCCGGCACGCAATCGATGAGGAATTGAATGTAATCGGCCTGAAACGCGGGGTTATCCTCAACCAGCGGCAGCGTTGCCGGATTGGGAGCCTCGGCGCCCTGTTTTTCAATCTCTGCCGCATGATGCAGGATCTCGTCTTCCATTGCCAGTTCGACCGCGTCGGCCAGCTTGAAGCCGTCGCTGCCAAAGAGCTTGATGCCATTGTCCTGCCAGGGATTGTGCGAGGCGGAAATGACCACACCCGCCTGAAAGCCATGCCGACGCGCCAGAAAGGCCACGGCCGGGGTGGGCACAACACCCGCGCTCTCCACGCGCACTCCCGTCTCGCGCACTCCGGCGGCAAGCGTGGCGGCGATCCAGGGGCCGGACTCGCGCGTGTCGCGGCCCAGGATCACTCTGGGGTCCGCGGCAAGCTTGCGCAAGGAGTGACCCAGCGCCAACCCGCAAGCGTAGATGGTGTTTGCATCGAGGGGAGTTTCGCCCGCGACGGCGCGGATGCCGTCGGTGCCGAAGAGTCTGCGTGCGGTTGCTGTGCTCATAGTCTCATTTCTTGTTTGGAAGATTGGACGCCGCGGATTCCACGCGGCTGATCAATGTGCCATCGGAGAGGCGCGTTGTCACCACATCTCCGCGCGCAACTTGCGATGTCGAACGTATCAATGCGCCATAGATGTCGATTACCAGCGCGTAGCCGCGATCGAGAACTGCGAGCGGCGAAAGCGAATGCAGGCGCGCGTCGAGGGCGCTGAGGCGGGCAACGGAGCGATGAAGCGTTCTCTCGAGGGAGCGGTCTATACGCGTTCGGCAGGCGGCGAGACTCTCGCGGGCCTCGGCTAGCCCCTGGCGCGGATCGTGGCGCAGGACGGCGGCTGTCAGTTCCGAGGTCTCACTCTGACGTTGACGGAGTTGGCCAGTCACCGCTGCTTCCATGCGGAAGCCGAGATCGTCGAGACGCTGCTCCTGCCGATGAAGCAGCGCACTCACGCGCCCCTCGGCACGGCTGACGGGCACGCGCGTGAGCCGCTGGCGGGCCAGCAGCAGTTGAAAGCACGCCGCGCGTTCCAGACGGTGCGATTGCGTAGCCAGATGCTCGGCGATCTTGTGCTGTGCCTCGGTGATCAGTTCGGCGGCGGCCGAAGGCGTGGGCGCGCGCAGGTCGGCGACAAAGTCGGCGATGGTGAAGTCGGTTTCGTGTCCTACTGCCGAAACAACCGGAAGGCGGCTCGATGCAATCGCGCGGGCCACGCGTTCGCTGTTGAAAGCCGCCAGGTCTTCGAGCGATCCTCCGCCTCGCGCAAGCACGATGACGTCCACCAGACCCGAAGCGTTGAGTTCAGCCAGCGCAGCTTCGATCTCGGCCGGAGCGGAATCGCCCTGCACCGAGACCGGGCAAACGAGCACGCTCAGGCCTGAGTGACGCCGGGCGGCGATGTTTAAGAAATCGCGAATCACCGAACCCGTTGGTGAAGTGACGATGCCGACCGTTCGCGGAAAGGCGGGCAGAGGGCGCTTGCGCTCCGCGTCGAAGAGGCCCTCGGCCTTGAGCCGGGCCTTCAGTTGCTCGAAGGCCAGTTGCAGCGATCCGGCGCCGACTGGCTCCATGGTCTCGGCCACCAGTTGCATCTGGCCGCGCTGCTCGTAGACGCTGACCCGGCCGCGAACCAGCACGTGCAAGCCGTCCTCGGGGCGGAAGCGCAGCAGCATGGCCTGCCGCCGGAAGAGCACCACCGGGAGCTGAGCGTCGGCATCCTTGAGCGTGAAATAGACGTGGCCGGAGGGTGCTGGACGGAAGTTCGAGATCTCGCCCTCCACCCAGACATCGCCATACTCCTGCTCGACCAGTTCGCGCACCTGGGCGACCAACTCGCGCACCGGCAAGATGCGGCGGGAGGGTCGCGGCTCGGCGAAGTTGAGGCCGAGCTGGGGGCTGAGGTCGAGCTGAGGCGCGAATGGATCGTCTCGGGTCACATGTAAAAGTGTAATTGCGCGGGCCTGTACCGGGAGCCGCCCAAAGGAAACTGGCGCGCGATTGGACGCGCATCCTGGTGTTGCGTGCAGAGCGTCAGGGATGCAAACCGGCTGCGGCCAGCATCTGGAGGAACTGACGACGGGACCGTTGATCGATGGCTATGGCCACCAGCTTGCCTTTTCGGTTGAAGACGAAGCTCCTGGGTAGGTTCTCGACGTGGAACCGGCTGGCAGCCTCGGAGTCGGGGTCGAGCAGTACTGGCGCACGATAGCCAATCCCATTTACAAATGCGGTGACCTTTGTTCTTTCCTCATTGCTAATGGAGAGGACGACCAATCCCCTGGACCTGAATCGGGAGAAAAAGCCATTCAGATCTGGCATTTCCAGGCGGCAGGGACCGCACCATGTTGCCCAGAAGTTGACCAGTACTACCTTGCCGCGAAGTTTCGAGAGGGTGACATCCCGGCCCTGGAGATCCTTGAGGGTAAAGTCTGCCCTTTCGACGTCGGCGTCTTGGGCAATCAGCGCCAAAGCTGCCTTGGCGAGAAAGGGATCATCGAGTGTTGCCTTAACGTGCTCGTAGCGGACCAGCTTGGCCAGGTCCACGTAGGGAATTGGTGGCTGGTCGTCTGCGCCTGGCAAGGGAAACTCGGCCAGCGACCGGGACAGCGTGTCGGTTACAGCTTGAAGGGCTGGCATGCCCACGTCGTCGCGGGTGACCAGGTGGGCGAGACCGTCCGCGAGTTCGAGTTTATGCCGACCGGCAGGCAAGGCACGGATCTCGGCGGCGATCTTGATGACTAACGCTGGGGATTGGGGCGTGGCAGCAGTCGCGAAGCTCCTCAGCTCGCTCATGAGGGGAGAGTCGTTAACCTGCGCATGAAGAAGAGGCGCCGCGATAAGAATTGCTGCAATGAGAAGAGCGCGATGGACAGGGATCATTCGATCTCGCTGACGTTTTGGATTGGGCCAAATGCTGATTTGGCGAGATTATAACCCATTGTCGAATGGACGAGCGATCAGGCGGACGCCGAGACTGCCAACACCGCCAGCCGCTCGGCGACGGCCTCTACGATCTGTTCGTGAACTTCGTCGATGGTCAGGTCGCCCTCGATCAGGACCACCCGCTCCGGCTCGCGGACGGCGATTTCACGGTACTTTTGCCAGACCCGGCTGTAAAAGCCGTCCTGCTCCTGCTCGAAGCGGCCTTCATCGGGACCGCTGGCTTCGGCGGTCCTCTTGTTGCGGCGGCGAGCGCGGTCGAGCGAAGCATCGAGGGACGGCAGCAGCAGCAGCGTCAAGTCGGGCTGAAGGCTTGAGCAGACCAGGCGATGCAACTCGAGCACGACAGCGGAGCCCAACTCACGGCCGCCGCCCTGATAGGCTTCCGTTGAGTCCGTGAAGCGGTCGCAAAGAACGAGCTTTCCCGCATCCAATGCGGGCTGGATGACCTCGGCGATGGCCTGGGCACGATCGGCAAACATCAAGGCCATCTCGGCCATGGGCGCAAGGTTTGCAGCGCGCGAGTCGAGCACCAGCTCGCGAATGCGGTCGCCGGTCGCGGTGCCGCCGGGCTGACGGGTCACGACGGGGGTGTGGCCGCGCTTCTTCAGCCAGGCAGCCAGGCGGTTGATCTGCGTGGTTTTCCCGGAACCATCCAGGCCTTCGAGGGTGATGAAGAGGCCGCGCGCCATGGCCTGAGTCTACCACTCTGCACAAAGTTAAAGACGAGCCAGCATCTGTTGTGTTACAAGGAGTTGAATTGCGAACGTTACCGGAGGCAGGCGACTGCGCTCCATCGGAGACGAATCAAAGTGAATTCTCGAGCTTTCCAGAAACTCGCTGTTTGCGGCCTCCTCGCGGTTGGCCTACTCGCCTCCCGGCAACTCAACGCCCAGTATCTGACGCTGGAAGGCCAAACCGGCGGCTTTCTTACCCCGACCGCCTATGTCGTCTACATGGAAAAGGGCGAGAAGTTTTCCCACCCCGCCGTCGGCTTCCATTTCATCGATGCCAGCGCGGTGATCGGCAACATTGAAACGCTCAGCATCACCGAAGCCTTCTTTGGCCGGGCCGAGGCTGGCTACACGCGCAGCATCCATCAGTTTGGCAACAGCGGGCCGAACACCCCGGTGCCAGCCAATGCAGTATTGGGATCCACCTCATCGGCGAGTACAGTGCCAGTCACGCCAGATTTCAGCCAGCTTTGGCACTACAACGGCATGAACGTCTTTCACGGCAAGGTGGTGGCGATCAACGACGGCCAGTTCGGCCCCTGGACGCCGGGGATCGCGGTGGGCGGCGTGGTGCGAACCAACGACCGATTTGTCTCGGGCGCGGCTTACCAGCAAGCTGTCGAACTCTACGATCAGTTCTGCCTTGAGACCAGCTCGTGTACCCCTGTGGCTGTCCCGGCCGCCAAGTCGTACAACAACGGAGACATCTATGTAGCCTTCACCAAGACCTGGGCCAAGAAGCCGGTTCCCTTCCTGGCGAACATCGGCTGGAAGGCCACCAACGCCTCCATCTACGGCATCGGCGGACAGAGCAACCGGTTCATCGGACGGTTCTTTGGCGGCCTGGGTATTCCGTTGCCCATCGCCCACGGAGTTGTGGCTGTGCCTTCGGCGGGATTTACCCAGCAACCGCCGACGGTCAAGGGCTTGGGCATTGCCCCTCCCAACGGTGTTCCCCTGGTGGCCGGCAAGGCCGATCTGCCGACAACCTTGGACTACGCAGTGCGCATCACTCAGAGAGAGAAGCCGCACTTTGCATTCGATATCGGTGTCGGGCAGGTGGCAAACAATATCGGAACGATCCCTTCGCCAACTTACTTGCCAGCGCCCGCGCCGCCGGTGGTTTACATCCCAGTGAATCTCAATGCGCGCCACGTCGTCGGCATGGGAATAAGCTATCGCTACTGACTTGCCATTCAAGAGGACAGATGCAGAGCAATCTGCTTGTGCTGATTTGACCAGAACGGAGAGAGGGCTCGGCGTACGCTGGCAGGGATGTGCCGAAGCCTTCGCCTCGCATAGGTCTGCTTCCCGTTCACAAAGGCCCACGGTTTGCCGTGGGTCTTTGTGCGCCAGGGAGGCTGGACCGAGCCTCGAACATGGGGGTGGGGTCGAGCATTGCGAGGCAGCTCAAAAACGGAAAGAGCCGCCCGGCAACAGGGCAGCTCCTTCCTCAGGGAGAATAGTTCCAACGGAGGCAAAACCATCAGAACTTTCTGGCTGCATAGTAGGGGCGGGAGAAGGGAGTGTCAAGGAGAAATCTAGATAGAAATAAGTTGTTTATATTCATTGACATGCAGGAGATCCTCTGGAAAAATCATTGGCGAAGTATTCGACGCGTCTTCGCCTTTTTTCTTCCATAATTCCCCATATTTTCAGGGTGTTCTAGGGGGTTTGTTAGGGTTTTCAACAGGTTTTCTTCTGCCGTTAACCTTTTGGATGCTGCCCTCGATTCCCCGGAGGGTTTTCCCCCTCAGTCCCGCAGATTGAGACTTGTGAACTCGACGTCGTAAACCGAGGAGGCCGGTTTGCCGCGCGCCACACGATAGAGGACCCGGAAGCCGCCCAGGAAGAACCCCAGCAGAATCGCGGCACTGGCCCCGATAATCACAAAGACAGCGATTCCCATCAGCAGCTTTCCGGTCTTCAACACTTCTGACACCGTCGGCTGCGGGATCGACATCAACTCCGACTCATAATGGACCAGCCCCAGCAGCTTGTGACTCTCTTCTGGAATGGCGTCGCCGCTCACCAGCGCCACCAGCGGTCCGCTGCGCCGCACTTCGAGCGAAGCCATGTCGGAGTCGGCCAGCGGCTTGGGCCAGGCCGGCTGGGCCTGCTTGCCGGCTTTGATGTAGTCGCGAATCCTCGTCTCCTGCGCAGCGGCCATCTGGGGCGTGGGATAGTCGATGAGGGTCAGCGTGGCCACACCCGAGCGCAGCGTGTAGTTGGCGGTCACGGCCTCCGCGCCGCGATCGAAGCCCACCAGTTCCGCAGGAAGCATGCCGCCGGAGCCGGCATAGCTCACCGGTCCCAGCGCATAGTGGGTTGTTTGCCCGTCCAGCTTCACCTGCGGCAGGTTGGACTGAGGCAGATTACCCAGAATCGGGGGCGCCAGCGCCTCGCCGCCTTCCGGCAGCGGCAACTGGCCAGCCAGCTCGCGCAACTCTGCGCCACTCATCGGCGAGATGTGCGAAAAGTTCGCATCGACCACGGTGTTGCCCACCCAGAAGAGCACACGGTTGTGATTCGATGTGGCGCCTGTGCCGATCTCCTCTTTGGGCCAGCCGTTCTGGCGGTAGAACGAGTATGCGCCGAAGGCTCCGCTCGCGTCGTGGAAGCGCAGCGCGCGCAGGCTCAACGTCTCGCCGTCCCGCTTGTAGTCGGCCAAGGCGGCGTCTGTGAAGTCAAATTCCTTGAGGGCCGCGGCGTTGGCCGGGTCGGCCTGTGCCGCGTCCGTTACCTTCTTCGGCGCCTCGGCGGTCATCCATCCGGCAAACGACTCGGGCAAAAGCGCCTTGGGCACGGGTGGAAGCACCAGGTGCGCCGCGCCCGAAGGAGTCTTAGGTGTGGCACCCTGAGCTTGTGAGTCGGCACAACCACCTGCCAGCGCTGCCGAAAGAACCAATGTAAACATCCAACGCATCAAGAGGCTCCAGTCTTCAGGGTACACGCTGCCGTCTCAGCCTTGGCCAATGGCATCCCTGTCTACTTGGACACTGAAGACCTGGGAAATGTTCCTGGTAATCATTTGCAATAGGGTAGGACTAATCCAATCCCTTCTTCAAAGGCGAGAGCTGGAACGCACGGCGATGATGTTATCGACTCTCAACGGCATTCGTTCCTCAATCATCCGGCTTCACTAACTCACGCCGCTACGACCTCGATGCGTTCGTCGCCGGCCTCGGTCTCCGGTCCCACTACGATCTTGACGGCGCGTCCCAGCTTGAGCAGGCAGTCCATCATTTTCATCTCGCTGATGCCGCGAAACTGCCCTCGCAGCATCTTGGAAAGCTTCGGCTGAGTCAGGCCAAGCACCTTCGCCGCTTTCTGCTGGCTCCATTCCCGTTCGCGCAGAATCTGGGCGATCTGTGAGACAAGTTGCGCTTTGACCAGCATCTGTTCGGCATCGGGAAAGCCCAGCTGCTCATACACATTCAGACTCTCTTGCTTATCGTTCATCGCTCAACTCCTTTCGCCAGTGCTTCGGCTTCTTTCAATCGTGCGCGAATCAGGTTCATATCCGCCGCAGGAGTTTCGATTCCGCGTTTCGACTTCTTCTGGAAGCAGTGCAAAACATAAACAGCTTGTACAAAGCGCACTGTATAGACGTCACGATAGGCATCGCCGCGCCAATCTTCGACGACCTCCAGAATCCCCGCAGAACCGAAACCCTTGAGCGGCTTTGCGTCGGGGTGAAGCAAACCGATCTGCGCTTGATACAAGGCAAATCCGAAGCCCTGCTGCACCTCGTCCGGCATGGCTAGAAGATCCTTCTTCGTCGAACCACTCCAGCGCAACGCCCTGGGCGCTTGCCTCATCCCTTAATTATGCCCACTTTGGTATAGGCTGTCCAGAGGGATAGGGTCACTCTTTTTTCATTTCCGCCTACGAGATGTCGGCTAATGTCTGGGCCTTCTACCTTCTCAGGTTGCCCGGAGAGACCCCGCAACGGCCGCCTATGGATTCATCGCGGCTCCAGTTGCAGGCGGCGGGTAAAGTATTTCTCCCAGCGCCTGGTAGCGCCCGCCGTAAAAGATCAGCGCATACTCCCTGACCCCGGTGCCCAAGGGCCCTCCAAGGCAGATGCTCGCCAACAACGCGAAGCCGAATGCGACGACCCAGAAGAAGATTTCGAGTAGAACGCCGACCAGCGCGGAAGCACCCGTCGAATCGGCAAAGGCCGAATGAATTCCATACACAATTGCCGCAACTGAGCCGGCCACCATGATCCCCGGAAGGAGCAGCACGACGAACAGGGCGATCAGGGCAATCGCCGGCAGAATCAAACGCAGCACTGCGTAAACCGAAAACTCCCGCTTCTCTGCCTGGATTCGATCCCAAACCTCATCCCATGCTTCGCCAGCTGTTGCATCCTCCAGCGCGAAGTGCGGCAGCATGCAATCGCGCAAGACTACGTCGCTCAGGATGCCAATCAGTACCAGCAGAAGAATGACCGGAATCAAAGGCAACGCGAGTGAGAGCAACAGCCCCAAATCGGGATGGGCGCCCTGCGGAGTCTCGCGAACCAGCCGCATAAACCCAGCCACGAACGGAAGCGCGGCCAACACCACCAGCAGGAGATAGCAGATTCCCACCCCCATACTCATCCAGAAGAAGCGCGAAGCCTGCGCTCGATAGAGCCGCCAGCCTGGCCCAATCTCCCGAGTGTTGTGGATCAGACAATGAAAGAAGGCAAACCGCAGCCGCGTGATGAGATAGAAAACCACAATGGACAAGACAATCGCCACCAGCACGGCCGCCACAATCACCGGGACCCATTCCTGGGGAATGTTGAAGGGCGAATAAACCATCGGTCCATGTGGGTGAGGTCGGCCGGTGTGCGTTGGAGATCGGAGATTGCTTCCGATCCCCTCGGTAATGATCGCGACCAGGCCAAGCTTCAGATAGGTTCCCCAGGTGAATTGCCTGAAGAGAAACTCCCTGGTGCGTTGAATGGCAAGCGAAACGGAATCCGCGGCGGAGATGGAGAGCATACGAGGCCTTTCCGGAACGACTCAGCGTAGCACGTAACTACGCATAACTTAAGTGCGAAGTTCCCCGGCCGGGCTCGGAAGGGCACTCTGCCACGCATCGAAGGCCGCGAGCGAGCGCTCGCAGACCAGCCGGTGCCGTTCCTTTTTGTCGCGGAGCTTTTTGCGCATCTCTTCTTCGAGCGGCTCCAGCAGGTCAAAGGTGATGTTAGCCGGCTGAAAGTCCTTTGGGTCGGCGTGGGTGATGTAATGAACGAGTGACCCAAGGGCGCTTGCGCGCGGCGCGGGTATGGGCTCTTCTCCGTGCGCCAATGCGGCCGCATAGATTCCCGCCAGCAGCCCGGTCGCAATCGATTCTGTGTAACCCTCCACTCCCGATAACTGCCCGGCAAAAATCAGCCGCGGCTCTTTCTTCAGGCGCAGCGTTTCATCGAGCAGGAGCGGAGCGCAGATGAAGGTATTGCGATGAATCTGCCCGTAGCGCAGGAAGCGCGCATTTTCCAGGCCGGGAATGAGACGCAGGACACGCGCCTGTTCTCCAAATTTGAGATGGTTCTGGAAGCCGACCAGGTTATAACTGTCGGCGCGCAGGTTTTCCTTGCGCAATTGCACCACGGCCCATGGCGTCTTGCCGGTCCGGGGGTCGCGCAGGCCGACGGGCTTCATCGGACCGAATCGCAGCGTATCGCGGCCTCGGCGCGCCAATACTTCGATCGGCAGGCAGCCCTCGAAATAGTCCAGCTTCTCCCACTCCTTGGCCTCGGCCGCTTCGGCACTTAGCAGCGCATCCAAGAAGCGGTCGAACTCCGCGCGATCCATCGGGCAGTTGATGTAATCGGCCGTTCCCTTGTCCCAGCGCGCGGCAAAATACACACGCTCCATGTTGATTGAGTCCGACTCGACAATCGGCGAGATGGAGTCGTAAAAGGCAAGATGGCCGGAGCCGGTGATGCGCTCAATCTCCCGGCCCAGAGCGTCTGAGGTCAGCGGGCCAGTGGCCACAATCGTGCACTTCGTGCCGTCCTCGTTTTCGTCTAGAGTTGTGACCTCTTGGCGGAAGACGCGAATCCGCGACTCGGCGGCAATCGCCTCTGCGATCTTTCGCGAAAACTCGACTCGATCCACGGCCAGCGCATGGCCCGCCGGAACCGCACATTCATCGGCAAGTCGCAAAAGAACAGAAGCTCCGCGCCGCATCTCCTGCTTCAGCAGCCACGGTGCCGTATTGGGTGACTCGCTCTTCAGCGAATTGGAGCAGACCAGCTCTCCAAACTCGATCGTCTGGTGAGCGGGAGTCAGCCGCGGCTGTCCGTCCACGATGGCCCGCATCTCGTAGAGGTCCACCTGGCAGCCCAGCCGAGCAGCCATCAATGCCGCCTCAGGCCCAGCTAAGCCACCGCCAATGACGCGAATTCTCATTCCGCGATATCCGTTTCCTGGTCCGCAACGCTTGGGTCGACTTCGGGCAGCCCAGGAATCCCGGCAAGTCTTCTCAGCGCCTCGCCGGTCACACGCACATTCCGCCATTCGTCCAAAAACTCGGCTCCCATCGATCGGTAAAACTCGATGGCCGGCGTATTCCAGTCGAGAACTTCCCATTGCAGACGCGGGCAGCCTTTTTCCACCGCGATGGCGGCCACCCGTTCGAGCAGCGCCTTACCGATCCCCAGGCCACGGAACTCGGGCTCGACAAAGATGTCTTCCAGATAGAGCCCCGGCCGCCCGAGCCATGTCGAGTAGCTGAAAAAGTAGAGGGCGAAGCCAGCCGGCCGGCCCTCGTGCCTGGCTATCTGGCAAGAGAAGAAAGGATGAGGGCCGAATCCATCGCGAAGAAGATCCGCTTCGGTCGCCGTAACGGCCTCCGGCTCGCGCTCGTAAGCCGCCAGCGCGCGAATGAAGGCCAGAATTTCAGGTATATCCCCGGGGGTTGCCGGGCGAATCGTGATTGCCATGGTTTTATTCTAGTGTGTGATACACGCCACACACGCCCACTCGCCGGTCAGGCTACCATCGAAAGTTGAACGCGCTGTCGCAAGCCGGCGGGGAGATCTCTGACGGCAGACAAGGGCGTCCCGCGGCCGAGCCGCAAGGTTCCATCGGTTCAGGCGCGGCAGATGCGCGCAGTGCGCTTTGCCTGCGCTCTTGTGCTGAGCAGCCAGTGGGATTTAACGTGAGTCTTGCACTGAAGGACAGTCTGCGCGCCGGATGTTTGGCGGTGGCTGTCAAGAACCAGCGATCAGTATTTGGTGATACGACTTTTTTTTGAGCTCGCGGGTCTCTTGCTCGCGCCGCTCCCAAGGAGAAGCAGATGAAACGCACGATTTCGCTTTGGCTGGGCCTGTTGGCATTCGCCCTGCTGCCCGCGCTTGCCCAGACACCCGCGCCCACAAAGGCTGGAAGCAAGATTCACGGCCACGTAACCAATCCCACCGGCGCCCCGCAGCCCGGCGGCACGGTGAGCGTGTTGGTCGTCGGCGCGGCCTCTGGACCCGGATTGAGCGCAAAGATGTCGGAAAAAGCAAGCTTCCCGGTTGACGCCAACGGCGACTATTCGGGCGAAGTTAATTCCGGGAGCTACGACCTGGTCTACCGTTCCCCCGGAACGCCGGCAGACAAGGTTACAGACAAGTTTGAGAACGTCAAGGTCTTCGCCGGCCAGGATGTGGTGCAGGACTTCGATATGACGCGTAAGGAGTACATGGATACCCTTACCGTCGACCAGAGAAAGCAGTTGGAGGATCTCAAGAAGAAGAACTCCGAGGCCATGAAATCAAATGAGGTGGTGAAAACTCTCAATGCCGACCTCAAGACCTCTGTTCAGGATCTGCATGACGCCGACGCCGCTCATGCTGCAGCAGTCGAGGCACTGGGCGCGACCGCCGCAAAAGCGGACGTCGATGCCAAGGAAGCCGAGATCAAGACCGCAAAGTATACCGAGATTGAAACTCTCATGTTGAAGGACACCGGACTCAGGCCCGCCGAGCCGGGTCTGTGGATCCAGTTGGCGCAGGCCCAGTTGCTCCTCAAGAAGTATGACCAGGCGGAAACGTCCTACAAGAAGACTCTTGAGTTAGACGCGGCATCGAAGAAGCCCCGGCCCGATCTCGAGGGTATGGCCAATTCGGGACTGGGTGAAGTCTACGCGCGAAACGGCAAGATTCCAGAGGCTAATGCTGCCTTTGACCTGGCAGCCAAGGTGAATCCTCCGATGGCCGCCACCTATCTGAAGAATGAAGCCGTGATCTACTTTAACCTGGGCAACGGCGATGCGCAGGTGGCCGCCGCGGACGAGGCTATCAAGGTCGATCCGACGCAGCCGCTTCCCTACTACCTCAAGGGGCAGGGTCTCATCCAGAAGGCTACGATCGACCCGAAGACGGGAAAGATGATTCTTCCCGATGGCTGTGCGGAGTCGTATCAGAAATACCTCGATCTGGCGCCGACCGGCCTTTACGCTGCCGAGGTGAAGGCGATTCTGACGGAGGCAACGCAAACGCACAACACCTCCGTGTCCAACCAGGCGCCCCCCAAGAAGAAGAAGAATTAGCTCAACCTACAGTTTGCTCCGCGAAGGGCGCTCACGAATCTGGTGAGCGCCCTTCGCTTCTTTGTTCCTTCGGCAGTCGGCCTCGGGCCACAGCCTCTACAATCCATTCCATGAAGTCCAAGTTGTCCAGCCGCGCTCTGCCAAGCCGCGCTTTGCCAGATTATGAGCAGGCCGCCGAGCTGGTGGCCGCTCATGCCGGAAAACTAAGGATGCGGCCCGTTTTATTTCCCAACAAGGAGCGCGTCGAGCTCGGCCACGCTACCGGCCGCGTCCTCGCCCAGCCTCTGCTGGCCGATAACGATCAGCCACCCTTCGCCCGTTCTACGCGTGACGGCTATGCCTGCCGCGCCGCGGAAGCTTCTGCGCATGCGTCCCTTACTGTCGCAGGCTCTTCGCGGGCAGGTGACCCGCCAGCCGGCCCGCTGCCGCCTGCATCAGCGTGGGAGATCATGACGGGCGCGCCGGTTCCCGCGGGAGCCGATGCGGTCATGATGTTCGAGCACATCGAGAAGGTCGGCAAGGCAAAAGTCAGCCTGCTCCGTTCGCGCACACTCACGCCAGGCGAAAACATCGTTGCTCAGGGGGCACAGGGCCACACCGGAGACGAGTTGCTCCCCGCCGGAACCACGCTTCACCCAGGACGGATCGCACTGGCCGCTGCTTGCGGCTACGCTTCACTCGATGTTTTTCTTCGGCCCCGCGTCGCTATCCTCTCGACCGGCGACGAACTTGTGCAGGTTGCGTCCATGCCCGCTCCGGGTCAGATTCGCAACTCCAATGCTCCCATGCTGGCTGCCATGGTCGCCGAGGCCGGCGGCGAACCCTGGGTCCTGCCTACCGCAGCCGACGACGCTCAGGCGCTCGACGATGCGCTTGTTCAGGCTATCGATTCCGATCTTCTGCTCATCTCCGGCGGCGTCTCGGCGGGCAAGTTCGACCTTGTGGAGCCTGCGTTGGCCCGCCTGAGAGCCCGCTTTCACTTCACAGGAGTCCGCATCCAGCCCGGCAAACCGACCGTCTTCGGAGAGCTGCCACGCGGCAAAAAGGCCGGCTCCCGCTCGAAGACAATGCCCTTTTTCGGACTTCCCGGTAATCCTATCGCTTCGGCCGTTACTTTTTTGCTTTTTGCGGCTCCGGTACTTGCAGCTCTCGCCGGCAGCCGCGAGTTATATCCGCGCTTCGCTCTTGCGCGGCTGGCTCCGCCTGTGGACCGAGACGTCAAACCTGGTCTCACACGATTTCTTCCAGCGTTTTGCGATTTTGGCGCAACCGCCGGAGAGCCGCCGCAGGTCGCGTTTGTTCCCTGGCACGGCTCCGGCGACCTCACGGCCCTGGCCCGCTCCAATTGTTTTTGTGTTGTGCCGGAAGACACCAAGATTCTCAAACCCGGCTCCCTGGTCCGCATTCTATTGCCCTGAGGACTCCTATGCCCAAAACCTTGCATCCCCATTTGTCGCATTACGACCCATCCGGCCAAGCAACGATGGTCGATGTCAGCGCCAAGCAATCTTCGCGCCGCACAGCAACCGCATCGGCATTCATCGAGCTCTCCGCTTCTGTCCTCGCGGCCCTGCCCACCAACCCCAAGGGCAACCCGCTGGAGGTAGCTCGCTTCGCCGGGATCCAAGCGGCCAAACGCACCGCCGATCTGATTCCGATGTGCCATCCTCTGGCGCTCACTCACGTTGATGTGCAGACCGAGATCGTCGATGGAGGCGTGAGCATTACAGCCACAGCCGCCACTGTCGGACCTACTGGCGTTGAAATGGAAGCTCTCACCGCCGCCGCCGTTGCTGCGCTCACCATATACGACATGACCAAGGCCCTCGACAAGGCCATCGTCATCCGCAACATTCAGCTTGAAGCGAAAACGGGCGGCAAGAGCGGCGACTATTCGAGAGCTGAAGGTGGTGATTAGTGCAAATTTCGCGAAGACATTATCGCTTTGCATAGAACACAGGGATCGTGGTATCCCACCCTTTCCGCGGAAAGAAGCGGAAAGGATGGGGCACCCGCGCCTATTCGAGCGCCGGTGACCTGGCCTGATCCGGCTTGCTACGGTTGCGCCTCGGGCTTTTCCCCGGCTGGCGGTTCCGCACCTTGTGGTGGCCGCTTGCCGTCATGTTCTTCTTTCGGCGCGACAAACGGCTCCGGTCCCAGGTGGCCGCGGTGGCAGGTGCCGCAGGTCACCGGCGCGCCGGAGCTGTCGACCATCGACACGTAATTCTCGTTGATGTCCAAGGTCATCTTGTACATCAGCCGGGCCGTTGACTTCTCCTTCTTTGAATCGTCGGCGAAGTCGAGGCGCGGACGGCCGTTGGGGCCGATGTTCTTCGGGTCGGTGGTGTGGCAGGTGTTGCAATGCGCCCCCAGGGCAGCCTCCCAGCCTTCCATGATCTCGTGCACCTGGTCGCCGGTCAGCGTATTCGGCAGGACCTTGAGGTTGGTAGGGGCCGGATGCGGCTCATCGTGCCCCTCATGCGGCGGGGCGCTGACAGCGGGCTGTTGCGTTGGAGCGGTTTGCGGCGCCTGGGCAACAACAAGGGCGGCCGCGGCAAGCAGGGCCATCGCGGCGGTAAGGGAGAACGGGGAAGAGGTCTTCAAGCGGACGGTATCCTCGCGGTTTAGAGTCACTTACAGCAATGGACGGGATTCTACCGGAGCTGGATGCATTTTCCCGTCAAATTCTTTGGCCCCGAGACGCAATGGTTCCCCGGCAAGACAAATCGCAGCGGCCAATCCACGGCCACATGTACCCCGATGCGGGGCGTGGCCATCACTTCGGCAACCGGGAATCCGTCGTCCCACACCTGAAGCGGCGAGGCCGGATCGAGCAGATCGAGACCGTTATGGACTGGCCGGGTGAGTCCCAGTGCCAGACATAGCCGGCTGGGCCCAGAGGCTAGTTCTCGCGGCGCTGCCCCCGGCCCAAGCCCTCGATTCAAGGCCATCTCCTTAATGCCCGCCAAAGGCTCCAGCGCTCGTAGCAGCACGCAACCGGCGTTGCCTTCGATCTCGCAGGAGATGTTCATGCAAAAGTAGCGGCCGTAGATCGAGTAGACGTAGGCGTAACCGGCAGAACCGAAGAGCACCCGGTTGCGCGGCGTTGGACCGCGATAGGAATGCGCAGCAGGGTCGGGCGTCAGGCTGTGCGGGCCAAGGTACGCCTCGGCCTCCACAATCCGTCCCGCCAAAACTCCAGCGGCGGAATAATGCGCCATCACCTTGCCCAGCAACAGCGGCGCCACCAGCTCCGGCGCGGCCTCAAAGAAGGCGCGTGTCAGCAACTGGCTGGGCGGCTGCTCCAGATCTCGTCTTTGAGACCTGGGATTCATCGCTATTTGTGAGCCTTTTTCCATTCCGTCAGCAGGGCCAGCACCTCTTCGGCGTGGCCGGCGGGCGTAACCTTGGGGAAGATGTGGAGCAGGGTCTGGTCGGGGCCGATCACGAATGTTGTCCTCTCGATGCCCCACACCTTTTTGCCGTACATGTTCTTTTCCTTCAGCACGCCAAACTGATTGCAGACTTTCTCGTCTACATCAACAAGGAGTGTGTAGGGCAGATCGTACTTGGCGCGAAATTTGGCCTGGTCTTTGGGCGTGTCGCGGCTAATGCCCAGCACGACCGCGCCGGCCGCCTGGAGTTTCTTGAAGGTATCGCGGAAGCCGCAGGCCTCGATGGTGCAGCCGGGAGTATCCGCCCTGGGATAAAAGAAGAGAATGACCGGCTTGCCGGCATAGTCTGAGAGCTTTGCGGTCTTGTCCTCGTCGGTTTGCAGGCTGAAGTCGGCGACTTTTTGGTTCAGTTCCATGGGGAAGCACCTCGCATCTTGATTGGAGGGCCGTTGGTGGCCATCAGCTTCGATTATTTCCGAGATCGGCGGCAAATGTCAGTGCGACGAAAGATTATTTACTGCATGATGCAAGCGACTCTGATGGCTGGAGCCCTGCTTTGCGCTTTGCCCGGATGGTGCCAGTATCCCGGCCAGGTGACGAAGAGCAGCAAGGACGCGCCGGAGTTGCGCGCCATCGGCGTCCTGGAGTGGACTGGCGATGCCGGAAGCCCCAAGGCCAGCCGCCTGGTTCCCGTTGCCGTGCTCGACCAGAGCCGGATTCTGGCCGACCAGCTCCAGGATGGCGGCATCTACATGGCCCGTCCCGAACCCCTCGCCCTGGCCGGTGAGGTCGAGTACGAACTCCAGCAGAACGGCTCGCCGGTTGGACTCTTTGACGTCAAGAACTCCGGTCAGGAGCAGGGCTCGTGGGTCGGATATGGCTCATGGAGGCCGCTTCCCGCACCTAAGCCCAAGCCGTCGATGAGCGAGGTCGCCCGCAGCACCATGGACAACGAGGACAGCGACCACCCCGTATTACACCGAAAACATCCCAGCGACAGTGGAAGCCCTTCCGGCGGTGCAGACTCCGGCTCGACCGGACCGGCTCCAGCCGCCGATCCCGACCGGCCGACGTTGCATAAGAAGGATTCCAGCGGCAGCAGCGACGATTCAAGCACGACGAGCACAGCCCCCGCTCCGGCCACCGATCCTGACCGACCGACTCTGCACAAGAAAGATTCGAGCGACAGTGCGGGAGGCGGATCGGCTAGCAGTTCTACGACCACCGACGATCCTGATCGCCCCGTCCTGAAAAACAACAAGAAGAAGCCGGAGGAGATCGGCCATGTGGACTCGCTGCCCGATGTCACCGATCCCGACCGGCCCCGCCTCAAGCGCGGCCTCTCAACCGGCAACGGCCTCGATGTGCTCCCGACCCTGATGGGCATGCCGTCCGAGATGCAGCAGGCTGTAGCCGTCTCCGACGTCAAAAGCCGTCCCGAGCACCCGTGGACCTATAGCTGGGCCAATCCGGATGATGAGGGCAAGATGAAGTCGGCCCTTGAAGACATCGCACGCGGTGCCCTGGGCCTGAATCCGCCGCCCGCCCCCAAGCGCGCAACCGCGCAACACGCGGCCCACAAGGCCGCCAAGCCGCTGCCGCCGCCCGAACCCCCGCCTCTCGTTGACGAGCACTTCCGGGTCTTCGAGCTGGCCTACGGCTCCGGCGCGACCCTTGTGCTGACGGCCCACACCGACGGCGCAGTCGCCCTGCAGCGGTTCGTCACTCTCATCGCCCAGCCCGACCTCTATGGCAATGTTCTCGTGCTGCTCAAAAACGTCACCGACGGCGCTCATCTCGACGAGACCCCGCGCATGAGGCTTGTGGATGCCGTCGATGCGCTGGCCGACAATCGCGGCGAATTGCTCTTCGAGCTGCGCGGCGCTACCCAGCGCCAGTTCGCCCTCTACCGTATCCTCCGCGGCCAGGCCGAGAAACTCTTCGTCACCGCCGGGGGCGCCTTCGGGACCGGAGACCGAGCGCAGTAAAAGGACGGACCCAACAAAGTGATCAGAATTGCTCACTTATGCCAGGAATCTGATGGTTTGATCCATAACTGTGTCGGATTGACCCATTGTGGACTGATTTGGTCCTATACAATCACGGCATAAGGGTGGGCGCGTCGCCACCCCACAAGGATCTTTCCCAAGTATGGCTTCACTCGTCACCGCGCCTTCTCTCGAAATAGCACCTGTGATTATTGCCCCAGGTTCAGCCGAGCCGCTTCCCGCAACCGCAGCAACTTCATCTTCGACGCCGGCGCACACGGTATCAGCCCGGCTTCAAGTGAAGATGGGCCGCGCAGCCACCATGAGCGAAGGCATCAACTGGCTCACGATGACCGTGCTCGTCGTATTTCACCTGGGAGCACTTGCGGCTCTCTTCTTCTTTACCTGGCAGCGTCTGACGGTGATGCTGGCGCTTTACGTCGTGGCCATCAATGTAGGCATCGGCATGTGCTATCACCGGCTGCTGACGCACCGCGGCTATCAGACGCCGAAGTGGCTGGAGTACATCATGGCCATCTGCGCCACGCTCTCTCTTGAGGGCGGCCCTATCTTCTGGGTGGCCACCCATCGGGTGCATCACCAGTTCAGCGATCAGCCTGGCGACCCGCATACGCCCCGTGAAGGCGGCTGGTGGGCGCACACCGGCTGGCTGATCTGGGGCAACGCCCTGCACGCCCAAACCGAGGTCTTGGACCGCTATGTGCCCGACTTGGGCCGCGACCGCTTCCATGTCTGGCTCAGCAAGTTTCACTGGATTCCGCTGGTAGCGAGCGGTGGGCTGCTCTTTGGCCTGGGCTGGATCTGGGGCGGCTGGGCAAACGCCGTGGGAATGCTGCTTTGGGGCGCGTTCCTGCGCGTGACTCTGGGACTGCATGCCACCTGGCTGGTCAACTCGGCTACCCACCTGTGGGGCAGCCGGCGTTTCAAAACCCGCGACGACTCGCGCAACAACTTCTTTGTGGCTCTGGTCAGTGGCGGAGAAGGCTGGCACAACAACCACCATGCCAACCCGGTCTCAGCCCGCCACGGTCTCGCCTGGTACGAGATCGACCCCAACTACTACGGCATCTGGCTGCTCTCAAAGCTCGGCTTGGCGCGCAAGATACAGGTGGCGAAGCTTGACCGCGCAAATTCTACGCCGGCACCAGGAATCTAGCAGGGAGATTTACTCGCCCAGCTTAGCCCTGATCCAAAGCACGGCAAAGAGCGGCAAAGCCAAGGCAAGCACCACAACGAATGCCGGAAAGCCGACATAGCGATAGCTGTCGGCGTAACTCACAGCATGGTGGCCAATCAGATTCCACGCCAGCAGCGAAAAGATCGCAATTGCCGTTGACGCGAAAAAGCTGAAGAACGCCGCGGCAAAGGCCAATAACAAACTGGTGAACAGGCCGAAACCCTTCAGCGGAAAGCCGAATACCGTTCCGCCATCAGATCGCTCAGTTTGTGCGGTTCGCATCACCCTCGCCCCCCGGTAGCGTTAGAATACAGTCTCATGGCAAGCAGTGCACAAGTCGAACTCTGGTATGCAGAGAAGGTGGCCACGCAGGTGACCGTGGCCAAGGCCCCCAACGGAATTCACTACGCAATGTGGGGCGAGACACGCATCTCCGATGCCGACCTTGAGCGGCTGGTAAGCGCCGTGCCGGCTACGCTCTCTGCCGCGCTCGAACACCGCGCCTATTACTTTGTGCCGCTGGCCATCGCAGACACCGACGATACCATGGTCGCGCCCGGCTATTCCGTCGATCTCGGCGACCGCGCCATCTGCCACCGCAACGCCGTCTTCGGCTCCACTGAGGCTGTCTTTCTTTCGACGCGCCTCGTCGAAGATCGCTTCGGCCTGGCCTTCGAGTTTTTCATCAACGTGGCCCACAACTTTGTCGATGCCGCCGGAGTACCTGAGAGCTTTTCATCGCTCGTCTGGCAGCAGGCCGAGGCCCAGGTGCGAGGCGAGACCAGCCAGGACGCATGGGAGACCCGCCGCCGCGCCCAGGATATACGCACTCCGGATCTTCGCACACAGGACGGTCACGCTCTTGAAGGCCGCGCAGCCCAGAAGCCCATCGATGAGCGCTCCCGTAGCGCTTTCTTCGAGGCGGCGTTTTCCGATGCCCTGGCCATTTACATGCTGTCGCTGGCTGTGGACTTCGACTACCACGACCTGCGCGAACGCGACTATCCGCTCCTGGCCGCCCCGGCCCTCGCCGAGCGCCTGCGCCACGTCGCCGGTCTCTTCCCCACCAATCCAGGCTACGAGTTCCAGGTGCTTTACCGACGCAAGGGATAGGGTAGCCATCTCGCGGCGCTCGCCTGTCATCGCGCGGCGATGCTTACTCAAGTTCGATGCGAATGTTACTCCAGTTCGCGGATTTGCGTCCGGGCAATTACAATCCACCGGCTACGCGTGATAATCAGACTCAGGTGGTGGGTGTGCGTATCTAGCGGATTGCCGCTCAAGAAAATGAAGAGTGAAGATTGGCTCGGGCGCAATTGTGGCACCCACATAGCCGGATAGAAACTTTGTAGGTCTAACATTCGAGCGCCGGATCGACCGGATTTGCCATGAAGAGATTGATTCCAGTGGTTGCCTTGATCCTCGGATGGTCCTCGGCAACCTCGGCAGCAGCGCCCGCCGTGCTGACCACTCTGAGGGCTGTCCATCATCTGAATAATTCAGAAGCCAGCCAGGAGTTGCCTGTGGCCTTTGAGGCCACGGTCACATTCTTCCGCGGATCTGAAAGGACGTTGTTTGTCCAGGATGGCGACGTTGCCATCTACGTCCGCGCCGGCACAGACGCCAAGCTGTCTCCCGGCGATCGCGTTCTGATTCAAGGTAAGACCCATCCCGACTTTCAGCCCGACGTGGTCAGCGATCGCATCACCTTTCTCCACCACGGCACGCTACCCAAGCCCGTCCCAGCCACCTTTGACGAGCTGATCAGTACTCGCCGCGACTGCATGCTAGTTACGGTTCGCGGCGTGGTTCGCGCCGTCGACCTGCAAAGACGAAGGGACGTGCGCAACCCGAGCCTGCCGATGCATACCCTCGCCCACGCGCAGTTGCTGATGGACGGTGGCTACATCGAAGCATTTATCGACAGCGACGATGCCAGCGCGCTCTCTGACCTGCTGGACGCTGAGGTGGAAGTCACCGGGGCTGCCGGTGAGAGCTTCGACGGCAAACTGCAACCCACAGGCGCCGACATCGACGTCTCCTCACTCGCGGACGTGAAGGTGATCAAGCGCGCTGAAACCAACCCTTGGTCTCTTCCGGTCACGCCGATGAATCAGGTTCTCACCGGTTATCATGTGAACGATCTCACCCAAAGGGTCAGAGTCCACGGAACCATCACCTACTATCATCCCGGTTCGGCGGCTGTGCTGCAGGATGGCGCAAGCAGCATGTGGATCGCGACACAAACTCGTAGCCCGTTGCAGGTTGGCGACCAAGCGAACGCAATCGGATTTCCCGATACCCATAACGGTCTTTTGGCCCTCACCCGCGCCGAGATTCAGGATAGCCATGTACTAGCACCCATCAACCCGCTGCAGGTGACCTGGAAGCAGCTGACGACGAGCGGAAATATCTATGACCTGGTATCCATCGAAGGCCGGGTGGTGACGGCAGTCCGGGAGGCTTCGCAGGATGAGTATGTCCTGGACTCCGGTGGACATCTCTTCACTGCGATCTACCGTCATCCGGAATTCGGCCTTTTGCCGATGAAGCAGATTCCTCTGGGCGCGAGTGTTCGCGTCACAGGCATCTGCGTTCTAGAGGACGCCAACCCTTTTGACGGAGAGGTTCCGTTCGATATTCTGCTTCGCACCATCGAAGACATTGCGGTCGTCGCCAAGCCATCCCCACTAAACATTCAGAACCTGATCCTTGTTGTCTGCGCATTGGTCCTGATGGTCTTCGCCATGGTAGCCAGGGGCTGGGTCCTGGAACGCAAAGTGCGCCGCCAGACTTCCACGTTGGCCTACATCGAGCAGTGGCGCAGCCGCATTCTCGAGGACATAAACGGGACCCGCCCTCTAGCTGAGATTGTCGAGGAGATCGCGAATCTCGTTTCCTACAAGCTAGATGGAGCTCCCTGCTGGTGTCAGATCGCCGATGGAGCCCAGTTGGGAAACTGCCCTCCTGGACTCGCTTCCCTGCGCATCGCAAAGAGGGAGATTCCCGCACGCTCCGGCCCCCCGCTTGGCGCGATCTTTGCGGCCTTCGAGCCGCACATCAAGCCATGTGTCAGCGAGGCTGGAACCCTCTCTATGGCGGCGGGGCTGGCTACGCTGGCCATTGAAACACGCAGGCTCTACTCCGATCTGTTGCACCGCTCGGAGTTCGACCTGCTCACCGACATTCACAACCGCTTTTCACTGGAGAAGTGTCTGGACGCCCAGATTGAAGAGGCGCGCGCCAGTGCCGGCATCTTTGGCTTGATCTACATCGATCTCGATGAATTCAAACAGGTGAACGACCTCTTTGGCCACCACGTCGGAGACCTCTATCTGCAGGAGGTGACACTGCGCATGAAGCAGCAGCTCCGCTCTCACGACCTGCTGGCGCGGCTGGGCGGCGACGAGTTCGCCGTGCTGCTCCCCTTGGTGCGCAACCGCGCGGGTGTCGAAGAGATTGCCCAACGACTGGAAGCCTGTTTCAACGATCCCCTCGTTCTCGAAGGGCATACACTGGAAGGCTCGGCCAGCTTTGGCATCGCACTCTACCCTGAAGACAGCGCCACCGGGGACGGCCTGCTGAGCGCTGCCGACGCCGCCATGTACGCTGCCAAGAACAGCAAGCGGCAGGTCAACTAGAAACTTGCTTACGATTAGCTCGCGGAGACTACATCCGCGCTTTCCGAGCTGTATGCGATGCGCCCTTCGCTGATCGTCCAGCGGACCTTGCCCTGCATCTTCCAGCCATCGAATGGAGTGTTTCTCGACTTCGATTTCCCTTCGCGAACGTTGTACGTCCACTCGGCCTTCGGATCGAAGACGACTACGTCGGCAAAGCTGCCAACTGTAAGTGTCCCGCGGCCTTTCAATCCCAGCAGTGCCGCCGGTTGGGCGCTCAGCAGGCTCAAGACGCGGCCCAGCGGCAGCTTCCACTCCTTGTGCAGCCAACGCAGGCTCAAGCCCAGAGCCGTTTCCAGGCCAATGATGCCATTCGGAGCGCGCTCAAACTCGACCTCTTTCTCATGCACTGCGTGGGGCGCATGATCGGTGGCAATTGCGTCGATGATGCCATCGAGTAAAGCCTCGATCAACGCATCGCGGTCGGCGGCCGAGCGCAGCGGCGGACACATCTTGGCGTTGGTGTCGTATTGGCCGACATGTTCGTCGGTAAGCAGGAAATGGTGCGGAGCCACTTCGCAGGTCACGCGCAGCCCATTGCGGCGCGCCTGGCGCACGGCTGCCAGCGCGGCTGCCGTTGAGAGGTGGGCTACGTGCAGGTGGGGCCGCGCCTCTCGCAGTTCGCCCACCAGGCGAATATCGCGCTCGACGATCGAGGACTCGGCCTCATTGGGCCATCCGCGCAAGCCGAGTTTGAAGGAGGTTGGCCCCGCATTCATGCTGGCGACTTTATCGGCAACATGCGTGATGCGCGTGTCCTCTGCATGTTGGATGACGCTCAGTCCTACGCGCGCCGCGGCGGCCAGAGCTTCGCGCATGACACTGTCTTTCAAAATAGGAAGGCCATCATCCGAAACGGCCACTGCACCGGCGGATTTGAGCGCGGCATAGTCGTTGATCGTTTCGCCCTTGGAAGCGCGCGTAGCAGCGGCAATGGGAAAGACACGGACCGAAGCATTGCGTTCTGGAGCCTGCATCCAGCGCGTGGTCTCTGGCGAATCGTTTACCGGAGTCGTATTCGGCATGGCGGCGACAGAAGTGAATCCACCCGCGGCAGCAGCAGCGGTGCCAGTAGCGATCGTCTCTTTGTAGCCCTGCCCCGGCTCGCGCAGATGCACGTGCATGTCGATCAGGCCCGGAGCGACAGTCAGTCCGGTCGCATCCAGCACCTCGGCGCCATTCGTCGCCTTCAGCTTGCCCGGCGCTGCAATGTCGGTCACGCGGCCATCTTTGAGCAGAATGTCTTTGGGGCCATCGACCCCCGCTGCCGGGTCAATCAAATGGCCGCCACGAATTACCAATGCCGTCATGCGCGGCCTCCTTGGCTATCTGTTGCCTTCAACAGAAGCATCATCATCACTTGTCCAATTGGTCCCAAAAAAGCGATAAATTATCTTGCCTGTGTACCATAAGGGAAGAATCAATAGAACGCTAACTGATGGCGCAAAGTGAAAACCATCTCGTGCCCAGAGGCACACACCGAGCGCCAGAAAGGTTAAGAGATTCAGTGCGTCTCTCGTAATAGGCATGAGACCATTTGCTTCTTTTCGATAGTCTCTTAGATTCTTCTCTTGCTGATCCGTGTCCATTGGGAAAAGGATTCTTCGCAGCAATATCATTAAGAGAAATATTCCAGCACCCGCTATACCGATGCTCAGAGTACGATCTCCCTTGTGCCAATAGATCAGCGCCCCTGCGCCCGCCCCAATTATCATGCAGACATGAAAGTTTGTTACGCGACGTCGTATCAACCATTCGATCCAATAGAAAGTTCCAAAAAGAAGTACTATCGCGATGGAAATAAATAGGAATGCCTCGAAGTTGCGTTGCTGATAGAAGCGATAAATGAAAAAACATTCACTGGCCGCAAGTCCGGCGAGATTCGCGACGCGGCTAAATTCTTTGCCCGACAGCTTCATCTTTCTCTTGCCTCGGATGTAGACAAATCTTTTGCCAGCAACGCCCGCTCAACCACCGCCATGCGAATGGCCACGCCGTTCTTCACCTGCTCCAGAATCGCTGACTGCGGGCCATCGGCTACGCCTGCCGTCAGTTCCAGGCCGCGAATGATGGGGCCGGGATGCAGTACGAGAGCCTTCGGGGCATGCGCGGCCAGCCGCTGGCCGGTGAGTTGATAGGCCGCCTTGTATTCTTCGAGATCCAGTTGCAATCCGGCTAGCCGCTCGGCCTGGATGCGCAGCATCATCACCACCTGCGACTGGCGAAGCGCGGCTTCGAAGTCGCGTTCGACTTCGATCCCCGGACCGGCCTGCGCCGCCAGTTCGGGCAACAACTCCTTCGGCCCGCAGAGGATCACATGCGCTCCAAGCCGAGGCAGCAGCAGCATATTCGAGCGCGCCACACGGCTGTGAAGTATGTCGCCGGTGATGGTTACGGTTACCCCGGCAAGTGTTGCGGCGCTGATTTGATGGATGGGTTGCGCGGCGGACGGAACCGCAGGTCCTTCGACTCCCTGCGCTGCGCTGCGGTCGCTTAGGATGACAGACTTGTTTATGTGCTCAGGATGACAGGTCTTTGTAACGGGGTCGAAATGCGCCAGCATGGTGCGCAGATCGAGCAACGCCTGCGTGGGATGCTCGTGCATGCCGTCGCCGGCGTTGAGCACTGGCAGGCGGGTCTCGGCCTCCAGCAACCAGGGCGCGCCGCCCGAGTTGCTGCGCAGGATAATCGCCTCGGCCCCCAGCGCGCGCAGCGTCAGCCCGGTATCTTTCAGCGACTCGCCTTTTTCAATACTCGAAGATAGGCTTGAAACCAGCGTCGTGTCGGCGCCCAGTCCCTTGGCGGCCAGTTCAAAGCTGGTTCGGGTGCGGGTTGAGGACTCATAAAAGAGTAGAGCGATGCGGCGCTTGGCGAGAATTCGGGCGCGCTCCAGCGGGTCCTGGTTTTCGAGAGCCGTGGCGCGGGCAAGCAGATGGCTCAGAGCTTCGAGAGTCAGATCCTGGCACGAAAGCAGCGAACCGGGATTGTATGGAAACGGCGATGCGGCAACAGGCGGTGTGTGAAGCGCGCGGCGGGCTGACGTTGCGGTCGGGCTCATTCTTCTTCGGCTTCTAGCTTCTAGCGGGCAGCTTCTAGTTAGAAGCTAGAGGCTAGAAGCTGTCTCTCTTAGTCGATCCGCTCGACCAGCAGAACCTGCTCGTCGTTGTCGACCTCTTGGAACTTGACTTCGATGATTTCGCGGCTGCTGGTGGGTACGCGCCGGCCGATATAGGTCGCTTCGATGGGCAGTTCCCGGTGACCGCGGTCGATAAACACAGCCAGTTGCACGCGGCGCGGGCGCCCATAGTCAAAGAGAGCGTCCAGCGCGGCCCTGATCGTCCGGCCAGTGTAAAGCACGTCGTCGCACAGCACCACGTCGCGGCCATTGATGTCGAACCCGATGGCTCCGGGAGTGACGACGGGGCGCACGCCTGTTGTAGACAGATCGTCGCGATAGAACTGAATGTCGAGCATGCCGGTATCGACCTTGCGCTTCTCGATGCCGGAGATCAGCTTGCCCAGCCGTTCGGCCAGCGGAATGCCCCGGCGCTTGATGCCGACCAGCGCCAGATCTTCGCTGCCATTGCTCTTTTCAACAATCTCGTGGGCCAGACGGACGAGTGTGCGCTCGATCTCAGAGGCGGACATCAGTCTGCCCTTGGTGCGCAGGGAGGGCTTGCTTCCGGTTTTGCTGTGGGCTTCGGTCATGAGTACTCTTTCGCAGCGTGTCTCTCGCAGGATGATACGAGGGTTTTGGGCTTGAGGGCAAGTTGTGCAGAAGTGGCGTTAAATCTCTGGCCTGCGGGTGCGTGCCAGAAGACGCGCGCCCATCGCGCCGCCGGCGACGCCAAAGAGGATCAGAAAGAGCGAATTGCTGGCGAGCCCGAAGACCTGCCAGCCGGCATGGCCCTCCGGCGAGAGCATTTGAATTCTTTGCGCCTGCATTTGCCCCGCATCCGCGACGCCGATCTGTGTCGTCCACTGTTGAGTCAGTTGCTGCCCTAAGTCGATGGCAGCCTTCCATGCCGCATCCATCTGGCTTGAATGATGGAGGAGGAAACGCTCCACAAACAAGGCTGCGCCACTGATGCCAAAGGACAGCCACGCAGCCATCAGGCCGGTCACCAGGCCGATACGCGCGCCGGCGCCGAAGGTGATCCATGCCGGACGCTGGCTGCGCACATAGAGCACGACGGCCCAGCCTGCTGCCAAAGTCATCCAGAGCAATTCAAGATGGTCCAGCGGCGATGCAGCGCTCGACAGCAGTCCTGCCGGGACGGCCATCAGCACAGCAGCGCGCAAGGCCGGCTTCCAATCGATGGTGGCCGCATCCCGCGGGCCCTCATCCAACCGCGCAGGCTGATTTTGCCCAGGGGGGCCGTCTGGCGCGTACATCAGTTGCGGCAGCCCGCACGTGGGGCAGTAGCAACTCTCGGCCTCGACGGTCTGGTGGCAACGGCTGCAGGTGATTTCCATACAACTATGAGCCTATCGCATTCCGCCGCATCGCGGGGTGCAATCCAGCCGTTCGATTCCCAGCCGCGCCCCGGCAGGGCTTTCCTGCCGTTTGAATGAGCACGGTTGATTGGGGCGGGTCCAGGCGGCCATCAGCAAGCTGTGTCCTTGTGGGGTTGTGCCGAGGGCCGCCAAGCCCTTTTGAATTCAGAGCCGGAAGAATCTAACGGTCGTGGTGATTGGCGTCCCTGGCCGCCTTCTTGATCTCTTCGCGGGCCTGCATAAGCAACTCCTTGGCCTTAGCAGCATGGCCGCCCATGTCGAATTCGTTGGCTTCCTGCGCGGCAGTGACCTTTTCAAAGGCCCTGTCAATGAGTTCCTGCGCAGCCGCCAGGTTCGGATGGCGGGCTGGACTCACGTTCTGGGCTAGAGTGACGCCGCCGACGGCAAGTCCGATAATCAGAGAGCTGCTCAAAAGCATGTTGCGAAGCTTCATGGTGTTTCCTCCAATGCAAAACCATACCAGACTACCGAGAGGACGGACTAGAGGCTTTTTGACCAGTTCGAAGTCTTGGATAAAGCCTTGACCCGATGGTTCGCTCCGATGGCCTGAGCGGGGCTCCCGCAGCCTGATAAGCTTTGCGCATGGGCAAGCAGGAGTGGGAGCCGGAAAAGATCGTCAGGGTGCGCGAGCGCCTGCTGGCGTGGTACCAGCGCAGCCGGCGCGACCTGCCCTGGCGGCGCAGCCAGGATCCCTACGCCATCTGGGTTTCTGAGGTCATGCTGCAACAGACCCGCGTTGCCGTGGTGATCGAGCGCTACCAAGCTTTTATGGGGCGCTTCCCTACGCTGGTTTCCCTGGCGCTGGCGCCGGAACAAGATGTTCTCGCACTCTGGAGCGGGCTTGGCTACTACCGGCGGGCGCGGATGTTGCACAAGACAGCCCAGTTTGTGGCCGACCATCACCAGGGCAACCTGCCCAACACCGCGAACGAACTGCGCCTGCTGCCGGGCATCGGCGCCTACACTGCCGCGGCGGTGGCCAGCATCGCCCACGGCGAGCGAGTAGCCGTGGTGGATGGCAACGTCGAGCGAGTCTTGTGCCGACTGGAGGGCTGGAAGGCCGGCAGCCGCTCGGGCGGCGGTGCTCAACTCCGGAGCAAGATCGAGCGGCTGGCCGGCAAGCTCGTCTCGCCCCTGCGGCCGGGGGACTCGAATCAGGCCTTGATGGAGCTGGGCGCAACTCTTTGCCTGCCGCGCAATCCGCAGTGCGGCATTTGTCCGGTGGCCGCCGATTGCAAGACTCAAGGGGAGCACCAGACCGCGGCGCGTCCGCCTATGCTTTGCCGCGAGGTGGCCCACGCGCTCTCGGTGCGAATTGGTGAGCATGCCGGGCAGTCCAACCGGCAGGTTCTGCTGGAGCAACGCCCATCTTCGCTGACCGTGATGCCGGGGCTGTGGGAGCTGCCCAGGCTCATCGACTCATCGGTCCCCGAGAATGAGCTGCGCATGACCCTGCGCCATGCCATCATGCAAGTGAACTACTATGTGCGCGTTCGCACTGTGTTCGAAGACGACATCGACGAACTGACCGTGCCCGGCGGCGAGCGGCGCTGGGTTTCGCTCGGCGAGGCCGCAGGAATGGCGCTCACCGGCCTGACGCGCAAGGTGCTCACCCGCGCTCATCTGCTAGCCGCCGCCCCGCTCGACACCATTGCCCCGTAGATTGGGGAAGACGTACTCTGAATGCAGTCGAGGCGTGCAGACGAATACGCCTGCTCTGAATCGGGAGCTCCCATGAACCACATGCTGGTCTTCGCCACCGCCGCCGCAGGCCTTTTCCCCTTTGCTCTTGCTCGTGCTCAGCAACCAATCGCTGGTCTAGTTCCGGAGATCCCCGGGCTGCCGCCTGCCGCACGCGCCGCCGCCGCTTCCATCGACGGAGAAAAGATCCGCGCACACGTTCGCTTCCTCTCGCTCGACCTGCTCGAAGGCCGAGGACCCGGCAAGCGCGGCGCAGAGCTGGCCGCCGAATATATCGCCACCCAGTTTGCCCTCGAGGGCGTTGAGCCGGCCGGCGACAACGGGACATATTTTCAAAAGGTCCCGCTGGTAGCCGTGCATACCGATGAGGATAAGACGAAGTTTTCCTTTGTGCCCTCCAACGGCCAGCCCATCGATCTTGCTTACGGGACAGAGATCGTATCCAAGGATCAGACCGGACAGGAGATAGCCGACTTCGATGCTCCCATCGTCTTTGTGGGCTACGGAATCCACGCGCCGGAGTACCACTGGGATGACTACGCGGGCCCCGAAGGCAAGGAAATAGACCTCAAGGGCAAGGTCGCCCTGGTCATCGTCAACGAGCCGCCCTCCGATGATCCGAACTTCTTCAAGGGCAAGGCTCTGACCTACTACGGCCGCTGGACCTACAAGTACGAGGAGGCCGCGAGACGCGGAGCTGTAGGCGTGCTGGTCATTCACCGCACCGATCTGGCCAGCTATGGCTGGGATGTGGTGCGCAACTCTCAGGCCGTCGAGAAGAGCTACCTTGAGGGCGATCCATTGGCTACTCTGCGTGCGGCGGCCTGGATTCAGCATGACGTGGCTCAGCGCCTCTTCACGCAGGCAGGACTCGGCGAGCTGGACAAGGCAATCGAAGTTGCAGGCAAACCCGGTGCATTTCACGCGATTGAACTACCCGTGCGGCTACGCGCTCACATCGAGAGCCGCGTCCGCCGCTACATCAGCTCCAATGTCGTCGGCCGCGTGCCTGGGGCAAACACAGCGAATCAAGCGATCTTTTATACCGCTCACTACGATCATCTCGGCATCGATCCGGACGCCAAGGGCGACAACGTCTATAACGGCGCGGCAGACAACGGCACCGGCTGCGGCATTCTGCTGGAGATGGCCCGCGCATTTGCGCAATCGACTGTGCGGCCGCCTCATGCCGTCTACTTCGCCGCCGTCACCGCCGAGGAACAGGGTTTGCTGGGTTCGGAGTTTCTTGGGCTTCATCCGCCGATTCCCGCGGACCAGATTGCGCTCGACTTGAACTTCGACATGTTGTTGCCCATCGGGATTCCGCGCTCGGTCAGCTTAGGCGGCGCGGAGCGCATCGACTACTGGCCTACGGTTCAGATGGTCGCCAAAGCCTTCGATCTGGCTCTTGAGCCCGATCCGGAGCCGGGAGCCGGCCACTACTACCGTTCAGACCATTTTTCGCTGGCGAGAGTGGGTGTTCCCGCCTTCTCGGTCGATCAGGGAGATCTCTTCGAGGGCCGCACGCCGGAGTGGGGCAAGCAACAGGTCGAGGACTACGAAGAACACCATTACCATCAGCCGTCAGACGAGTACCGTGCGGATTGGGACTTCCGTGGTAACGCCAAACTTGCGCGTTTTGGTTTTGTACTTGGCTGGCTGGCCAGCGAGCAGCCAAAGAGCGTGGAATGGCTTCCCGGCGATGAATTCGAGGCGGCCCGCAAGGCCAGCCGCGCGCGATAACAGCTTGAGAAGTGAGACGTCCGCGGACCTTTACGACGGGACCAACGCATCCTAGCGGACCTTTGTTGCATCGAACTCACGTTGGGCATTCGCCGAGGCAGTGGGTTTCCAGCTCGCCGCGGCAGACCAGGCAGCGCAACTCCCCAAAATGACTCAATCAAACCAAGCTCGATCAACCCGAGGAGGAACCATGGCAAGCAAGGCAAGTGCAGTCTGGACAGGTTCGCTGAAAGAAGGCAAGGGCACCATCTCGACCGCGACCGGCGTTTTGAGCAACGCGAACTACTCGTTCGCCACGCGCTTTGAAGGCGCAGACTCGGGCACCACTCCCGAAGAGCTGATCGCCGCGGCACACGCCAGTTGTTTCTCGATGGCATTGGGCGCGCAGTTGGGCGGGGCGGGCCTGACACCGGAGAAGATCGAAACCCATGCAGCGGTAACGCTGGCCAAAGTCGGCGAGGGCTTCGCAATCACACGCATCGCGCTCACCACCACGGCCAAGGTTCCCGGTGCCTCAAAGGAAGTCTTCGACAAGGCCGCAGCCGACGCCAAGGGTGGCTGCCCCATTTCGAAGCTCTTCGCCAACAACACCGAAATCACGCTCGACGCGAAACTGGTCTAAGAATCACGCCGGGGCCGGGGCAATCGCTCCGGCCGACCGATTCGTCATTCGAAATTTGACACCGGGGGCGGCATTTGCGAGACTCAGAGTTGCTGCCGTTTCAGCGCAGAGCGCTGAAATTGTGTCTTGTGCCGAAGTGGCGGAATTGGCAGACGCGCGTGGTTCAGGTCCACGTACTCGCAAGGGTGTGGGGGTTCGAGTCCCTTCTTCGGCACCAAATCTTTTAAAATCAATCACTTAGAGCGGATCGCGAGGTCCGTTTTACTATTTGTTGCCTCAAATTGGCGTCTGCTGGCTCCCGCTGGCACTCGCTGGTTCGCATTCATTCCAGCCCAATTCAGCTTCCATCCAACCGCAGGAAGGAGCATGGGCTTGGCCAATAAATCAGTGGTCTTGTATCAGAACGTCAAAATCAAAACCGAATGGAAGTTCCAGGAGGTCGTAGGCGATC
>JBEKOA010000016.1:0-77342 GCA_049522255.1 Occallatibacter sp.
AACGCCGGAATGAACCAGTTCAAGGACCTGTTTCTGGGGGCCGAGAGGCGCGAGTACTCGCGGGCGACCACCTCTCAAAAATGCGTCCGCGCGGGCGGCAAGCACAACGACCTCGAAAACGTCGGTTTCACCCGGCGGCATCATACGTTTTTTGAGATGCTGGGGAACTTCTCGTTTGGCGATTACTTCAAACGGGACGCGATCAACTTCGCCTGGGAGTTGGTGACCAGCCCTGAGTGGTTGAACATTCCCAAAGACCGGCTGTATGTGACGATCTTTGAGGGAGACCCCGCGAACGGCGTGCCGCGCGACGACGAGGCCGAGGGCTACTGGATCGAAGCCGGCGTTCCCAAGGAGCGCATTTTTGAATACGGCCTGAAGGATAACTTCTGGCAGATGGGCGAAACCGGCCCCTGCGGCCCGTGTTCTGAGATCTTTTACGACATGGGCATCGAGGCCGCCGAGACGCCCGGCGTCGATTTGCCTTTCGGAAAAGATGAAGCCCGGTATGTCGAGATCTGGAACCTGGTCTTCATGCAGTTTGACCGCGCGGCGGTTTTAGCGAACGGGAAGACCACAGGTTACACTCTCACGCCGCTGCCCAAGCCCTCGATCGACACCGGCGCAGGCCTTGAACGCCTGGCCGCTGTGCTGCAAGGCAAGGTCAGTAACTTCGAGACAGGTTTATTTACGCCGCTAATTCAGAGAGCCGCCGAGCTAACCGGCCTCGCAAAAGCTTTCCGCAAAAGCACTGTTCCCGGCCGCGACATCAATGGTCCCTCAGAAGAGCATGGTCTTGTGTCAGGGCACGACTTTAGTCGTGCCGAAAGCGCTCACCCATCGGCTGGGGCTTTAGCCCCTGAGGGAATAGAAAGCCTCGTCGCCAACGCGAGCTTGCGCATCATCGCCGATCACGCGCGTGCGGCAACATTTCTCATCAATGACGGCGTTCTGCCTTCGAATGAAGGCCGCGGGTACGTGCTGCGGAAGATTCTGCGGCGTGGGATTCGGCACGGGCGGCTGTTGGGACAGGAACAGCCGTTTCTTTATCAGATGGTCTATGCCGTGCGGGATTTGATGCAGGGTGCTTATCCGGAGTTGATTGATTCGGCTGCTCGCGTGGCCAAGGTCGTTGAGGCAGAGGAGAAGCAGTTCGATCGCGTGCTCAAGCTCGGGGATACGAAACTTCAAGAGAAGCTGAGCATCATAAGGGATGCTCTTTCCGGATCTGTAGATGCAGCCGCAAAAATCAGACAGATCGTGACCCGATCACGGGGAGTGACTCTGCCGCCTGGTGCGCAGGAACTTCTCGAAAAAATCGGTGACACAGCCTCTAAGTTCGACGATTCGTTCGAGAACGCCGAGGCTGCAACGCTGAAGACTGAAGATGCACATCTACGCTTAATCGATCAGATTCAAAAAGTTCCGCGCTTTTTCGATGGGAGTACTGCGTTTCATCTTTACGAGACCTACGGCCTTCCGCTCGACTTTATGGTTGATGCCGCCCGAGACGCTGGTATTGAGTTCGACATGGAGGGCTTCGAGAAAGCACGCGCTGAGGAACAAGCACGTGCGCGCGCTTCCTGGAAGGGCGGGAGTCAGAAGTCCGCCAGTCCCGCCTATCGCGAATTGCCGAAGACGGACTTTCTAGGCTACAAGCAGCTGAACGTTGCAGGCGCTCAGGTTCTAGCCATAGTAAAAGACGGCGTGGGCGTGCCCGTCGCGAACGCAGGCGACACGGTTGATGTGGTGCTGGATAAGACCAGCTTCTACGGGGACTCTGGCGGCCAGGTGGGTGACACCGGTTCACTCTTCTCACATGACCTCACAGCCAAGATTGCGGAAGTTCAGGGTTGTGCGATGCCTGTGCAGGGTGTCCGGGCTCACAGAGCTCTGCTCAAGCAGCCACTAGCCGTAGGTGACTTGGTCAACACTTACGTTGATGAGGAGCGCCGCGATGCGATCCGGCGGAATCATACGGGGACGCACCTGCTGCACGCGGCGTTGCGGCAGGTGCTGGGGACGCATGTGAAGCAGGCCGGCTCAGCGGTCCATCCAGACCGTCTGCGCTTCGATTTTTCTCACTTCGCACAGGTAGCCGACGAAGAGTTGGAAGAGATCGAGTCCATTGTGAATCGTGAAGTCCTGGCCGATGCGCGGGTCGAGACCCTCGAAGACGTTCCCATCGACGTGGCCGTGAACGAGTACCACGCCATGGCGCTCTTCGGCGAGAAGTACGGCGACAAGGTGCGCGTAGTCAAGCTGTCCGATGGCTTCTCGACAGAGCTTTGCGGCGGCACGCATACGCGGGCTACAGGCGAGATCGGGCTGATCAAGATCGTCAGCGAGGGCTCTGTTTCTTCAGGCGTCCGTCGGCTTGAGGCCATCACCGGCATGGGTGCGCTCGATGCATTCCGGCAGGACTTTGCTGTCTCGCAGATCGTCACGCAATTGGCTCCTCCGGCTGAGGGCGGCAGCCTCTCGGATTCCTTCCGCGCGAAGCTGGCTTCGCAGGAGAGCGAGCTGAAGCAACTGCGGCGGGAGCTGGAAGAGGCGCGGATGAAGTCGGCTGCCGGGGCTCTGGATGAGGCGCTTGCGCGCGGAGTGGATGTGAAGGGCGTGCGCCTGGTGACACTGCGGGCCGACTCGCTGGAGCGCGGGCAGTTGCGAACGCTCGTAGACAACCTAAAACAAAAACTGGGCGAGGGTGTGGTCGTGCTGGCTTCGGCGCAGCCTGAGGGCAAGGTCGTGCTGATCGCCGGAGTGACTCCAGGTTTGACCAAGCGGATTCAAGCCGGAAAACTTGTCGGGGCGGTCGCCAAGCTTGTTGGCGGATCGGGCGGCGGAAAAGCTGAGATCGCCGAAGCCGGGGGCAAGGACCAGGCGGGGATCGACGCGGCGCTGACGGCCGCGGCGGAGATTGTTGGAGAGTTGCTTGGCTGAGCGCCGGCCACGGGCGTCTGCAGTGCGGCAGACGACGCTTGTGCGTAATTGGGTTCGTGGTTTCCCACCCATTTCGCAAGGTGCGCGAAATGGATGGGGCACCCCGGCAGCCTTGGAAGGGCGGGTTTGAGTGTTTCAGTTTCCCAGGTCCCAAGATCGGGAGTTGGGGTACCCGTTTTTCGTGGTCTCCCACCGTTTCGCGACAGCATGCATTCCTCTTCGCTCATGGGATTGCACTGATGGAATACCTAATTGCCATTCGCAACCGTCTCATCTTGTGCGTATTCTGTCGGCATGAGGGCATTGTCATGCAGCGGACCTTTGGATTGGGAGTTTTGCTGTGGGTTGGAGTTGCGATGAGCGGGCTTGCGCAGACGATTCATGGCCGAGAGGGTATTACTCTGCCGGCGCCGCCTGCCGCCGAGGCTAAACCTGTTTCCGACGACTACTTCGGGACGAAGATCCAGGACAGCTACCGCTGGCTGGAGGATGCCAAGAGCCTCGACACGCGGAGCTTCATCGACGCCGAGAACGGCTACACGGCGCGCTATCTGAAGCAGGCGCGCATTCACAACCAACTGCTGGACGATCTGGACGAGCTGGAACACGTCTCGCGGTGGTCGCTGCCGTTGGAGCGTGGCGGCAGCTATTTCTTCACCAAACGGCTGGCGGGCGAGGAGCAAGCCTCGATCTATCTTCGCCGGACATGGACCGGGAAGGACGAGAGGCTGATTGACCCGGCCGCCCTGAGTCGCGACCCGAATACATCGGTAGGTCTGGCCGATGTGTCGCGCGATGGAACGCTGCTGGCCTATCGGGTGCGGGAAGGTGGCGCGGACGAAACCTCCATCCACCTGCGAAATATAAAGACCGGCAAGACGCTGGAAGATGAGTTGCCGAGCGCACGCTACGAAAGCGTGAAGTTTGCCCCGGATGGAGCGAGCTTCTACTACGCCCGAGTCGACAAGGCGGGAACGCTGCTCTACCAGCACCGGATCGGGACGCGAACCTCACAAGACAAAATGATCTTCGGTCGCGAGTTTCGTGGCGAAGAGTTGGGGCAGAACGATCTTTTCAGCGCCGATGTGACCGACGACGGGCGCTATCTGGTTATCCAGATCGACCGTGGTGTGCCGGCGCGGCGCGTGGATATCGTCTTTCGCGATCTGACCAAGGCCGGTTCTTTCTTTGACATTCTAGTTTGGGGATTGGATAACCGCTTCTCGGCGATCTACGCCAAGGGCGCGTGGTACGTGAAGACCGATTATCAGGCGCCGAAGGGACGAATACTCAGGGCCGATCCCGGCGTCATGCCCGAGGCATGGAAGACGATTGTGCCCGAAGGCCCCGACGTGATTGAAGATTTCTCGATTGTTGGCGGGAAGATCTACGTCGAAAGGCTCAAAGACGTGCAATCGGAGACCACGGTCTACACGCTGGAAGGCAAGCCCGAGGGCAAGATCGACTATGACAGCATCGGATCTGCCTCAATCGTCGAGGGTCGCCCGAGCGAGCGCTATGGTTTCTTCAGCTTCCAGTCGTTCATTCAACCGCCCACGCTCTACCGGCTGGATACGGTTACCGGAAAGCAAGAGATCTTCGCGCAACCGAAGATCCCGTTCGATTCGAGCCAGTATGAGCTGAAGCAGGTCTTCTTCAAGTCGCAGGACGGGACGAAGGTTCCGATGTTTATCGCCGGCAAAAAAGGCTTGAAGCAGGACGGAGCAGAAAGGCTGCTCATGACCGGCTATGGCGGCTTCAATATCAGCCTGACTCCCAACTGGAATCCGGCGTTTGCGTGGTGGCTGGAGCAGGGAGGCTGGTTTGCCGTGCCCAACCTGCGCGGCGGCGGCGAGTATGGCGAGAGCTGGCACGAGCAGGGGATGTTTGAGAAAAAACAGAATGTCTTTGACGACTGGTTCGCAGCCGCCGAGTACCTGATTGCCAACAAGTACACGTCAACCGCGCACTTCGCCATCACAGGCCGGTCAAACGGCGGGCTGCTCATGGGCGCCTCGATCACGCAACGGCCGGAGCTGTTTTCGGCCGTTTGGTGCGGCTATCCGCTGCTCGATATGCTGCGCTACCAGAGGTTCCTGGTGGGTTCTTATTGGAAGACGGAGTATGGGTCGTCCGAGAACGAAAAGCAGCTTTCCTATCTGTTGAAGTACTCGCCTTACCACAATGTAAAGGCCGATACGGCCTACCCCGCGGTAATGTTTTTTACCGGAGACAACGACACGCGCGTCGACCCGCTGCACGCCCGCAAGATGACGGCGTTACTGCAGGCAGCTTCATCGAGCGGACGACCGATATTGCTGGATTACAGCCTCACCGGAGGCCACTCGGCTGGAGTCAGCGTGGAACAGCAGATCCAGGACGACGCCGATCAGCTCAGCTTCTTGTGGACTGAAACGGGTCAGGCTGCAACCCGAAAATGATCCAAGATCGCTGGTTGGGTACTCGCACGGAGCGTTCCGCGGTAACCTCATGGCCTGAGTCAACGCACCCGATATGAATGGAGTGGAACTGGAGCGGGCGCTCTTGTTGGACGCGCCACGCCTCTTGCGGCCGAACTGGTCAAATGCAAGGCCAACGGGGATGGGGAGTGCTTTTCTCTTTGCGAACCCGAAAGACGGGTAGCAGCCGCTCACTGAGAACTGGTTGCAAAATCGAGGCGAACCCAGGAGTCAAGATGCCGCGAACGGAAATGGAGAGTGACGGAATTCAGATTGGGGGAGTGGACAGGCAGTTGGAAGACGCCCGGCTGGCTGCGCTCAATTCAGTCGAGATTCTGGACACCCCTCCCGAAGCGGCTTACGATGCCATTACGCGGCTGGCGGCAGAGTATTTTCAGGCCGATTCGGCAGGCATCTCATTTTGCGACGAGAGCCGCGTTTGGATGAAGTCCTGCTGGCGCCAGGTACCTCGCGAGTTTCCCCGCAAACACTCCATCTTCGACCTGGTGCTTGAAGAAGACGGGGCGGTGATCGTGCCGAATATCTTCAAACATCCTCGGCGCGAGACGCTGATGCCGCGGCTCAAGCAACTTGGCGCGACGAGCTTTGCCAGCGCTCCCGTACGCTCTTCCGGCGGGATGATCATCGGAACCCTGACCATTCTTCACAATGAACCGCGCGAGATGATGCAGGCGGAGTCGATTCGCGCACTGGAAAGCCTGGCCGACCTGGTCTCAGGCCAATTGGAACTGCGCAGGCTGCGCAGGAACTTCAGCCGGAACGGGCCAGGAGCGGAACGCCGCACTGCCGAGAGTTCCGACGAAAGCTGGCCGAGCAAAGCAGATCTGCGGCAGGCGCTTGACCAAAGCCAATTCGTGCTCTATTACCAACCGGAGGTGGAACTGGCAACGCGCAAGATCATCGGTCTTGAAGCACTCATACGTTGGGTACACCCCGAGCGGGGATTGATCCCGCCGATGGACTTTATTCCGCGCGCCGAAGAGAGCGAGTTGATTTTGCCGATCGGCGACTGGGGGCTGGCCGAGGCCTGCAGCCAGATACAGAAGTGGTGTCACGAGGATCCACGCCTGGTCTCGCTGCGGGTCGGTGTCAACCTCTCCGCCCGCCAGTTTTCCAGGGAAGGCCTGGCCGACCACGTCGAGGCCCTGTTGATGCAATCTGGCATCTCCAGCCGGCAACTCGCGTTGGAGATGACCGAATCCAGCCTCATCCCCAGCGTGCATACCGCTTTGGAAGTGCTGGGCGGCCTGCGCAGGCTGGGCGTTTCGCTGCTCATGGACGACTTTGGCACCGGCTATAGCTCTCTCAGCTATCTGCATTCGTTTCCCTTTGACGTGCTCAAGATCGACCGCTCCTTCGTGAGCCGCATGAACGAAGGCGAGCAACCACTGCAAATCGTTCGAACAATCATTGAACTGGCCCGCGTGATGGGCATGGATGTGGTGGCTGAAGGGATTGAGACCGTCGAGCAATACCGCCTGTTGCGCGAGATGGGATGCCGCTATGGCCAGGGATTTCTCTTTGCTCGCCCGATGAGCGCAGAGGCCGTGACCCAACTGTTGAGGCTCCCCGGTCGCGTGCTGCCTGAACCGGAGGTCTCTGAATTCGTGTGCGCCTAGGGTCTGTCATCCAATTCCGCAACGCCGCCCCTGGGGAATTAGATGACAGGCCCTAGAGCTTGCGCATTCCAAGGACACGATAGTCTGCCAACCAACTTTTTTGCACGTACACGAGCCGGTTATTGCTGTCAGGATCGGTAGGTTGCAGGAAGAAGCCTGGGTCGACGAGATAGCGGATGGAGTTGTAGATGATTCCCTCCATGACCTCGCCGTCGAGAAACTGCAACCGCACCCAGATTCCATGGACGATGGGCGCGCGGGAATGGAAGTGAAGCTCCTGATGGTTCGAGTCGCCTTCAAAGCTGTTGACATAGAAGACAGCCTTGATCTCCTTGGCGGGTATTTCCTCAACGAGATTGGACTCGAGGTGACGAACCCGGAAGCTCTCAGGTGAGCTGTTGGGAGCACGGCTCAGCAACTCTTCGACAGTGTTGAAAGGCAAAGTGTCGAGGTATCCCCGGATTGTCCTCGATCCCAACCGGATCACAATCTTCTCCGACCTGGGCGAATTGCCGCTACTGGCGAACGGATTCATGCATGGTGTCTCGGGCTTGGATTGAACTGCTTCTGGGGCGGAAAGAGATTGTACTGCTTGATCTTGTAGAGCAGTGCCTTGTAGCTGATCTGCAGTTCGCTTGCAGCTGCCTTGCGGTTCCATCCAGTTCCCTCCAACGTTCTTGCGATGGCGGCGGATTCCGCACCGCCCTTCAAGTTCCTGACAAGATTCTTCAGGCTTCCGCTGTCCTCGGTTTCTGTCCCGCCAGACGCCAATGACTCAGTGTTTTGGCGAGGAACCAACTCGTCGATGATTGTCCGCTCATCGGCCAGGATGAGGTAGCGTTTGACAGTGTTTTCGAGTTCGCGGAGATTGCCGGGCCACGAGTGGCTGGCAAGAGCCTGCATGAGCGCCGGCGAGATCGGCAACGGATCGCGCTCGTACTTCGCGGCCACCTTGCGCATGAAGTGATTGGCCAGAATCGGGATCTCTTCAGGGCGCTCCCGCAGCGGAGGCATCTTCAGAGTAAAGCCATTCAGACGGTAGTAGAGATCCTCGCGAAAGACCTTGCGCGCAATGGCATCTTTGATGTCGATGTTGGTTGCGGCAATCACGCGCACATCGACTTTGACGCTGGACCGGCTGCCCAGGCGCGAGAAGCTTCCATCCTGGAGCACCTGCAGGAGCTTGGCCTGCAAGACGGCTGGCATCTCGCCAATCTCATCGAGAAAGATCGTGCCGTTGTTACAGATCTCGAACTTGCCTGGCTTGGATTTGACCGCTCCGGTGAAGGCGCCCGGCTCATAGCCGAAGAGTTCACTCTCCAGCAGATCGGCCGGCATGGCCGCGCAGTTGACCTTCATGAAGCTGCGCTGGCTGCGGGCCGACATCTTGTGGATGAACAAGGTGGCGACTTCCTTGCCGGTGCCGCTTTCTCCGAGAATAAGGACCGGAATGTCTGCCCTCGCCACCAGTCTGCATTGGGTCTCGATCTCCCTCATACGCTTGCAGGAGATGACAAATGATGTGTTCTCATCGAGGGGGATTTCCTTGATCCCATCTTCGTCTTCAGTCCCCGGCTTCTCAGTCTCTTTAAGGCACTCTTCGACCGCCTGATCGATGTCGGCTTTTCGAAAGGGCTTGAGGACGACGTCCGTAGCACCCATGCGAGTCGCCGCCACGACATCCCTTAGTTCAGCGGTACATGCAAGCAGAATGATCGGAAGCGCCGGATGGGAAGCGCGAAGCTCGGTAAGCAGGCCAAGTGAGTTTTCTCCTTCGCCGTCCTCGTCGATGTGCCAATCCATCAGAAGCAGGTCGGCCGATGGCGCCTCTTTAAGGCTTTGGATTAGTTCCGCAGCCTCGGTGAATGTACTAACGCTAAAGCGGTCCGCGAGAATGCGGTGAAGGTATTTCAGGATTGCGGGATCGGGATCGAGAATCGCGATGTGAGGATTGCGCTTGCTCTTCGTCTTCATTGACGCTCCAGCCAAAGTGATCACATCCGGGGTTCTTCGCATTGCCGTCAGACCGCGCATGGAAGATCCCATACCAGACAGGTTTGAGAGATCCCCGCCGAGAGTTGCAGCGGGGTGCAGGTCAAACACCTCCGGCCCGGGGTTTTGGCGCACGAAGAGAGAAGGGGGTTCACTCTCGCATGAACTCAAAGTCTTGGCACTTGCTCACCATCTTACCACCGAAAAGTGGTAAATGATTCGCCATTATGTGCAAACATTTACACATATCACGGCAAGAATCCCCATTCGAGGCTGCAATGCGACCCTGGATTGCTATCCACTGATCTTGGGTTTACGAGTGTTTTTTCTGTCAGTTACGGGACTGTCGATGGCATTTGGCTTGGAAGTTGCTAACAAAACAAGAGAAATCAACCCCTGGACCGGATAGGCGTGAGCATGCTCCTGGCACAAGCCACTGAATTAGTCGATCTCCGCGATCTACCGCCGCTTGAGATCATCTTCGGGCAAACGCCACAGATGGCGGTCGCTCGAGAAAAGCTGGAACGGGTCGCCGAGACGACCGTTCCGGTACTCTTGCAGGGCGAGAGCGGGACCGGCAAGGAGATCTTCGCCAAATTGCTGCATTCCCTCTCGAATCGCTCGAAGAACGCCCTGGTCAAGGTGGCCTGCCCTGCGATACCGCACTCCCTGATCGAGTCGGAACTCTTTGGCTATGAAAAGGGCGCATTCACCGGAGCGTATGCCACCAAGCGCGGCCGCGTGGAACTGGCCCACATGGGAACCTTGTTCCTCGATGAGATTGGCGACCTGGAGTTCGCTGTGCAGGCCAAGTTGCTGCAGATGCTTCAGGATGGCAGCTTCATGCGGGTTGGAGGTCAAGAGCCTAGAAAGGTCAATACCCGGCTGGTGAGCGCGGCCAGCGCAAACCTGCGGCAACTAACCGAGCAGGGAAGTTTTCGACTGGATTTCTTTTTCCGCATCAATGCCGTGACCATTGAACTGCTGCCGCTGCGCCAGCGGGTGGTGGATCTGCCGATGCTGATCGACTATTTTCTCGATCTGCACTCGAAGGCATTTCGCCGCAACCCGAAGCCCCTTTCGCGCGACGTGATGCGCTTAATGCAGCGCTACAACTGGCCGGGGAACATCCGGCAATTGGAAAATGCGATTCGCAGCTACATTCTGATCGGCAGCGAAGATGCCTTGGCGGCCGAGCTTGCTCAACCTGTCCTGGCCAACACGTCCGGGCTGAACGCCGAAATAGATTTGGCCAACCCTGTGTCACTGAAAGAGATCACCAAGGCCGCCACGCAGGATCTGGAGCGGCAGATCATTTTGAAAGTGCTGGAGGCGAATGGATGGAGTCGCCGAAAGACTGCCAAATGGCTCAACATCAGTTACAGATCGTTGCTCTACAAGCTTCAGGATTCGCAAGCCGACGGGAATTCGGGGATGCTGCCCAAGGCAAGAAGATCGCCGTCAGCACCGATCCCGACCCAAGCCGCAACAACGCCAGACGAGATCGAGGCGATGAGCACCTGGAGTGCAACCAGCTAGTGCGCTACCGCTTCGCGTCCTGTTGTCGCAAGTACTCGAATGTCTGCGTCATCGCATCCGGCGTTGCTACCAACTGGCGCCAGCCCAACGAGTGCAGTTTTGCGTTGTCAAACCTGTTCCCGCCCCAGGCTGCGGCGGTCTTGTAGAGGGTGATGATCGCCGGTAGCTGCCCCTGTGAACGGCGATGGTAGGTTTCCAAAAGACGTGCCAGCATCCTGGTTACAAAATATGGCAGGCGGATCGAATGGATCTTTTTGACATGCGTCTTGTATGCGCGTAGATAACCGGATGCGGTCGGCAGATCGTCATCGTGCACGTTGTACACCTGCCCAGCTGAGTCAGGATGGCTGGCAGCCAGCACGATCGCCTCAGCACAGTTGACGACGAAAGACAGGGGGATCAGGTTGCGCCCGCCCAAATGGAAAAATACCGGGCCGATCTGTAACCCAACCCGGTTGGAGAAGGCTCCGCCTCCGGGGCCGTAGATCACGCCGGGACGCAGAACAACAAGTTCAAAGCCATCCTTCTTCTGATACTCCCAGAACAATTGCTCTTGCCTCAGCTTGGAATGGGAATAAGTGTCTCGCAGCTCAGGATGATCTTCCAGCGGAGACCTTTCGTTGATGCGCGCACTCCGCCCCAACGGCACCACACCGTACACGCCGAACGAGCTGACAAGAACGATGCGTGTAGGTTTTGCGGGCACGTCAGCGCACTCTTCCAGAGCCTCAAGCAGGTTGCGGGAAACAACAACCGAGTCGGCAAAGAGCTCTGCCGGCGCACCCTTCAGGCCCGCGGCGAGATGTACAACGAGCGACACATCCGCCACGGCCCGGGCACAGTCGGATTTAGACCGCAGATTTCCATAGCACAACTCCAGTTGTGCGCCGGCATGCTGCTCTGACAATTCAAGGAGGCGTCTAGCCTTGCCGGGGTCTCGGAGAAAGCACCTTATATCGCTGAATCCATGAGCAAGCAACCGTTCGACAACATTTGCTCCGAGGAAGCCGCCCGCGCCTGTAACCAGGACTTTCACGCGCGCACCTCCGGATAAATCTGTTCAAAGATTCTCTCCATCAACGCTGAAACTCGCAGTATTTCCTCGTAGGAGATCGGCGGCGGAGAATCTCTTTCAATGCCGAGATAGAATTCGTCAAGCAGGCGATGCATGCCTTCGAAGTAGTGAAAGCGCGCATGCCAAAAGCTGTTCACATTATTCATTCCTTGCCGGAAGTAGTCCTTTGCAACCAGAAACGGAGGAACCAAGCGTCCCAAGGCCGATGGGAAGTCCTGTTTTCTCTCCAGGACAACCGTGCGCGCCGCAAAGTCGACGTGCGCGGTGTTTTTCGTGCCATAGACGCGAAGAGTTTGCGAGACTGGGCGAGCATGCGCGCTGAATGTTGCATAGGCGCTTGTCTTGGCGCCCCGGATGACCACACGCAATTCATCGAGTAGCTCACTGCGCCCCGACTCGACCGCGCCGGCTTCTCCACACCAAGCTATGGCTTGTATCGATGGAAGGTCATCCGTGAGGAATGGAGTTATCTTGTTCAAGACATGGTCCAGCATGTTTTGAAATAACTTGCCGGGAAGGCGATGCACCCAGTGCTCAGCGTCGCGCCTCAGAGCCAGCCCGAATTCACCTCCGAAGTCATAACCTGAATAGCTTTCGATATGAACCGGAGTGCCGAGCACACCCGATTCATAAAGGCGGTGTAACTCAAGCGCTGGGGCCTCGAATCTCGGCCAGTAGTTCACTGCCAGTTTCCGCCCGCCCGCAACAACCGCATCCACGATGGCTTCAGCGTCACAATGATGCAGTGCGACGGGCTTTTCGAGGAAAACATGGCATCCTGCCGCGACAGCTTGTTGGGTGAGCGAAAGGTGAGATTGCGGCGGCGTTGTAATATGCAAAACATCCGGCTTCTCAGTTGCTAACAAGTCCGCAACATCGCAGTACCAGCGTGGAATGGCATAACGAACGGCTAACTGCTCGGCGATAATCGGTTCCGTGTCGCAGACCGCGCACAGTTGAGCAGAGACATTTCTTCTGATCTGCTCAACATGCGCATCAGCGATCTTGCCGCATCCAACGATCGCTATCTTCAGGCTCATCGTCTTTCCCTTCCCAATAAAACATGAGACGCGGCTGTGAGGCTGGACTTCGCCACTCTGGCATGGTTTTCAACAATCATAAACACTTGTCTTCTCGGCGCAAAATGCGCGATCGAACTGTTCACGCGCGGGCTTCTAAATGCTCGGGCGCAAGCGATTCGAAGATATCGAGCAACTCCGACGAGACTGCTTCCCAGCTTCTGCTCCTATGCAAGGAGATAGCCTTGGCGTCCCAGGTTTTGTCGAGCACCGATGCAATCGCCTGAGCCAACGCACTGGAGTCGTGAGGGGGTACGAGCCGCCCGCATTCGTCATTCATGATCTCCGGGATGCCACCGACGTTGGTGGCCACAACCGGACGTCCACTGGCGAGTGCCTCGAGCACTACGTTGGGACAGCCTTCCATGTAACTGGGCAGAGTCACCAGATCTGCCGCAGCCATCCAGACGGCGACGTCATCGAAGGCGCAACCGGGCAGCAAGTGGATGTAGCTGGAGGCGTTGTGAGCCTGAATGGAGCGCTCGATCGCCTGCTGATCAGTCCCGTCGCCCACGAGGTAGACATGCAGCTTCGCGCGCCTCGGACGAAGCGAGGCCGCCGCCTCCACCAGTTCGCGAAGCCCTTTCTTCGTGTCCAGGCGCCCGATGTAGATCACGGCCTCAGCAGCTGGATCGATGCCCAGCTCGCGCCGTGCCTCAACACGGTCTCTCACGCGAAAGACTGAAAGGTCGCAACCGCTGGGAATGGCGCGGGTTCTCGCAGCCGGAGCACCCATTGCTACCATCCTGTTGCTTAGATCGCCGCTGATGGCTACCAGATAATCGGCTTCACGCAAAAGGGTGCGCGTGTGGATCGCCGTGAATTGGTCACGAATGCTGTGAACATCGGATCCAACACCCATCGCGACGACCGGAACCGAGAGCGCTTTGCCGATTTTGAGAGCGGCAAATCCATCCGGGTAGAGGACGTAGCTGAAGATGAGATCGGGTGAGAAGCTGCGGACATGAGGCAGTAGAATGCGGGCGGCCATCCATCCGTTGAAGGGCCGTGAGATCAACGGGACCACCGGGTAGTCGTGGTAATCAGCCTTGACATCCGGCAAGTTGAAAGAAGCGTCACGCACATCGTTACGACGACCTCGCGGTCTGAGAAGAGAAGGGTAAACCGCATGCGGATAAAAGACCTTCACATCGCATCCTTTAGAGAGAAGACGCAACGTCTCGTACGCAGACCGGCCGATTGTTGGTCTCGCCGGACTGGGAAAATGCGCGGTGACGACGGCAATTCTGAGCACAGCTATTCTCCCGTTCTTGCAGGCTCTGCGGCTTGCTCATGCAAATCGCCTTCGTGATTGTCTTCAGCGATGGAGTGCAGCAGACCGGCGTAGTGTTTTGCGAGAATCTTGCGTTCGTATTGGGCGATTTTGGCAATGTCTGGTTGGTTAGAGGCGAGTCTGGAGTTGCCTCCAGTCGCCGTGTCGATGAATAGCTGTCGGATGGCTTCGACGTCGTGGCTGTCTACCCACCATCCCGCACGCAACTCTTCCAGCAATCGCCGCACCTCGCCCCCTGGATGGACGGTGGCGAGAATGGGCTTTCCCGCGCCGATGTAGTCGTAGAATTTGGCGGCAACATTCAGCGGGTCATGGGTGATGAGCAGCGCATAGTCTGCCTCGTCGATTGCGGACAGGGCTTCGTCTTGCGGCATGAAGCCCATGAGTTCAACCATGTCGCCCAGTTTGAGAAGCGCCTTGCGGAAGCGAGGTTCTTCGATGTGGCCGATGAAGCGAAGCTTAAAGCGGGATTTCACTTCGCCCGGCAGCGACTGCAGGGCTTGAATGAGCCAGGTGGGCTCGGTTGAGCCGTAGATTGTGCCCACATAGGTGACCAGAATTCGATCGTCCATGTCTCCCGCTTTGGAACCCGCCAACGACACGCGGCCATGCAGCCTTGCAGCTTCAAATCCATTGGGGATCAAGTGGAATTTGCCGTCGGGTTCCTGGGGATACCGGGCGCGAATCTCACGCCGCGCGGCCTCGGTTACGGCGACGACGGCGGTCGCATTCTTCACCGCGCTTGCTTCCCCGCTGCGAGCAATCTGTTGAGCGCGTTTACTGCGGCTGAAACTGACAAGGTCGATCGTGGTCGAGAGCCATTCGTCGCGGAAGTCGATCACGATGGGAAGGTGAGGGAACTCCGCGCGGAGTTTCTCAACCAGCAGCAGGCTGGAAAATGGCGGCACGGTGATGAGAACAAGGTCGATGCTTCTCGTCCTCACAATTTCGCGTGCGGCGCGAGTGAGCACTGGAAGCCAAGTTACCTGCGGATCGGGCAGAAGAAGATCTTGCAGAACTTTCTTCAGGAAGCTCGTCTTGCCGGCAGTGGCAGCGGCTGCTGTGCCCTTTGAGGAGTCTCGTCCAGTGATTAGCTTCTTGATCCGCTTCTTGATGCCGAAGGGAAGGTCGAGTGTCACAGTGCGGTGAATGCGAACCTCAGAGGGAATCTCCTTGAGCAATGCGTTGTCGGTGCCCACGGCAGATGCGTTGCAGGTCGTCAGCACGTCGAGCCGGATTCCGTCACCCGGGAAGTAGCGAGCAAGGCTTGCGGCGCGCAGCACGCCGACGCCTCCGGCAGGCGGAAACGAATAGGTGACCAGCAGAACATTCAAGAGTTTCATCGGCCTGCCGCCCCTTGAGCAACAGCATCGGCGGAAGCGGTGTTACGGGCATAAATCAGCGCATCGACAGCTTGATACATTTGCCAGGCCGTAACCCAGTGCAACTCCAGGCCTCTGCTGTCTGCCTCTTCTCGCAGCCAGCCGAAGAGATTGGCGAGCCCTCCTTTGAGGAGCGGCTCGAGGTTTCTCTCCGGCGCGCCGTGAGTGTAGAGCTTCAAGAAAAGATCTTCGCCGATGGTCGGAGCCAGATCAAACCAACGGCTCACCCGACCGGCCCGGTGATCATCAGCAGGTCTCCTCGCCTGCCGCCGCCCACAGTAGCTTCGATTCCGCGATCAAAGGACTTCGGACGATTGCCAGGGTTGCTGGTGCACCAGTAGATCTGGTTGACCACGCGTCCCTGAGTGGCCGACGGAAGAGAAGGCATGGTGAAGTCGGCGTAACATCCGAGGTCGCGCAGCAGAGTGATCTCGCCATCGAGACCGCACCATTTTCCATCCGGACGCGAATTATCGAGCGCCCAGTTGCCATGGATGAATCCGAAAACGGTCCGGCCGTTCTGCTGGCGAAGCAGACCGTGATCGCAAGTCAGACGGCTCACGTAATCAGTAACTTTTCGGATGAAGGAGTCGCGCTGTTCGTTGTCGTGATGCAGATGCACCTCGACATCGCCAACACCCAGACGCACCATCTCCGCAATGCCGTCGAGCAGATCGCGCCGGTACTCTTCCTGCGGGTAGAAGAAGCTGTGTCGCGGGCGCTGGCCGACAGCGTCCTTGGGAGCGTCGCCGGCAATTCGCGGCAACATTTCTCGCCAGCGCGCCACGCGGCCGAGCGCGGTTTCAACGGTTGCGCCCTTGCCCAGGGGTTCAAAATGATCGGCGATGACGACCCAGGCGCGCTTCGGCTTCGCGATCCGCAAGCTCTTTCGCAGGCGGTCCCTCAGATACGGCGCAAGCCAGATCTCCGCGTGTCGAGGGAGCTTCATCGAATGGATCTTTCCATTGCGAGCCTTGTCCATCCCTGCCCGCTTGTCGCAAAAGCGTCGCTGCCAATCGAGCCAGTCTAGAGTATCGAGTACGCTTCCTTCGCCTGTCAAAGGCTCTTCTCCAGCGCTTATTGAGCCCCAACCGCAATCAGACAAAGCCAGCGGCCAGTGCGGGTTAGCACCCATGAATCGCGCAGATTTATGGATAGGATGCTGCCGTTTGCGCTATGCTCCTCTATGGAGCCACTTTCTCTCAGTCATTTGCTCTTGGGGCGTGGTCGGTCAGAATGAGCATGTTGCAATCTGACAGACGGAGTCGCCGGCCGGCTTAGCTCGCAACAGCGTTGGCCGATCTTCAGGGGAAACCCATGTCATCAATATCCAGTTCGCCAAGCAGTGGGCCGGTTCTTAGAGAGGCGTCGGAAGTGTTGCGCCCCAAGCGACTCATCTCCCAAACCGCCGTTCGCGGATGGATGGTCTTTGCCATCATCCTTTTTCTTTTAGAGACCATCCCCTATCTTTCATGCCGTTGGGTTACAGATGAGAGTTGGTACTCTGCGCCCGCATATTCGATTGCGCACGGCAACGGATTCGCCAATCCCGCGATGGGTGCCAATGACATTGAGAATCACTTTGATGCACGACCGCCCGGAACCGCGCTTGTGATTGCCGCTGCCTTCCGGCTCTTTGGAACGGGTCAGATACCTGCGCGCCTGGGATCGATTCTGGCCGGACTGGCGATTATCTTTTTCACTTATCGACTTGCGCGCGACGTCATTGGAGACGAGGGCGCACTGGTTGCCGCCTTTCTTGTGGCAACCGACAACCTGATTGTGCTCACTTCCCGCACGGCGCGCCCAGAAGCTCTTACAACAATGGCCATCATGGCCTCGCTGTTGGCAATGAAGCAGTATGGCCGGAGATACCGCATCCTATGGGCTCTTATGAGCGGCGTGCTTCTTGGTATCGGAACTACATTCCATATCACGGTGCTGGGGTTCATTGTTTCATTGGGCATCCTGGCTATCGTCCTTGATTGCAGGCGCGGCGGGTTCCCGCTGCGGGGCGCATTCGCTTACGCGCTCGGCTACGGCCTCGGCATCCTTCCCTTCGCCACATGGTTACTGACCGCGCCGATGGGACGCATGGCATTTCGTGCGGAATATGTGAATCGCGGGGGAATCATTCCGTTGTGGTCCAGATTCCTGCAAGAATGGCATCGCTATTCCGATCTACTCGGTTTCAACATGGTGCATGGTCACGGATTGGAGTCTATTCCCATCCGGATTCCCATACCTTTGTTCTTCCTCGCAGCCAGCTTTCTGCTCTGGAAAATGCGCCGCCGGCAATTCTATCTTGAGCTTCTTCTGCTGCTCCCAACTATGCTCTGGTTCAGCTACATTACCTACAGATCCTCGCGTTATCTTGCGCTCTTGGCGCCAATCTTTGCTTTGGTCGTCGGTGCGTCGGTTGCGGCGGCAAGCGATGATCGTAGACTGCATCGCGTCTTATTGAGCCTGTCCTGTCTGGTCATCGCGGCGCAGATGTCGGCAAGCTTCTATCTACTTCATCAAGCGAGTTTTGCCGATTACGACAAGGTCGGGGCGGAATTGCGAAGTGTGATCCCCCCCGGCCAGACCGCTTACGGCACAATCGCCTTCTGGCTCGCCCTCCGCGATCGATCCTTCATTTCATACCAGCGCACCGATCCCTGGATGGCGGCCAACCAGTTCCACGCCCGGTACTTCATCACCGGCGACCGAGTGATGGCAAGCGGCAATGCGAATGACAGTGTCTTCTATGGTAATCTTCAACGCAGTATCTCCGGGGTGATTGCTCAAAGTAAACTGGTCGGACAATTTCCCGACCCATATTACGGCGACCTGAAGGTCTATGAGTTCAATGCGCACTGAAGCTATGCTCGCAAACTGAATATTTCCGCAGGAGATGCTTGCAATGGACAAAGCTACCGTGCGGAACCACAGCGCTTATGTGGATTCCATGCGACATCGAGCCAACCTTGATATCCTTCGCACATTCGCAGTTTCCAGTGTCCTCCTCCAGCATCTGATATCCACGCTCGTCACTCATGCAGGCTTTCATAACATTGCGGTTATCCAGTTTACCAGTCAAATCGGACGCGCCGGCGTAATTGCCTTCTTCGTCCACACCAGCCTTGTACTTATGTATTCCATCGAGCGTCTTTCCCAGTCCGCTGGCAGCGTTACCCTGCGCTTTTTTCTCCGCCGCTTCTTTCGAATCTATCCGCTCTCCATCTTCTGTATTACGTTGGCCCTTATTCTGCACATTCCCAGTAACACCTGGGAAGAGGCGGGAATCATTACTTCGGGCGTTATTGTTTCAAACCTGTTGCTCGTTCAGAACCTCATCACTAAGACCAGCGTTCTCGGGCCACTTTGGAGCCTTCCCTACGAAGTCCAGATGTACCTAGTGTTGCCCGCTCTTTATTACCTTTCCTTAAAAAAACGAGGAGTAATGTATCTTTGTGGTCTTCTTGCCCTCTTCTGCGCTTTAGGCTTTTTGATTGCCAGAGAGTTCGGAGGCCACCTCAATATGGCCGCCTATGTTCCATGTTTCCTCTGCGGAGTTCTTTGCTATGCTCTTCGGGATCGCGTCCGGCCATTCATACCTTCCATGCTTTGGCCGCCTTTTGTTCTGCTGCTGATCTCCGGCTACTGTATGGCCAACCTTCGAGGCGTCCCGAAGTTCTGGGTCGGCTGGATCTTTTGCATTGTCATCGGACTTGCTATCAACGCCTTTCAGGAATCCGAATATAGGCCTCTCAACGCCGTGGCTGAAAGGGTTGCCCTTTACTCTTATGGCATGTACCTCATTCATGTTCCCGTCCTTTTTCTCGTTTTTGTGATCTTAGGCCTCCGAAATCTCTACTTCGGACCATTGCTCTTTATTGTGATCACCATCGTTCTGTCCATCCTTACTTATCACCTCATCGAATCCCCGTTTATTGACATTGGAAAGAGACTCAGTTCTCGCCCACGGACCTCCCCATTTCCACACCCCTTGCATGACGTACGTGAGGGTTCCTAACATGGCGAGTGCAAACACGAGTGCGCATTCCGTGCACGGACATCGGGAAAGACGTCGGCTGCAAAAGGTGATTCGCGTCTATTCCACTGTTTGAGTTATTCTTAGAATACCCGCACCAAACCAGGCCAATCACAATGGGTTTTGCTCTAAGTGTTCTCTATTTTGTGACGTACTACCTCACGACGCCCGTCCTCTTCGGACCGCTTGCGGGTTTTCGTATTGAGCTGATTCTTGCAATACTGATTCTTCTTGTGTCCCTGCCTAAGCTCGCTGGGTCGATCGTCCTGAAGACACCTCAGTCTGTGGCTCTGGTAGGCTTGGCTTTTGCTGTATTCCTGTCGGAGCTGACCGGGACGCGTTGGGCAATGGGAGCGGTTCAGGCGTTTCTGGGGTTCATTCCGAATGCTTTTGCATACTTTCTTGTATGTCTGCACTGCAACTCGAAAAAGAAGTTGCGGGTCATCGTTGTGATGCTGTTTTCTGTCTGTCTGTTTGTGATTGCAAACGGATGCATTGCTTTTCTTCATGGAGTTCCAGACGCCCCCAATCACAACATGAATTCGCTTGAAGAAGCTCCTCTGCCTCAGGAGGCTACCACGATCCCATATCTTTTTGCCATGAGGAGCGATGCAGGAGATTTGATTTACCGGCTCAAGGGGCTGGGGCTTATCAACGACCCGAATGACTTTGGTCAGTTGCTGGTATGCGTAATTCCGCTGGTATTCATCTTCTGGAGGGCGAAGAAGCTTCCCCGGAACCTTGTGTTTGTAATTTTGCCGGTGTGCATACTGCTGTATGGAACATTCCTGACGCACTCGCGCGGCGCTCTGTTAGCTTTGATTGCGGTGGCGCTCATCGCGGCTCGGCGCCGTATCGGGACATTGCCTGCGCTGCTGCTGGCGAGCGGTGTCTTTGTGGCTGCGATGGCTCTGCACTTCACGGGCGGGCGAGACATTTCAGCCAGTGCCGGCGCCGACCGCACCGAACTGTGGAGCACCGGGTTGCAACTATTGAAGTCTCATCCGTTCCTTGGAGTGGGTCTTGGTCACATAGGAGACTATACCGAATCCCATCTAACCGCCCACAACTCTGTGATAGTCTGCGGCGCGGAACTGGGCGTTTTAGGATTGTACTTTTGGTGCCTGTTCCTGTTTCCAACTTTGAGAAACGCTTTGGCGGTTGCTTCGCCGGAGAAGGTAAGCGAAGCAGAGCCGACCGGGTCCGAGGAAGGTCCAGTTTCTTTCGCTGAAAAAGGCACCGCGGTGGCGGACAAGGCGGAGATTCTTCGTCTAGGACGATTGCTGGTTTTGTCGCTTACAGGCTTTTTGGTTGCCGGGTGGTTTCTGTCTCGCGCATTTGTCATGACGCTTTTCTTTTTGGGCGGCATGGTTGAGGTGGTTTACGAGATGGCTTTGCAACAAGGCATGATCGCTCCGCGCTTGCGAATGGCGCGTGTGCTTCCTTATGCGGGTGGCCTGGCAGTTTCTCTTGTTCTCATGATGTACATCATGCTTCGAATTCTGAATCTCATGCATTAATTCAGAAGATCGACCAACTATTCGCGAGGCGCCTTTGAATCGAATGATGGACAGAAACTAAGCGGTAAGAGAGTTAGGCACTGGCATGAGAATCGCGCATGTAGTCGACTGCATGGAGGTAGGCGGGGCCGAGACGCTCGTGTCGCGGATGTGCCGTTTGCAGCGTGAAGAGGGCCACGACCCGAGCGTCTACGCGGTGGGAACTCTCGGCCCGCTCGGCGAGCGGATGCGAGCGGATGGTTTCATGGTGCAGGCGAACCTGGGCCGGCACCTGTCAGACGCCATGCGCAGTTTTTTTCGCATCTTCAAAGAATTGCATCCCGACGTGGTTCATCTTCATAACCCGACGCCCACGGTTTATGCGGCTTTGGCCGCCAGAGTGGCGGGCGTGCCAAGCATCGTTTCGACGCGGCATAGCCTTGTTGGCCCACCGCGACGAGTGGCAGTGGAGTTGAAGTTTGCCTGCGCGGCTACCTGCTGCGACTGGATCGCCGGCATCTGTGATGCGACAACAAACAACATGAAGAGCCTTCACAGCATACCGGCGCACAAGATCGTGCGCGTTTACAATGGCACAGTCCAACTCGAACGAGCCGCGAAGAACCAGTGGCCGACGAAGACGGGCTTTACGCTGGTAAACATTGGCAGGCTTGCGCCCGTGAAGAACCACAGATTGCTATTAAACGCCTTTCGCGCGGCGCTTTCTTCCATGCCGGATTTGCGGCTTTGGTTAGTGGGCGATGGCAGTGAACGCGAGATGTTGCAGAGCCTGGCATCAGAATTGGGGATATCTCCGCAGGTGACCTTCTGGGGAGAACAACTCGACGTGGCGCCGTTTTTTTCCGCTGCGGATGCATTTATCATGTCGTCGAAGTCAGAGGGACTCCCCATGTCGCTGCTTGAGGCATTCTCGCTTGGACTACCGGCAATCGTGACCGATGTCGGCGGAATGGCGGAGGTTGTACGGCTGGCGAATGCTGGGTATACGGTTCCGGCGAATGATCCAGCCGAGATGGCCTCTGCGATTCTGCGGCTGGCGGCAAGCGATGCGGAAAGGGCACAATTCTCGACGAATGCGTTAGAAGCGTTCCACGCGCGCTTTACTCTACATACAATGGTTGATGCGTACTTGGACCTCTATCGCAAAGCTCCGCGAGCCAAGCACGCAGCAAGCGGGATGCACTCAGCATCAAGCTAGAACCACACTCCACGGCGGCCAGCCGGCTCATTTAGCAATGTTTCCTGCTCGACAGGAATTGGATGCCTGGTTTGGTGGGCGGCGCCGCGGACTCAGCGGGATTCGGGTTGATTTGGACACTCCGCTCCCATCGACTACAATTGCCGGTATCCCGACCGTGGAGGCTCGCCCTGTTCGTCGCGCTTCTGAACCGCATGATTTCCGTTGCCAGCCCGTCCGGCATCCGGCTTGAGCACCTGCAGATGCGAATGACCTCGTATCTTGCTTTTGCTTCTCAAAACGGCATGCGCCACCAAATCAAGATGCTGTTCAACGATCCGTTCTCCACGGTAACCCACCACTGGAATTGGTTCGATCTGGCGATGCTCATCCCCTATTTCGCGGTGATGATCGTCCTCGCGCTCTATGGCATTCATCGTTACACGATGTGCTACCTCTACTTCAAGTACCGGAAGAATTACCGCCCCGATCCGCCAAACCACTTCGAGGAGTTGCCGCGAGTCACCGTTCAACTTCCAATCTTCAACGAACAGTTCGTCATCGACCGGCTGATCGAAGCAGTCTGCGCCATGGACTATCCCCGCGAGAAGCTGGAGATCCAGGTACTGGACGATTCGACCGACGAGACGCAGGCAGTGGCCGCCGGGATTGTGGCTCGATATGCCGCGCTGGGACACCCGATCGAGTACATTCACAGGACAAACCGACACGGCTACAAGGCCGGAGCGCTGGATGCAGGACTCAAGGTGACCAAGGGCGAGTTCGTGGCCATCTTCGACGCTGACTTTGTGCCGCCGCAGGATTGGCTTATGAAGGTGATCCATCACTTCGCCGAGCCGGGGATCGGTATGGTGCAGACTCGCTGGACCCACATGAACCGCAATTACAGCATGTTGACCCAGATCGAGGCCATTCTGCTCGATGGCCACTTCATCATCGAGCACGGCGCCCGCGTTAGAACCGGCGACTATTTCAACTTCAATGGCACCGCCGGCATGTGGCGCATCAGGGCCATTGAGGAGGGCGGCGGCTGGCAGCACGATACACTTACCGAAGACACCGACTTGAGTTATCGATCGCAGATGGCCGGCTGGAAGTTCAAATACCTGCCAGAGGTCGAGTGTCCGTCAGAGCTGCCCATCGAGATGACTGCATTCAAGACGCAGCAGGCGCGTTGGGCCAAGGGGCTGATCCAGACCAGCATCAAAGTGCTGCCCATGATGTTCAAGTCAGATGTGCCGCGGCGCATCAAGGTTGAGGCGGTTTATCATCTTACAGCTAATTTGAGTTATCCGCTCATGGTCATCATGACGGCATTCCTGATGCCAGCCATGATCGTGCGTTTCTACCAGGGCTGGTTCCAGATGCTGCTCTTCGACGTGCCGCTCTTCACCGCATCGACAGCCTCCATCGGCGTGTTTTATCTGATGGCTGAGCGCGAGTTATTTCCCAAAACATGGTGGAAGACTTTTTTCTATCTGCCGGTTCTGATGGCGCTGGGCATCGGCCTTACCGTCACGAACACCAAGGCGGTGATGGAAGCATTGGTCGGCATCAAGAGTCCGTTTGTGCGCACGCCCAAATATCGGGTGGCCAAAAAAGGTGAAAAGTCCCAGGCGGCCAAGTATCGCAAGCGGCTCGTTCTGGCGCCATGGATCGAGATATTCATCGGTTGCTATTTCTTCGCGGCCATTCTTTATACCTTCTCGAACCATAACTACTTCACTGCTCCTTTTCTGATTCTTTTCGTCATAGGATACTGGTACACCGGCCTGATGAGCCTGCTGCAAGGCCGCTTCGAGCGCTGGCGGACTGGCACCGGCGCCAACACCGATGAGTCGAGCCCCAAGCCGTTCCCGGTTGGGGTGTAACTACAATCCATTTGCAAGGGGTGCATCATGCAAGCCAGCCCGGATAGTTCTTCACCTTACCTTCTGTATTTCCTTCCGGTTTTCATTCTGGCCTCATTGATCCTTGTTTCCTACATCATCAGCTTTGTTGGTGGCTGGTACGCCTTGTCCAGACGTTTCCGCGCACAATCCGAGCCCTATGGAGAGCCCAGGCGCGCGGGTCCATTTTTCTACGAGGTTTATCTGCGTTTCTGGACCCGCTACAGCAGCATTATTCGCATAGCCGCTACTGGCGATGCCCTATATCTATCAATACTCTTTCCATTTCGCATCGGCCATCCTCCGCTCAGTATCCCCTGGAACGAGGTCCAGTTTGGTCGAACAAGGTTCTTGTGGCGACGGTATGTACTCCTCACGCTGGGCGAGCAGGAACGCATTCCCATGCGCATCTCCGAACGTATGGCGCGAAAATTGGGTATCCTGGATCGTCTGCCGGCCTAAGGGTTGGCAATCAACCGACCCACGATGAGACGCGTGAAACAACGATTCCACTCAATCTGTGCAGAGAGTCACGGAATTCTCCTTCCTTCAAAAGAGCGAAGTAATTGCTCTACCGTTACCAAAAACCCTGAAGATTATTTCTTGCCGCCCTGCACTATCGCAGAAATGGCTTAGAATACCAAGAGATTCAACAGATAGATTTCCAGTTCGACACGTCTGAGTACAGGCGCCTTGGGGGAGGTTGGTTTCTTGAGAGCCGAGGCTAAGGCGCGAGTGCATCCTCTGCCTTTCTCGGGCACAGAGGGAAATGTGCCGGTCTTGCCGCTCGATGACAGCAGGCGAAGCGCCTGCGCCTCTTGCAAGGAGCTCTGATGTCCGACTTGGCCATACCGCCGCGGAGGCGCTCAGCCGCATAATGTCCACTCTCGCGGAGAAACCGGCTCGGCTTGCACTCTCGCAGGAGAATCCTGCCATAGACCACATATTTGTAACCAACGTCCGCTTTCTTTCGATGGCCGGTGTGGTGGCTATCCACTGCATCTCAATGGCGTTTTCATTGGCCGGATTTAGTAGCTCAGGTGGGTTGGAGCGCGCAATGCGCCAGCCGGTCTCGTTCGATGTCATTGGCTTTTTTCTCATCTCCGGATTTCTGATAGAGGAGGGACTGTCACGATGGCGTCCAGCGAAGTACCTCGAGCGGCGCTTCAAAAGGATCCTTGCACCGTGGCTGTTCTGGTACTCGCTCTATTTCGTGATTCTTGTCGCCGGCGATACGGTGCACGGTCGGCTGAAGCATTTCTCGTGGCGGGGCGACGCTTTGTATGTCTTTCATAGTCTTTTCTCCTGCCTTTTCCTGAGCCCTTATTGGTTTGTTCCAAATCTGTTGATTGCGCTCTGCATTCTTGTTGCTTGCAGGCGCTTTCTCTTCGATCGGCGCTTGGGCGGCCTGCTGCTGACATTGAGCTTGTTCTATGGCCTGAATCTCTATGCGCACTGGATCCCAATCCGGGACCACACTGAGGCTCTGTTCGGCTTTGTCTTTTATCTATGGCTGGGCGCTTGGACGGCGCGGAACTTCGCAGCGATTCAAGCCTGGAGCGCGCGCGTTTCCGTGCCGGCCTTCATGGCTTTGGCGGCACTGGCCGGACTGGCCGCTTTCGTTGAATCGAGCGTGCTGCTCGCGGCCGGGAATCCGCACCCAATGAACACTCTGCGCATTTGCAACCAGGCGTATTCCGTTATCTTGGTCCTGGCAATATTCAAGTTGCGCAGGCCGGTCTGGCCTCGAGCGGTGAATGTGCGCGCGACAACGTTCGGGATCTACTTGACTCATTCTATCGTGATGTGGTTTTTGGCGTGCATCATAAGGCGGGTGATTGGCAAAGCTGCTACCGGCCAGACATCGGGTTGGGCGGCGGCAACCGCGGTTTGCCTCTCGTTGGGTCTTTTTGCGCTCACTTATAGCGGCTCCCTGACACTGTCCGGATGGCTGATTGGTCATCCGCGACTACGCTGGATGGTTGGCGCTTCAGCATCGAGTTAGATCGCTCTCCCTAACCTTTTGGTGCGATTGAACAGGCCTCGCCGGAAATGGCGCAACGAAAGGCGGGGATGCGTCGGGATTGCGAGAAGACCTCAATTCAAGTTCAACTATGCCGGGATCGGCAGTCCGGCCCTGCCCTGGCCTGCTCCGCTACAATGGATGGAAGCGCCTGCCGCTCCGGGAAGTGGAATTCCGGGTCCGCCGGGCGCATCAAAACATATGCTGACAAATACCCTGCCCGAAGCCCTTACCTTTGATGACGTATTGCTGGTGCCCGCCTATAGCGAAGTTGTGCCCGCGCAGGTGAGCACGCAGACCCAGTTGACCCGCGAGATTACGCTGAACACGCCGCTGCTTTCCTCCGCCATGGACACAGTAACCGAGTCGCGCATGGCCATCGCCATGGCGCAGCAGGGCGGTATCGGCATTGTGCACCGCAATCTGACCATCGTCGACCAGGCCGGAGAGATCGACAAGGTGAAGCGCTCAGAGAGCGGCATGATCGTGGACCCGGTGACCATCGAGCCGGACCAGATGATCGGCGACGCTCTGGAAGTGATGCGGCGCTACAAGATCTCCGGCGTGCCGGTGACGCAGGGCAAGCGGCTGGTGGGCATTCTCACCAACCGTGACCTGCGCTTTGAGACGCGCACCGACGTGCCGGTCGGCGACGTGATGACCAAGAAGGACCTGATTACCGTCCCGGTGGGCACCACGCTTGAAGAGGCTGAGCAGATCCTGCACGCGCACCGTGTGGAAAAGTTGCTGGTGGTCGACGATCAGTACAACCTTAAAGGTCTGATCACGGTCAAGGACATCCAGAAGAAACTGAAATACCCCAATGCAAGCAAGGATGAAAAGGGCCGGCTGCGTGTAGGCGGCGCTATCGGAGCTACGGGCGACTATCTGGAACGGGCGGCGGAACTCGTTCGGGCGCGCGCGGACGTGCTGGCCATCGATTCGGCGCACGGGCACTCATCGCGAGTGCTGGAGGCCGTGCGCGAGGTAAAAAAGATGTTTCCCACCGTGGCGCTGCTGGCTGGAAACGTCGCCACCTACGAGGGTGCGCTGGCTCTGATCGACGCCGGCGCAGACGCCATCAAAGTGGGCATTGGGCCGGGCTCGATTTGCACCACCCGTATGGTTACCGGCGCGGGAATGCCGCAGATCACCGCCATCTCCGAGGCCGCACGGGCGGCCCGCGAACATCGGATTCCAGTGATCGCAGACGGCGGCATCAAATACTCTGGAGAGATCACCAAGGCAATCGCCGCCGGAGCAAGTTCGGTGATGATCGGCTCGCTCTTTGCCGGCGTGGACGAAAGCCCCGGCGAAACCATTCTCTACCAGGGCCGCAGCTTCAAGACCTACCGCGGCATGGGCTCGTTGACGGCAATGAGCCAAGGCTCGGGTGAGCGCTACTTCCAGAGCATTGCCGACCTGGCCAGCGCCGAGTCCGGGTCCGAGAGTGTCGTCCAGCGGGAACGCGCCAACGGCAACCGGCTAGCCAAGTTCGTCCCTGAAGGCATCGAAGGACGTGTGCCTTACCGCGGGCCGCTGGAGTCGATGGTCTTTCAGCTTGTCGGCGGCCTGCGATCCGGGATGGGCTACCTGGGCTGCGGCACGATTGCCGAGTTGCAGAAGAATGCGCAGTTCGTGCGCATTAGTGGCGCGGGCCTGCGGGAAAGCCACGTGCATGACGTGATCATCACGCGAGAAGCGCCCAACTATCACGTCGAGTGAGTGTTCTTCCTATTGCATCCATTAGAAATCAATGCACTCAAGTGGCTTCTTCAATAAGAAAACGCCACCTGCCAAACACCAGAAAGGCTAACGAATTGGAAGAATGCTTTGATCGGCGCAGCCTCAAGTTCTGGCTGAACGCCTGGCTCCCGGTTGCCGTAGGCATCGCCGTTATTATGGTGGAATCGACCGAATGGCTTGGCGCCGACCATACCAGCCACCCGCTACGCTGGCTCTGGGAAACCATCTTCGGCCCTGTCTCCCTTGCTCGATGGGAGATGATCCATCATCTGATTCGCAAAAGCGGTCACTTTTTCGGCTACGGGTTCATCGGGCTTGCGTGGCTGCGCGCCTGGTGGATGACCCTGCCCCACTCCCACTTCCTTAATGACGCCATCCTTGCCCTGCTCGGAACGGCGGCGGTGGCCAGCTGCGACGAGTGGCACCAGAGTTATTTGCCCAACCGTACGGGTACGCCCTGGGATGTGCTGCTGGATTGCTGCGGAGCGCTTACGCTGCAACTGGCGGTCTATATTTTCATGCGTATCTTCAGGCCCAAGGGGCTGACGAGAATGGCGTAGGGTCGCGCCGTAATGGGTCGTTGTTTTTGAAGAAGGGCCGATTGGAACCTATTGGAGTTTTGCGTACTCGGCCTTGGCTTGCTTCATGACTGCGATTCCAGGATCGGCGTCTTTCCAAAGGAAGAAGAACTTCTGGTATGCAGCCTTCCCGTTGGCGGTATCGCCCGCCATTGCATAAGCGCGGCCGATTTGAAGCTGGGCCAACGGTCCAGTGATGGAGTTTTGCGTGATGCTCTTGTGATCCAGCAATTTCTGGAACTCGGCGACGGCGGCTTTCCCATTGTGTTCCTGCATATAGGCCTGGCCGCGCAGGTATGCGGGGTACAATGTCAGGTCCTCTGACAGTTCGTAGGGCGCGGCAGTTTCCAATAACTCAATCGCCCGGGACGCGTTACTCCTGTTGAGATTCATGGCCGCGTCGATACTCGGGATCCAGCCGGCATTCAGTAGAGTGTTGGCCGGATAGCTTTTCTCGAGTTCCCTCGCCAGAGCTTCCGCTCGGGAGGTGTCGCCGATGCGTGCCAAGGTGAGGGCCGCCTGTACCTTTACGTCCCGTCCCTGCGACAAAGCCAAAGCCGCCGTCACGCCTTGCCTCGCAGAGGAAGCATTACCCAACTCCGCTTCGCGCCATGCAGCGTCCGCTTGCCATACTGCCGCTGTTTCTTTGGAGTCGGCGCGGACGGCCGAATCCACAGCCCGGCGAGAGAACTCCCGCGCTCTGTTCATCCGTCCGTAGAAAGCTTCCGTATCCGACTGCTGCGAAAGCAAGAGATCCTCGTCTCCTGGTTTGTCCCCGGCCCAAGCCACCTGCTCTTCCATCTGCTTGGAATCTCCCTCAAGGAACGCAAGATCATACATGAGACTGCGCAGTCCACCGTCGTCCAACTTGCGTGCAAGGGCCTGATCGAAAATGGCTTTGGCTTCATCCAGCCGATTCATGTAGACAAGCACTGACCCGAGACTGGTGTAGATATTGATCCTGTCAGGCGCAAGGCGCAAGGCCTCCTGGAGCTCCGGAAGCGCTTCACTGTAGCGCCCCATCTTGGCGGAATCGGCGCCCAGGTTGGTGCGAGGGATCGAGCTGCGCGGGTAGCTTGCGATCCACAATTGATCGGTCTGCATCTCCTTGTCGAGCTCTCCGGTGGCAAAGAAATACAACGCGGTGATACTCAGCTGCTCCCTTTTTGTGGCCCGATCGCGCAATTGGTATGCTTTGGCGGCATATTCCAGCGCACGCGACGGCTGCTCGAGATTGTCGTAGGATAGCGCCAGCTCGGAATACGCCGAGGGAAAATTAGGATCGAGCTCGATCGCCCGTCTCAAGAACGGGATTCCCGACGCATCTCCTTCCTTGTGCCGCAGAGTTACGCCAATGTTGTAATACTTCAAGGCTTCCAGAGAGGATGTCGTGGCTTCAATCGGGACATCGAATTTCTCCACCGAGGGCAGTGATTCTCCCAGCTTGCTGCGCAGGCTGGAGGTGGCTCGGCTCACAGTTTTCAGAACATCCTCTTTGCTGGCCGCCTCACCCTGCTCCTTGGCCAATGTGTAGCCGGTATTGCAGGCCACAGCATCCAGAGAGATGACATAGTGGCTGCCCAGGCGGGAAATCGTTCCGGTCAGCAGCGCCTTGCTCCCTGCGCGTTGACAAAGCTCCCGGCCAACGTCTGCTGTCACAGGCTCGTTCGTGGGACGGCCCATCATCTCCAAGGTCTCAGTGACCTTCTGGTCAGACAGCACATTCAGAAACGGAGATTGCCCCAATTCCACGGCCAGCGCCTGCTTGAGCGCATCATCGAAAACCTCGTCCCCGGTTTTGTTGACGATGTCGGCCAGAACGATGGTGTCCTTGTCAGTCAAAGCTTTGGCCTGGTGCCGTGGATAAGAAAGCCAGCCGGCGATCAGCATGACCATCAATAGGACCACAGAGGACGCAATGAACCTACGGAGTTTCCTTTCCGCTTCGGTGCTTCGCTGCAATGCCGCCGGGGTAGCTTCTGCTACCTGAGCCGTTCCAGCGATTTCCTTGCCATTTCTGAATTGCGCCAAGTCAGTGGCGGCCAGACCGCTCGTTGCCGCATTCGAAGATTCCGGCGGGATCACAAATTGGTTTTCGACATTGGCTAAAGGAGCGATGAAACGATAGCCCCGCTTGGGGATGGTCTCGATATAGAGAGGCGCATCGGCCGAGTCGCCCAGGACATTGCGGAGATTCATGACCGCCGCGTTCAAACTGTGGTCGAAGTCTACGAAGGTATCGGAAGGCCACAGGACCCTGCGCAGTTCCTCGCGAGTGACGATCTCGCCAGCATTTTCGAGAAGATGCACCAGGATGAGGAACGATTGCTCCCGCATCTTGACCGGAGTGCCGCCTCGCCGCAACTCCGCTCTTCGCGGGTCTACTTCATAGATACCGAAACGCCAGGATTGATTCAAGCACACCGGCGTCGCCACAATCTCACCCCCGAGAGCCCGTCGTCGGAAGTTTACCACAATCCGCATAGGACCATACGTCGCGGATCACGCCGCGAATGGCCACCTATAAGTACCAAGTTATGAGCAGCTTGGGGGATGATACAAATTTGACTCGGAAATGATCTCCAAAGCATCGTCAAAATCGCGGCATAGATGCAGATTTGAGGGAAGGCAGGTGGAGGTTCACTGATCTGCCAATCGCATTGATGGAAAGAGGAGTTCACCATGAACGTTCTTCGTCATTTCTTCTGGGCGCCACTCGTCTGTGTCTCTCTCATTTTGGCCGGTTGCGGCGGCGGAGGTAGCCCGAGTTCAAACCAGTCTACCCAAACCCAAAGTATGGCGCTTTCTGTCACCTCTTCGGGAAACGGCTCTGGAGTGGTCACCAGTAGCGATGGGAAGATTAACTGTGGGGCAACCTGCTCCGCAACCTATGCCGATGGAGCAACGGTTACGCTCACCGCCGCTCCTAATTCCGGTTCAACCTTCGGCGGCTGGTCAGGTGGAGGGTGTACCGGAACAGCAACAACCTGCGCGGTCACGGTTGCTTCTGCCGCTACGGTCACTGCCGATTTCATCTCTTCCGGCTCACCTAGCTTCACTCTCACCGTGACTGATTCCGGCACAGGGCTGGGGACGGTCACTAGCAGCGATGGAAAGATCAACTGTGGGGCTGCTTGTTCCGCAAACTATTCCAGTGGAGCCACGGTCACGCTCACCGCCGCTCCTAATTCCGATTCAACCTTCGACGGTTGGTCGGGTGGAGGGTGTACCGGTACGGCAACAACCTGTACTGTCACTATCTCTGCGGCCGAATCTGTCACGGCCAATTTCACCACAACCAGCGCACAGACCTACACTCTTACCGTGACTGATTCCGGCACAGGGGTGGGGACGGTCACCAGTAGCGATGGGAAGATCAGCTGTGGGGCCACTTGCTCCGCAACCTATACCGATGGGGCCACGGTTACGCTTACCGCCGCTCCTAACTCCAATTCAACCTTTGACGGTTGGTCCGGTGGAGGGTGTCCCGGAACGGCAACAACCTGCACTGTCACGATTGCTTCTGCCGAATCTGTCACTGCCGATTTCACCATAACCAGCGTACCTACCTACACTCTTACCGCGACTGATTCCGGCGCAGGGCTCGGAGTAATCACCAGCGGCGACGGAAAGATCAATTGCGGCAGCAGTTGCTCGGCAAGCTATTCATCTGGAACCCAAGTCACTCTCACGGCTACACCGAACTCTGGGAGCACATTCGCCGGATGGTCGGGTGGAGCGTGTAGCGGAACTTCAACAAGTTGCACAGTAACCATGAGCGCGGCTGTGACCGCAACCGCAACCTTTAATCTGTCTACGCCACCGCCAACAACATTCACCTTAGCGGTGTCAATACCGGAGAGCGGAGGTCAAGAACTCGGATATGTCAGTGGCAATACATCACCGTTTATCGACTGCGGTTCGACGATCATTGGCGGCAGTGGCCATGTGGGCATCGTCTGTTCGGCGAAGTACAATAGCGGAACAAATGTAACGCTCACCGAGACCCCCCTGTCAGGCCACGTCTTTGGCGGATGGTCGGGCGGAGGATGCAGCGGAACTGGGACTACCTGCACAGTGACCATGAGTGCGAATGTGACCGTAACAGCAACCTTTACTGCGCCCGCATCGCAAACAGTTACGCTCACGCCGGCAGATGTCAACTACATCGCATATTCGCCCACTACTAACGCTTCTTCCACGGTCTACCAAAACGAGGGTGTGGTATTAGTTGGGCAGCTATTTGGGTTCAATATCAATGATCCTGGATGTGCCCTTTATACGGAGTACGAGAGTCTCGTGTCATTCAATATTAACGGGGCGGGACTGACAGGAAAAACAATCGACTCGGCAACCTTAACTTTGACCGCAGAGGGCGTCAACAGCAGCGGGCAATATGTCGAAGGTTTCCAGACCGCTGTCTTTTCTTCAACTTGGTTCCCAGATAGCGTCACCTGGAATTCCGCTGCCTCACTGGATGCTTACACCAACGGGTGGGCAAGCGCGACAGAATGGGAATACGGGAGCGCTCCCACATCCAATGGGCAGCAATATACCGTCGATGCAACATATCTTGTCCAAAACTGGGCGAACGCAACCTTTGCAAATGACGGGCTTGCGTTCATTTCAAGTAAGTACATTTCGACCTGTGCACTTACATTGGGCGAGAACGACACGTATACGCTGAGCCCTAGCCTGACCGTCAATTACCGTTGAGCGGAAACATGGTGGGTCGAGGTAAAAGATGCCCCACCCAGGCTCTTATTGCCTGGGTGGGGACTTTCATCGATCAGCCCAACGGTCAGCGATGTCCAGCGAGTGGTCCGAATCATACCGTTTGCTGGTGTCCCAGGTCTTCGGGGTTCTGAGACCTGGGACGGCACCTCCATCGAGAGTTCTGAGTCTCCGGTAAGCGATCTGCATCACCTCGGCCACTTTCTCAATGGAGTCTCTTCAGATGAAGTCTCTGATGGATAAACCTATTTGGCGAGCAGATTCTGATGGAGAAACGCCATAACCTTGATGACTGAATCGTTGGCCGCATCCGCATCCCAGGCCATATGGCCGATTCCACCTTTTGCGGATGGATCGGGATAAGCAAGCGGAGGCGCATTACGATTGAATCCATGAGCGGCGCCCGGATATTCGACGGTCAGTAGCTCATAGTTGAATTTTTTCTTGAGCTGGATTTTTAGTTCTGGCGCGGCCTGACCATCGCCATAACTGTCTTCTGTCCCGTAAAGAACGATCATCGAAGCCCCGGTCAACCCGCCTATCTTGTCAACCAGTGGAATGAAGCCTTTACACACCGGATAGAATCCTACATGAACCGCGAAGCCCTTCTCATCGCCCAGCCATTGCTTGCGGTAATCCTCCACGGCGGTTCTCAGGGTGATTGCGCCGCCAAGCGAAAACCCCATGATGCCGATATGCTGGGGATCGATCGTGGACTGTTTTCGAAGGATCTTCAAAGCGGCAAAGGCCAGGGGCGTGAAAGTATCGACCTTCGGGCGGTCCAAGGCAGAAGTGAAGATTCCAGTTTTGAAGTCCACCTCAAAGACCGCGATCCCGGCGCTCAACAGCGGCCCCCGGTAGAACGCGCCCCGCATGTCGATTCCCGTGGTTCCGTGAACCAGAACCACGGCCGGAGAAGGACCTGAAGCCCTTTCGGGCAGATAGAGCGTGCCCGATACATGAATGGGCTGGCTCGCGTCGAGAGATGAAAACTCAATTCTGGATCCAGCGGAAGAGGCTGCGGCAGGCAGGACAAGAACAGCGGAAAGGAAGGCCGTAAATAACCCAAGGCATTCTGTGACTCTCATTGCGACCTCCGGTCAGTTTTAGTGGAATCCTCCTGCAATTATCAAGGCTAAACCTCTACACCGTCTATCTTTGAAATGCGGACCTTCTGCATTTCAAAATGCAATACAGGGATTTTGAATCCCGGATTATCCCAAGCTACTTGACGAACTCTTTCTCGAACTTGTCGGTCGCAAAGCCCAGAATAAAATCGTTAAGTCGCAGAAAATTGATTTGTGCGGAAGGGTTACTGGATTTCAGAACTGTCTGCATGATAGAGACTCCCGACAGTATCTGATCGCGGGTGAAGATATTGATCACGCCATGCGCGCTGTCGTTGACGTCAAAGTCCTCTTCCTTGCGAATCGCCGCCCTCACATCTTGCGGAGTGTTATTGGGAAATGCAAAGACAAGCTGCTTCTGGTTCCAACTGCCGTCTCTCAATTCTTTTTCAAAACGATCCAAATCTAACTTAGTAAGTTTCACGCTTTGAAGGAGCGCGGCCTCCGGATGCATGAAAGTTGTCGTGGCCCAGGCGGCCCCGCCCGTCCAGTAGATGTGCTGCCGATTCCGCAGGCACGGGATATTCTCGCTTTCGCCGCTGTAGTAAGCGTCAATGTCCTTCATGACGGCATCGATCCCCAGCACTAGATCCGAAGGACTCTTCTTTCTTGCCGCATCTAAAACCTTCTTTGATCCGTAGGGAATCTCGACGTTCTTGAAGTTCTTTATGTCGATATCGCCCACCACGCAGCCCACCTTGGTGTTTCCACTGCCGATATCGATGAAAATGGATCTTGTCTCATCATGCTCCTGGCGGGCAGCGGAAGTCAGGCCATAAAAGCCCTCCGCTTTTGCATCGATGAAGTCCATGTCGATGCCCGTCGCCTTCTTCACAGCGACAGCAAGATCCTGCTTGTTCGCTGCAAGCGCGACGCCACTGCTGCCAGTGACGTAGTAGACTTCGACGGGCAGTTTTTCTTTCGTCGCCTCCTTCTTCAACCCGTCGAGAACAAGTAGGACAGCGCTGATAGCATCTGAGATACCTTCCGGCGTGTATTTGTTATCACGCATGCTGCTTACCAGACTCGTGTCGATGATCTTGGTGGAGAATGACTTGGGGAGTTGGTCTTTCGCCTCGGGGTAGAACAGAATCAACTCCCCTTTCGTGCCTGAAGATCCCAGGTCGATCGCGCCAAAGTACCGGGGAGGACCCACGGGAGCTTGGGGATGAGTCTGGGCAAAGCAAGCGGCCGTCGCCAGGATCATCGACAAGAATACTGCTTTTGCAAATCGCATGAGTTATCTCCATTTGAGATGAGTTGCATGCTGAGATTTACGTTGCGAGCCGTCCCGCCGTTAGCTCGAGAAATCATTGATTTTTGAACATACCATTGCAGTCTTCTCTAAGGGGATATCCATTTGCTTTGCACTTTTCAACCTCTTGCCGCATACTTCTGGGGTAGTTAGGGTCATCGCACAAGTTCAAGCAATTGTCGGCAGTTGGCCCAGCGGGTGTTACCGTGCGCGGTATTGTGGGCGCTTTTATATCCTTCGCGCGCTTGAGGCATTCTGTATTTTGCATACAATCATTCAACACCTGCGGGTCTGTCACGGTACCCCAACCTTTGAATGCTGCGGCCAGAATCCGTTCAGCCTGATCACGCCTGGCAACGCAAGGCTGGAAACTCATGCAGTTGCTTAGAATCTGGTCGTCGTAGCGTATATGCTCCCAGTCCCTAGGTGTTGTAACCAGATCCGCTTGCGCCTTGATTTCAATGCACTCTTTCACTCCCAAGCAATTGGACAAAGCCGGATAGTTCCAGGGGACGGCCTTCCAGCCTCCTGGAGGAGTGACCGGTGGTCGCGGACGAGAGAACCAATAGGACGACGCGCCGATCGCCGCCGCAACCAGCAAAAGCGCAATGAGATAAGACTTCCAGTGAGAACGCTTTGAACCTTGTATCGGCCGATCATTTTTTCCTTGACCGGCCTCGGCAGCGGAGCGCTCGGCGGTTTGCTGCCGCTCCGCCTCCAACCTCGCCTGCTCCGCAACCTTTGGCCGCTCTTCTTCCAGCCGCGCCTTTTCAGCGGCGAGCTTCTGCTCCAACTCATGAGCCGCTTTGGCAACTTGCTCGATGGCTGGTCCGCGCTCCCGATCAGAGGCATTCCTGGCCGCGCGCTCAAGGGTCTTGACCAGTCCGCTGAGGCCGCGCGCATAGTCGGTGCGGAAGTCAACATAATGATTGCTCTGAAGCCTCAAGGGAATCTTACAATCCTGGTACAGAACCGGGATGATCTTTTTGCCATTGTTCAATGCGAATGCAATTTCGTCGCGAACGTTGGTGGAGACTGCTGAAACGGGGGACAGAATCACGAGCATCTGTGCACAGTTCGTCAGGGCTTGTTCAACCTCAACATCCCATTTCTCGCCGGGAACAATATCGAGCTGATCCATCCAAACGCGTGCACCGGCGGCCTTGAGATCCTCGGCCAGCCGGAGGACGAATTCGGAATCGATACGGCAGTAGCTGATAAAGGCTAACTGTGGCTCGGTCTCCAAAGTCCATCTCCTTTTAAGAGAATAGGGACGACATCATCGTATACCGGGTTTTCCTACGTAGACAAGGCCAATTGAATGAACTGAGCAGCTGTTAAGAATCGGCGGGAGCACCTATGGCGGCGCTCAATGCGTTTCTAAGGATGAGTAGCCGCGATGAGTCTGAAATCCTGACCAAAACCTCATTAGTTTCACACGGCAGTTGAAGCCGCCGACGATAGATGATACCAATTAAGCCTCTCAAACCGTTGCACTTCCAGGCAAACTGTGACCACTTGGATCCACCGGAGTCATGGCCGACCTCACGCACTCCGAAGAAACGGAGTGGGATCAGTCTAGCAGGAAGCATGTTGCGGCGATCGCGGAACGAACCGACAAAGTGCACATTTGTCCTGGTGACTTAGATGGCATTGGATGTGGCCGTGACCTATGGAAACGTGAATGCAGCCGGGCGACGGAGAAACAATTCGAATTATCACGGGCGAAGCCGTTCCTCCGTCCGTCGTGATATCGTCCCGCCCTTGAGTTGAGACGAGACAGTCAGGAGAATATGCCGGTTTTTGTTTGCATCCCTCCAGGCATTGCAATAGAATCCTCTTAATCTTTGCAAGGTCACCGATAAATCTTCTTGGAGTTGAGATGGAGTCGAGATTGTCTGTTTGCGTGGTAGCTTCGACAGCATGGCTTTACACTCCAGCACAGCGCGGGAGGAAATGCCTGCTCTTGTCTCTTATTGCACTTTTGCCTTTGGGTTTGTCCGGCTGCGCGGCAAAGCGGCTGAAGCTGGACTTCACGGGCTTTGAAAAAGTCTATGCGGAGACCTCGAATCAAGAGGTGTTGCTGAATCTTGCGCGACTCGAGCATCGCGATCCCACTTATTTCTTTAAGATCGGACAGATCACCAGCGCCTATAAGATGGCAGCTTCGCTGACCGGAAGCGGATCGTATTCGGTCGCAACCTCAAATCCGCAGTTGGGCGGGCCTACCGGCGGAGGCACTCCCAGCGTGAGCATGGAAAATGATCCCATCTTCACGTTTATACCGGTGAATGACGAGACCAACGCTCAACTGCTTTTGAAGCCGGTTCCGGCGGAGACGTTCTACATTCTCTACCAGCAGGGATGGCGCGTCGATCAACTCGTTCGCCTGATGGTCGATCGAATCGAGCTGACGAGAGTGACGGCAGAGAAATGTACGGTCGAATCGATCCGCAATGTGCCGCCCTTGGCATCTTCACAATTGGAAGATGGATTCGATGCCGACTATTCTCGCGATCCAGAGGCGCTTACAAATTATGTAACCTTTCTCCGCACCAGCGCGGTCGTGTACTGGTTGCAAAAGCATGGCCATTTGCTATTACGGGGCTCGAACACATTTGTCCCCTACAATCTCAATTCCGGCTTGGACGTTGCTCCGCGCGCTCAGGATGTTGTAAGCGCGTCGCAAAAGAGCGCGGTATGGGAGCAAGTGGGGAGTAAGTGGTTTTTGGGGGAGAAGGTCTTCAGTCCGGCGTTTTCTCTTTATCCGCTGCACTCGAATGGGAGCAAGCTGGTACCCGACATCGAGCAGATTGAAGAGGAGATCATGGCTGACCCGACGATGAAGGAACTCAAGCAGGGGGCGGCGCTCAAAGTGATACTGCATAGCCTCAGCGATGGGTTTTCCATCGAAGGTTCCGACCATCAGGACTCGTGCACCTCAACTTCCGCGCCGCAGGGATTGACCGCTCACCTGGTAATGCGCTCGTTAATCGGGTTGATGGCGGCTGCCGCCCAGGAGCAGCGCCCCTTCGACTCGCTTGCGCACACCAACCCCGTCGTTCCCAGTAGCAAGTTTCTTTCGCAAGACGAGCAAGCGAACGTTCAGCCCAAATTCGTCGATGCGGTTCCGGCTATCGAGAGGGTTCCATTGCTGCGCTTGACGGGAGAGAGCAAGAGTGAGGAAATGGAGCCGGTAATTCAGGTGAATTATCGAGGAAGGAATTATCGCATCGCCGACGAGAAGCAGGCAGCTGTCATGGATAACTCATACTGGAACCGCGATCTCTTTCGCCTCATCGGACAGCTCTCTTCGCAGGTCACAGTGGATATTTCCAAGTTTCCGCTCACGGAAATCCTGCAATAACAGAGCGAACGCGTCGGGGCAGTTCCCAGATCCCAAAAGCGGGGTCTGGGGCGCTTGTGTCGAATCATGGGTCATATTGCTAAATCAAATGCCCGATTTGCACGTGCTCCTCTGCGTAGGCCCGGCCTATCTCCTGCAACAAAGGCACCGCGCGGATCGCATCTAACTGGGCAAGCTCCGGATTCCTCTGGAGTAACTCGTCCGCTACTCTTCCCATGTAGGACTTGTTATAGCGAACGTAGCTGAACCAGTCTCTTCCCGAGAGCGCGACACCTTGCAGAGCGCCGATCTCAGAATCCAGATCTTCTCCATGAATGCATTGCCCCAGACAGCGGCAGAGGTAGTCTTGTTCGAGCGCCACTCCCTGTATCAACGCGGCAGGAATGCGCGGAGCGTTGTAGCCGACCCACATGCGGCTGATCTTCACGTTTGCCGCGCCCAGGGAAAAGCGCATTGTGCCCACAGAAATCACGCGAATCTTGTCAAGACCGGTCTCCCACTGCAGCCGGTAACAAGGCAAGATCGCCGTCAACGCGGCGATCAGCGCTGGATTGTTGTAGGGCGTAATCGCTCCATCGACAAAGACGTGACGCTTGCCTCCCAGCATGATCTCTTCGGGGTCAAAAAAAGTCGGCGCCGCAGTGCTGGCTCTCACCAGCTTCCACAGCGGGATTTTCATGTTGCAGTCGGACAGGCTGGAATCGTTGTAGAGAGCCGCCGGATTGTTGGTCACCGGCCATGCCGAGCCGGTAGTATGATTTCTCAAAACTACCAGCAAGAGCGTTCGCAGCCGCTTGGAATCGAGCAGAGCGGGCGCCTCGCCCTGGCCATCTTCGGAAAAGATGCGCCGCAGCATATCAGAGAGAGGCTTGGCCTCGAATCGCGAAACCAGAAAGCGCTTGAAAGGGTTGTACCAGGGTACGGGCTGAAACATCGTTGCGCCATGTTTGATGTAGAAATCGAGGATCTCGTCAACCGCCATCCCCCAACTGAGGCCGGTGGCGATGATGGCCCCGGTGCTGGTTCCGGCAAAGAAGTCAAACTTGTCGGCTAAAACCAGCTTGGGATCATTGAAGTGCTCGCGCAGCAGGGATTCAATGCGCAGCAGGATCTCCAGGCTGAAGACGCCTCGAATTCCTCCGCCATCCAACGTCAGAATGCGTTTCATGACCTATTTCCTCGCCATTTTGTGATTTCGAATCAGGGACCTCCACTCGATCAGTTCGGTCAGGAGTGCCCGCTCAATCCGCCGGGCAACGCGCAGAACGCTTGGCCAGGTGCGCAACGACTCAAGCTGCTTATCCCAGTCAGTGAGTTGCTGATGCAGTTCGCGATAACGCTGCTTGCGCCGATCGCAATCGTTGACCGCGAGCAAGGCTCCGGCGACCGTCGCGACCTGGAATGCGATCGATGCGCACAGCGCCAGACTTTGCTTCCATGGCCCTGGACCGAAGTCGCCATGTATGTGTCCGCCGAGGAAGATCCACGCATTGATCGCCGCAGCCAATCCGATCGCGATCCAGCTGGCGAGGCGATAGCGTCGCGCATCGACGGCCGACCGCTCCGCATGGCTCGATAGATAGTCGAGTTGGTGCGCCACGCGCTCCAGGCGAAACCTCCGCTTGAACTCTTCGAGGGACGGGTCGCCGCGCCCGCGATCAAGCACCTTCAACAAACTTAGCGACATCAGCATTCCGGTGAGTTCAGGGACCGCCTCCGGACCAATCGCTTCATAGGGTGCAGGAGCACTCCAAAATGCCAGCACAGAGCGGCAGATCTCCGCCGCGGTTCGGGTGCGTACCCACTGTGCCTGACGCTTTCCCAAGCGCAACACGACGGGCAGCAGGGCGGCCATGATGCCGAGCGCCGTCCCGATGGCCAGCCAGGTGCCCACCCGCTGCGCCCACGACCCCGCTCCGCTGAAGAGCGCCGCAGCCGCGGTGAAAACGATGGGAATCGCTGCCAGCCGCCGCGACTGCGGAGCAAATCGGTTCGCGCTCTCATCCACTTTGCGGAACCAGGCGCGGGCTATACTTTCAGGCTGATCTGCGCTCTCGATGGTCTTCGGGTCGGGCAGTTGGTTCAGGAAATCGAGCTCCGGATCGTCGAGGAGTTCTTTTTCGGTCTTCTCATTGAAGTTCCGCACTTCGCCGTTCTTGCTGTGCAGCCAAACCACCGGCTTGCCAATCTCCTTGGCGAAGGAAACGATATCTTCGGTGCCGCCCAGACCCTGCGAAGCTTCTCCATTCCACAGAGCGAGCAAGAGACGGCTCTGTTGAACGGTTTCAATGCCGCATTCGTAGTAGCACTCCTCGCGCGACTGATTGCCGCTGGTTACTTCAACCGAGGCCGCTTTGCTCAGAACCTGCTCAGCGCGCGTCCAGTCGGTTTCACTAAAATCCCGGCGAAACTCCTCTGGAGGAAGCGGCAGCAGGACGCAGAGGGGCAGATCCAACCGAATGCAGCTCTCGGCAAACAACAGATCACCTCCAGCAGCTACGGAAGAGACTCCATAAACAAGCGCCGCGGTAGCGGTTTTCTGCCGCTCCAAAAAATCGACGATCCACTCTCTGCATTTGTCTTCATCGTCGAGCTGGCGGTGACCGGTGAATCCGATAGCCACTGCGGCCGGCAACTGGATGGTGACTCCCATTGCGTTCGCCCCTGCTATAAATGTGTGCGGCAAGAGAACGATACACGCGTCGAAATCCGTTTGCAATGTTCACTTGCAGACTTCATTTCGCGGACTGGTGAATCGGCCCGCCCTCGGTCGGAAGCTGCCTCCGGGCCCACTTCAAAAGATCGTTCAGATCGGAGACATAAAGCCGGGCCGTCTTGTCGGCACTGGCAGTGACGATGAGTTTCCCATCGGGCGAAAAGGCCGCACGGTTGACCTGGTCGGTGTGGCCGGTCAGAGTGCCCAGGATCAGGCCCGAGTCCGCATCCCACATCCGCGCTGTGCCGTCCTGGCTGGCAGTGACGATACGCTTGCCATCGGGAGAGAAAACCGCATAGTTGACCCGCGCCGTGTGCCCGGATAGAGTTGCCAACAGTTGACCGGACGCCGCATCCCAAACTCGCGCCGTGTGGTCGGCGCTCGCGGTGACGATGCGCCTGCCGTCGGGAGAGAAGGCCGCCGCGTAGACCCAGAGCGCGTGACCACTCAGAGTATTCTGCAAAGCGCCGGATTCAGCGTCCCACACCCGCGCCGTATGGTCGTAACTGGCGGTGACGATGCGTTTTCCGTCGGGGGAAAAGACGGCCTCGTTAACCGCGGCGCCATGGGTCAGGGTCGCCCTCAGGTGACCGGACTCGGCCTCCCAAATTCGCGCGGTTTTGTCGTCGCTAGCCGTCACAATGCGTTTGCCATCGGGCGAAAAGAAGGCCTCGTTCACGACGTCATCGTGCCCGGCGAGGGTTGCCAGCGGAACACCCGAATCGGCATCCCACACCCGAGCTGTCTTGTCGTCGCTGGCGCTGACAATGCGTTTGCCGTCGGGCGAAAAGGCGGCCTGGTTCACCCGGCCCGTATGCCCCGTCAGAGTAGCCCGCAGGGCGCCGGACTCGGCGTCCCATACCCGCACCGTCTTGTCGGCACTGGCGGTCGCGACGCGCTTTCCATCCGGCGAGAAGGCGGCCGTGTAGACCCAGAATCTGTGCCCCGCCAGAATCGCCCGCAATTGGCCGGTTGTGGTATCCCACAGGCGCGGCGTGGCGTCTTCACTGGCGGTAACGAGGAGTCTTCCATCGGGAGAGAACTCGGCGTCGGAGACTCTGCCGGTATGCCCCGATAGTGTCGCCGAAGCATGGCCGATCTCGGCATCCCATACCCGTGCCGTTCCATCGTTGCTGGCGGTGATAATGCGCCCCCCGTCGGGTGAGAAGGCCGCATCGTAGACGACGCCTGTGCCGCCGTTGAGCGTAGCCAGCAAAAGCCCCGAAGCGGCATCCCAAACTCGCGCCGTTGCGTCCTCGCTGGCAGTGACGATGCGTCTTCCATCCGGCGAGAAGACGGCGCCGTTCACTGGAGCAGTGTGCCCGGTCAGAGTTGCCAGCGGACGGCCGGTCTCCGCATCCCATACCTGCGCTGTGTGATCGGCGCTGGCGGTCACGATCCGCATGCTGTCCGGCGAGAACTCGGCATCGTAAAGTGCGCCGCTGTGCCCGGCGAGCGTGGCCAGCAGATGCCCATTTTCAGCATCCCAAACGCGTGCGGTCTGGTCCCAGCTAGCCGTGACAATGCGTTTGCCATCCCGCGAAAAAGCTGCGGAGTAAACGACGCGCTCATGGCCGGCAAGGGTTGCCAGCGATGCTCCGGTCGCAGCGTCCCACACACGCGCCGTATGGTCGTCGCTAGCGGTGACGATGCGCTTGCCGTCCGGCGAGAAGGCCGCCTGATAGACCACGCCACTATGCCCATTGAGCATAGCCAGCAATTCGCCAGTCTCTGCATTCCATACTCGCGCGGCATGATCGGCGCTGGCGGTGACGATGCGCTTGCCATCCGGCGAGAAGGCCGCCTTGCGCACCTCGACTCCCGGCCCACTCAGCGTAGCCAGCATTCGCCCGGTCGCGGCATCCCATACTCGCGCGGTATTGTCGTCGCTGGCGGTGACGATGAGCCTTCCGTCGATCGAGAAAGCGGCATCGTTGACCGGACCGGTATGCCCGGCCAACGTGGCTAGCAATTGCCCCGTAGCCGCGTCCCAGATGCGCGCCGTGTTATCGGTGCTGGCGGTGACGATCAGCTTTCCATCGGGCGAGAAGGCGGCTACATAGACCGGCCCGCCGTGATGCAGAATGAGGTGCTCGAGCGGTCCCTCCAGGACCGTTCTCAGCGCGTGCTCGGCCTGATCCGTGGCCGACCGCTCCGCGGCCTGCACCGCGGTCCGCAGCGCCAAACCAAGATCGCCGCCCGCGCCTACCTCCTGCTCGGCCATCGCCGCAAGTTCCCGCGATTCCGCCGTAGCCTGGCGCGCTTTGGCGATCCACCATCCCCAGACGGCTCCCAGCAGGCAGAGGGCGAGAATAATTGCCGCCGAAACGCTTGCCTGCTGCATGCGACGCCGCGACCGTTCACGCCTTGCCGCCTCCGCCTCACAATGCGCAATGCTGGCCTGAATGAATCTGCGCTCGTGCTCGGTGAGTTGCAGCGGTTTCTCTATCAACCAGATCCGGGCCCGCGTCAACTTTAGACCGGTGAGCAGGGCGTCGGTCTTTTCATGGGTGGGGGCATTTTCCCAGTCCAGCAGATCCCGTTCCAACTGGTCCTTGCCAATCAGAAACTCGCGCTCCTCGTCGAGCCAGCCGCGCAGCAGCGGCCACTTGCGCAAGAGCGCCTCGTGCGCCACTTCAATGATCGTCAAGTCTTGCTCTTTTTGGATGATGAGCAGCCGCGCCTTGGCGAGACGCTCGAGCAATTGCCTGGCGTGAAGCGGCAAATCATCGAAACGGGCCGGTCGGCGCACGTATTCGCCCTCGGCGTTGACCCGCACCATCGCCGGTGCAAAGGCTTCGCGCAAGGCCCGCAAATCTTCTTCGGATGGTTTGGCTGCGGCCAGGACTTCGTCGGCTTTGCGGCGCACGGCGTTTTCCAGCGGCGAAAGCTGTCCCGCATCATCGCCCAGCGCATGATAGGCATCGAGCGTTAGATGTCTATTTTGTCCGAAGCGGTCGTAGAGTTCGCGCAACGCAAAGGCCAGCAACGGCAAGGCGTCGGCTGTCGCGGCGTCTTTCATCGCGGCTGCAATCAGAGCGTCGTCAACTGTAAGGCCAGCCGCGCGCGCCGGGCCTTCGATAATGTCTCGCACTCGCGCCAGTGGCATCGGCTTCAGAGAGAATTCCTCGAAGGGAGAAGTCAGCGCGGGTGATTGCTGCAACTCGCCCAGATAATCTGAGCGCAAGGTCAGGGCCACGAGGAAGGGAAGCCGCTCATCCTGCAGAGCGTTGAGAACACGCAGAAACTGTCCAGCGCCGGCATTATCGGCGGCGCTGAACAGCTCTTCCGATTGATCGACGGTGACCAGGATTTGCGCCTCGTTGGCGGCGTGAACCGCACGTAGGTCGCGGGCAAGTTCTGAAAGCGTGCGCTTGAGATCCTCGGCGGCAAAGGCGTCGCGCCACTGCCGCCAGCCGGCGCCGCGGCCCAGGGCAATGGCGACGGCTTGAGCCAGCTCTTCCAGTGGATACAGCTGCGGCCTGAAGGTCGGCAGCACAATCCAATTGCGTTTGTCGCGCTTGAGCCGGGGCAGCACGCCCGCCCGGAGCAGCGAAGATTTCCCCGAACCGGAGGCGCCCAGCACGGCAATCAGCTTGGCCCCGCCCTGTGCCCGCCTGGCATTGAGCCGTTCGATCAGGCGGCGAATATCGTCGTCACGGCCAAAGTAGATCGCCGCATCGGCCTCGTCGAATGCCAGCAGGCCGGGATAGGGCGGGCGCGTTTGGTCCCATTCAAAACCGCCGCGGGCATTGACCACGACATCCGTCAACTCCACGACCAGACGCGCCAGGCCGCCCTCCCGGTCCTTGACCAGATCGAGGTGCTGAATGTCGCTGGAGACGAAGGCTTCGCCGGTGGGCGTCTCGATGATGGGAAAGATTGCCTTGCCCAGGGCGCGCGCCTGGGTGAATTCGGCAAAGCACCATTTGCTGTCAAACCAGTTCTTGGTCAGGATCAGAATGACCGCTTCGGCCCCGGCGATTTCGCGATAGAGGGTGCGTTCCCAGTCGGCGCCGGGAGCCAGTCCGGCGTGCTTGTCAAAGTCGAGAAAGGTTTCAACAAAGCCATTTGCGTGCAGGCAGGTCAGCATTCGCGCCGCTTGCTCAACGTCCCGGCTTGAGTGGCTGATGAAGATATGCGCCATGCTGGTTTCCTGGATATCTTCTCTAATTGCTCAAATAAATCTTGAGATTCTCTGCCGTTCGTTTGAATGCATCCTCATAGTCTTTGGGGTTGTAGTGATCCCCCCCGGTGACAAAATCGTGATCGGCATCCGGATAGACGATGAGTTTGAACTGTTTGCCGGCCGCGGTTGACGCCGTTGCCAGTGCGTTATCCCTTTCGGCCAGGCAGCATCCATCGTGATAGCCGTCTTTGGCGCCGGCAAAGACCAGCAGCGGCACCTTCAGCCTGTTCACAAAACCCGGTACATCGTGAATGAAGTTATTGGAAGGGTACCAGAGCACGGCGCCGGAGACCAGATCGGGCCATTGCGAGCCGTAATAGAGATCCATGCCTCCACCCATGCAGAAGCCGACCAGGGCGACCTTGCCGGGCAGTGCGTGTGGCATTTGCTGCGCCTGCTGGATGACCGTCTTGACTCCATCCCCATGGGTTCCTTCGGTCAGATTGCCGTCGAAGAGCACCACGTCATAGCCCAGCTCGGCGATCTCGCGGGCGACGGTCGTGTAGTGCGCCGGACCCGAGACGCCGGAGGCCAGGACGACTACGCGCCCTTTGCCCTGAGGGGGCGGGAACTCCTGCTGTGCGTACACAGCCGCCGTGAGACTCGCCAGCCCCGCGATCGTAGCCGCGAGACGCAAAAGGACGTTCACCGAGATTGGTTCCTTTCATGCAGGCGGAATAACACCGATAGAATACGCTTTCCTGGCCTCTTCCGGCGCGAATGGGGTGCTGATGGCCATGCGCGAGAGATACACGCAGGATGGCGCGAAGCAGCAAAACCTGCATGAGGAAGAGCCTGGCATCTGCCTGATCTCAAAGCAGATCGCCATGTTGTCGATGGGCTGCCTCGGCAAACAGAGACCCAGTGCCCCACCACCACTCCACGTCGATTTCAATCAAATAATGATTGCGCAGGGGCCCCGATTGGTCATCCCTCTGAACACTTCTCGCGCCCCTTTCCTTCTTGGCCTGCGTGGCAGTAACTAAATGGTAAGCTTGCAATTTGATTTTGAAATTTGCGACAATGGCTACCGGTGCGCGTGAGTTCCCCCACGTCTCCTTTCACACCAGGGTAATTAGCGCCGTCAGGCTCGCGAGGCAGAGGCCCAAGGACTTCCAAAGCGATCTCCGCGAACCTCACTTGCGGCTAAAGGCATTCACCTTTCCGCACCTAAGGAAATCGGCGTAAGCGTAAGCCAAACCGCGACGCGAATTCCCAGGCCGCCCCATCGGACACGCCTGCGGTACCGGGGGTAATTCGCTCGTTCAGGAATTCGGTTCGGACTCCATCTGGTCGGAAGGGGTTTTCACAATGAACTTTCCTGTTCGCTATATCGCAGTATTTGCGGCGGGCCTCCTTTGCTTCGGAAGCTGTTGCGCTGTGAGCAACGGCGAGCCGCCTCAAGCGGGATCTCCCCCTATTCCCGCGCAGGAAGAGACCGCGGCGGACGCTTTGTTGCCGTCTCCATCCGCGAATACACTCGTGATCCCGGGCCCCCTGCGGCCCTTCTTGCGCATGGCCGGAATCAGCCAGGAGGTCTCTCCGGCCGAAGTGCTGCCGCTACTGGCCCGCAATGTTGCTCTCCAGGGCTACGACCACGGCAGACCTACTGAATTCTTATTGCTGATTGATCGGTATGTAACGCTCGCGCGAGAGCTCCGGTCCCTGGCTGGCGGCGGCGATACCATCCGCGTTGCGGGTTGTGACAGTGCTACGCAGCTGATTCAGGTTCTGGGGTACCGGTTTCAGGATGGATGTGGCCCGAAGGGTGCTTTCCTGGTGACAGACAATGCAAAGCGCGCCTTCGTAACCATCGACTCGGGCTTTCCACTCACTTTGCTTGAAGAGGCGCTCCAGAAAGGCACTCCCTTTACCTTTCAGTTTCCCGCGACCAGGGTCCCTATCCTATTCACCCAAAAGACGTGGATCGCACTCTCGGCTGGAAAGACGATGGATCGGACAGATCTGCTCGACGTCTTGTTGAACGACCGGGATGTGGATCGCCTTTACTCCGCTCTTGCAAGAATCGATAGGCAAACAAGGCTTGCCTTGGCGCGGTCGCCTGGGTTGAGAAGAATGCTTCCCGGCGCCTCATTGCTTGATTTCTATGGAAGCCGGATCTGCATTCGCTCCGGTCACGTCTCTGTTCCCGCCGGAACGAGCGCCGAAGGAGCATGGAAAGAGCTCGTGGGAGCAAGTCCAAACTCGTCTGGCGAGTTCGTTCTCCATCTGCTTCAAAAAGACCACGGCTGGCTGTTGGCATATTTTGACGCCTTGTCGCGTATCACACCAGCGCAACAAGCTCACTTCACTGAGGGCGACCGGCTCAGACGACTCTACGATTGCTACCGGTCGGCTCCCCGCGACTCGAGCATCAACAATGCGGCGGCAGGTGTCTTCCCGAGAAACTCCGAACTCCTGTTGCTCTTCACTCGTCTGCAATGGCAACCGGGCGGAGAGCCTCAGGTTCCGGGTAATCTAAAGGCCTGGAACGAGATTCTCACCCACAAGTCCAGATTGAACGGCATTCGAGAGTGGGCAAGCAGAAGCCGCTCCTGGGAAGACCCGGAGAAGCTGCTCGAAGCGTTGGTAGCTTCTTCCGGGGTTGAAAATGCCGACGACCCGTTGCAGATTTATCTGATTCTTAACGCAATCGACAGCGGAAGGCCTCCTGGAAGCCGGTTGTCCGATGAAACTGTGCGGATGATTGCCGCAAGGTTTTCAGAATTCAGCAGCTGGTACCCTGTCTTCGCCGAATTCCCGGATTTGGACGATAAATCCATCGCTTCTTTTATCGAAGCGGCAGAGCACATCGACAAGATTTCGAATCCCGCTCTGCTCTCTAATGCCCTGGGGGCTTTTCAGGCCGACGTGGGGCTCTGGCAGATATTTGCTCGCCAGGAGCAGATTCCAAAACAGGTCCTGAATCGATCGTGGCAAAGCGCGGTTCAGCCCTTTTCAGCAATCTCGTCAGCAGTCCAGCTTTTTGATGCGGCCCGAGCCTCGCTGCAATCGACGCTGCTGGCAGTCTCTGACAACAAGCATCTGTCGCAGAATCAGGTCGTCGATCTGCTGGCCGGTCCTCAGCAGAACAGTCCCGACGGCCGGCGTGTGCATCAGGAACTTGCTCGCAGAATCCATGCCGTAATGGATGACCAGCGTTTGGTTTCGCTCGATACGCTCTTCGGACTCTATGATGGCTTGGGTCAGATGGCGCAGGGAAAGGCCATCGGCGACAGCTTGCTTCCACTTGCCGCGGATCTGCACGAATTCGAGATGCCTCGCCAAATCTTTACAGGATCCGAAAAGACGGCCTGGGCTCCGATCGTGTACACCGCCCGACACGAAGAACTGCAGATTCGAACTGACCTGGCCAAGGTCATTCGCTCACCGCGCTCGGCCGCGCAGCTCGAAGACGCGCGCGGCCTGCTCACACCCTTTCTCAGGGATACGCTGGTTGGCTTGAACTACGCCTACTATGAACCCCCTGGCGCTCAGGTTTTGCACAACAATCCGCTCTTCGTCCGCTCCCATGACTTCTCCGCGTTGTCAGTGCAGGGCGTCGAACACGTCTGGGAATCTCCGGAGCTGATTGGGATCGGCGTTACTGCGGGCGGTGGCGCGTATCTTCTGGGATCGCTCGCCGATCTGCCCTACGCACTGGCTTCCATGGAGCAGGACTTCATCGCTCCTGAGAACGTCCAGGCTTTGATCTGGAGAGAGGTGGTTCCCGAGCTCTTGGTCGTCGCCGTCATGCCAAGATGGTGGGACGTCGACCAGGACGAATTGCATGCCGCCGCTCTTTACCAGCGCTTTGGCGAAGAGCTCCTGATCGCTTCGGCGTCGAACCCGCAACTGAGAGAGAAAGTATTGAGCATTCTTTCAGATCGCTTGCCGCCGGCGCGGTTGGAACCTGCGGAGGTGGCTCTGCAGCACCCGGAAAGCGCAACCGCGCTGGTTCCTCAAATGCTGCCAACAGACACCTTCCTTTTAGCTGCCGAATTTCGCAGCAAGTTTCCCTCCGATGCGGCACTTTGGGGAAATGCGGGCCGGGAATTGGAAGATCTCGTCAAGAAGGACCCGTCCCATTTCAGTCTGGAGCGTCTGCGAAAAGACTTTGGCACGCCGCACCTGGCAATGGCGCAAAGCAACACCAACAGCCTGCTCGACATGGGGATATTCCCCGTCTCTGGAGCCTTCGATGGCCGGCTCTTTGGCGAATCCTGGGAGTCCAACAACCTTTACTGGGCGCGCCTCGCCGATGAAATGGGCTATTCTCCTGCGATGCTCAACGTTCTGGTTCCCGATTTGACCAGGCATATGGTCGCGAACATCTTCGCCACAGACTTTGACGATTGGCCGGCTTTGTTGCGTGCCATGCGGGAAACAGGAGATCAGTTCCGGCAGGGGAAGATTGCCGTGCATGCGGCTGCGATGACCGGGCAAATCGATAGTCTTCCCAACGCCGCGGCTGAAAAACGGATAGGAGCACAAACCGAATGATTAGCCCAAACAGATCCTTAGCGTGCCTCAAGCTCTGCTCAGGTCTCTTGCTCTTCCTGGCCGTCGCGCCGCGCCCAGAGGCCCAGAACGATCCATCCCATTTACGCGTCAACGTCGTTCTCGTGCAGCTCAACGTTGCCGTCACGGATAACCAGGGGAATTATGTCTCTGGCCTTCGCCCGGAAGACTTCGTTATTAAGGAAGACAATATCCCAGAGAAAATCGCCTCCTTTGAAGAAGGCAACGAAGCGCACCGCGAGCTGATTGAGACCTCGCCGCCCGCCAAGTTCGATGAGCCGCCAGGCGCCGCCGATACCCAGGAACCGGACAAGCCGGCGCCGGTGCATACCCTCGCCGGAGTCGCCATTTCGGGATTAACCGGCGCCAACGTCTTTATCCTCTTCGACACCAGCAACTACATGTACCGGAGTTTTGTCTTCGCTCAGGATGCCATCACGGATTTTGTGCGAACAATGCCTGAAGCCAACAGAATTGCTTTTTATTCATACAGCCGCGATCTCTCCCGCGCCGCCTCGCTCACTCCGGACCGTTTCCGCGTCGTCAGTGGCGTGCGCAGCACCGTCGCCGGCGACGATGCCGCTCTCTATAACTCTCTCTTGCTGACAGTCAAGGACGCGGCGCCTCTTCGCGGACGAAAGGCGATTGTTGTCTTTTCCAACGGCCCTGACAACGCCAGTTCAATTCCTCCCGAAGATGTGGCAGAGTTGGCTCAGTCGACGGGAACCATCATCTACATTGTCAGTACCCGCGAGGCTAAATCGGAGCCAATTTCCTCTGCTGCCTTTGAACGCATGAGCAAGGCCACGGGAGGCAAGGCCTATTTTGCAGGCAATTGGCGACAGGAGAAAGACGCCTTTTCTTCGATCTCAAACGACCTCGCTCACCTCTACACCCTCAGTTACTACCCTCGGGCCAACCCAAATCGCGGTTGGCGTTCGATCAAAGTGCAGCTGGTAGGAAAGAATCTCGAGAAGTATCACCTGCGCACGCGGGATGGATACAGTCTGCAGCAGCAAGCCGGGGTAACAACCGAGACCGACTCCGCATCCGCATCGGGCATCGATCCCCAATAGCCGCTCCCTAGGGCCTGTCATCGATTTCCCCAGAGGCAACGCCGGGGACCAGTTCTCCTCAGTTCCAGGAGCGAAGAGCGACGCAGACCGGGTGTCTGCTAGAGCCTGTTATGAACTTTCGCGTTGGCGGCGTTCCACCCCAGCGCGCAGAGTTCGCACGCCGCGGACCCCGCTCTGGCTGGATTTTAGCTCGCAACGCTGCCCTTGCGGAATTCGATGACAGGCCCTGGCCTAGAGTGCCGCGATCGAGGCGTTTTTTTTGTGTGATTTGTACGTCTGAGCCCTTTGTCCGACCTCCGTTCCGCTGGCAATCTCACCTGAAGAAGTGGAAGTGTTTCACTCTGCTCCGTCGAAATTGATGAAAGCCGAGAAAATACATGGAGGAGTCGAAGCGCCGGTCCGGACGCAGCTTCTGAAGCAGTCGCGGTAGCATCCACTTTTTGAAATAGATCCTCTTGCCGTTTTAGTCGAAGAAGCTTTCTCAAGGATCGCACGCTGCCTGGCGATTGGAGACACGAATCCGATTCCGCCTCGACTTGGCGCATGGCTGTTTTGGAAGAGAGTTTGGCTTGACGAGCTGCAATCGTATAAGGAATCATGCTTGCGTCTTGCGCCATAGATCCTGTGGGAGCCCAAAGCCATCCGATAGTCTGTCGATTCGCAGGATTCAAAGACCGACTCTTTATCTTTCAGGAGGATTTTCATGAATAGCAATCATGAGGGATTCAACAATTCAAGCGCCGGCGTAAAGCCGGCATACGAGCGGCCCACCGCGGTCTTTACAAGCCCCCGGCAGCAGAACCGACTTATGGCGAATGGAAATTACCCGAGTTCCAATTCACCGTGTGACGACTGTCAGCCCGATCCTTGAAATGATCCGAGTTCCGGCTCCCCATGCGCCGATTGTGAACCCGACCCCGCAACTTAATTGCATTCCGGTTCACCATGCACCGATTGCCGATCCTTTGAAAGATTAAAAAACTGTGAAGATTCGAATAGGCAACGAACAAGAGCGAAGGCACGCAGGATTGTCCGCACGCGTCCGGCAATTGGGTGACCGCTTGCCGGGTGCCGGCAAGCGCACAGCCGCGTACTGAAATCGAACTTGCAACCTCCGCCTTGATCCAGGAGCACCATTATGAAACGCAAAGACGATCTTGTCATGCGAAGCATCGGCGGTGACAGCTTGCTCGTCCCGACGGGCGCGCGCGTTCTGGAGATGCATGGCATGGTCCTCCTCAACAGCACGGGGCGCTGCATGTGGGAACTTCTGGCGCAGGAGCGCTCGGTGGACGAACTGGCCGCCACCATCGCGGAACGGTTTGACGTGGATGAGTTGCGAGCGCACGCGGATGTGCAATCGTTTGTGGTCGAGATGGCGCAGATGGGATTGCTTGAACAATGACCACACTGCCTGCCGGCTATGGTCCACTCGTCCGTGAGTTGCCGCGCCGCGCCGCCGCCATCCGCCAGCCGGTGAACGGCGCGTTTGAGTTGACCGAACGCTGCAACCTGTCTTGTCGAATGTGCTACGTCCGCCACTCCGCCCGCGATGTTGCGAGACGCCAAAAGGAACTGTCTGCCTCGGAGTGGCTCAGGCCTACGCAGGATGCGGTGGACAACGGCATGGTCTTTTTGCTGCTCACCGGAGGCGAAGTTTTCTTGCGCCCGGACTTCTTTGATATTTACACGCCGCTCACGCGCCTGGGCATCATCCTCACGCTTTTCGCCAACGGCACGCTGGTCACCGACAAGATCGCGCAACGCCTGGCGGAAACTCAGCCGAGTCTCACCTTCGTCGCTACCGTCTCTTCGGCGGCGTCTGGAACGCCGACCGGTTCAGTGACGTTCTGCGACGGAACAACCAGCCTGGGAAATGAAACCCTGACCGGCGCAACCGCAACCTATACCACCACTACACTCTCCGCCGGCACCCACTCCATCACGGCCACATACTCGGGCGACACGAACTTCATGGCGTCCACCTCGGCCGTTCTCACGCAATTGGTGGCCGCGGCCGGCTACACGCTGAGCGCATCGCCTTCGTCCTTCACCATCAAGAGCGGCTCGACGTGCTGACGACCCGCAACGCATCTGCCGTGGGCACCGACAACGCATTGCTCAAGGAGATTCCCACTGAGGTTCGCATTCACCGCACTGTGGCACTCGACCTTCCCTTCGGCATTAAGAAGCGGATCAAGAAGCTAATCACTGGACGAGACTCCTCAAAGGGCACCGAAGCCGCTGCCACTGCCGGCAAGACGAGCTTCCTGAAGAAAGTTCTGCAAGATCTTCTTCTGCCCGATCCGCAGGTAACTTGGCTTCCAGTGCTCACTCGCGCCGGCAGTCCGCGGCTTGCGTGCTTGCTTCTGTTTGCAGCAGCGGCCGCTGCCGCGGCAGGCATGATCGGAATGGCCCTGTGCGGCGGAGGTTACGCATCTTCCACGTCATCCGCACAATCGACGCCTGCGGGAACCTATAGCATACCCATCACTTTCACCAGCGGCGGAACAACAGTCCCATTGAATCCTTTGATCACGATTCAGTAGCAAGCCGATCGAACGAAGCGCATTCAACAAGAGGTACGGACCGGCGAATTGGTTCGTACCTCTTCTCGGTTTCGGATAGAGGAGCGCGCCGTCGGACTTGCCAAGGGCGCGCGATGGTATTGCGGCATCCGAGCGCCTGCAGGACCATTTTCTTCGCGTTATATAGAGCCCCCCTTGACATCCTACAGGAGACATCGTGTAGACTGCTGTCGAATGTCGAGGGGAACGATGCCGCCATCAACAGATCTTCTCCAGGGAACGCTCGACCTGCTCATTTTGCGGACACTCGCCTTGGAGCCAATGCATGGATGGGGCGTAGCCCTTCGCATTCAGCAGGTATCGAAAGATGTGTTGCAGATTGGGCAGGGGTCGCTCTACCCGGCTCTGCATCGGCTGGAATACAGGGGATGGATCCGGTCGGACTGGGGAAGTTCGGAAAATAATCGACGGGCGAAGTTCTACCGGTTGACGGCGGCGGGCAAGAGACGGCTTGAGAGAGAGCTTGAAACGTGGGAGCGCCTGTCCGGTGCGATCGCACTGGTGCTCGACCGAGCGGCGGAGGCGTCGTCATGATGACGGAGTTGCTTACGCGGCTGCGCTTTCTTCTCTTCCCGAAGAAGCAGAGTGAATTGGAAGAGGAGCTTCGTTTTCACCTGGAGGAATCTATTGCGGCGAAGGTGTCGGCGGGGATGAGGGCCGAGGATGCGCGCAGGCTGGCCCTGATCGACCTTGGAGGCATTGAGCAAACTCGGGAACAGTGCCATCGGCAGCGGCCTGGATGGTGGATGGGCACCGTGCTGCAGGATGTGCGCTATGCGCTGCGCGGATTCCGCCGCAATCCTGCTTTCACGGTTACCGTGATTGCCACGCTGGCGCTGGCCATCGGCGCGACCACGGCGGTCTTCAGCGTGGTGGATCGGATTCTCTTCCGCAGCCTGCCCTATGCGCACGACGACCGGATCGTTTCGCTCGGGCTGGTGCAGTCGCTGGAGAAGCAGGAGTTCATGCTGGGCGGTTTCTTTTACGATTGGCGCGACAATCAAAAGCCATTCGAGGCCTTTGCATCTCAGGGAACCATGCTTCACGCCTGCGATCTGGTGGAGTCCAATCCGGAGCAACTGAACTGCATCCACGCGCAGGCCGGCTTTTTGCCTCTGCTGGGAATTTCGCCTGTGCTGGGCCGCAACTTTTCACCCGAAGAAGACCGGCCCAACGGACCGGCTGTGGCACTCATCTCCTATGGTCTGTGGCTGGATCACTACAATCGCGACCCAGGCATTTTGAATCGCCAGATCGACGTCGATGGCAGTGCTGTCCGCGTGATTGGCGTGCTGCCCAAGGGCTTTGAATTGCCTACGCTGCAAGCTCCCGATGTCCTGCTCCCGATGGCTCTCAATGAAGGAGCGGAACGCAAAGGTCATCCCGGAACGCCGATGCGCGCGTTTGCGCGGCTCCGGCCAGGTGTGAGCATTGAGCAGGCAAGGGCGGAGATGGAGCCGCTCTTTCTCCACACGCAGGGATGGATTCCGCAGGAGATTCGCAGGGATTTTCACCTTAGTATTCGTTCGCTGCGCGACCGGGAGACGCAGGATGTGCGGTTGACGGCTTGGATCCTGCTAGGCTCGGTGTTGGCTGTGCTGCTGATTGCCTGCGCCAACGTAGCCGGCCTGATGCTGGCGCGGGGCGAGGCGCGGGAGCGGGAACTGGCGGTGCGCTCCGCGCTTGGCGCGAGCCGTGGCCGACTGGCAAGGCAAACCATCACCGAGGCCGTTCTGCTCGCGCTTGCAGGCGCCGCCGCGGGATTGATGCTGGCCGAGGGCCTGCTGCGTATCTTTCTGGCCATTGCTCCCACGGGAATTCCATTTCTATCAAGAGCTAATCTGGACTTTCGCATTGCCGTCTTCACCGTGCCCGTGTCGGTTGCTTGCGCAATGCTCTTTGGATTCCTGCCTGCCGTGCAGAGGCCACGCGCCCTCGCCCTGGCGGCACGCGCCGTTCCCTTCCGCAAACGCGCGCTGCTGCGCAGAGGCCTGGTCGTGGGGCAGATTGTCATCAGCATGATACTGCTCACCGGCGCGATGCTGCTGCTCAAGAGCTTCGAGAATATGCAGCGTCAGAATCTCGGCGTCGAAACGCAAGGCGTGCTGACGGCGCGTATTGCGCTGCCCGGCTTCCGCTACGATACAACGCAGAAAAAGATGGCGTTCTATCTTCAGGCCGAGGCGGCGATCAGGCGTCTTCCAGGGATTCGCGCTGTGAGCTTCAGCGATTCGGTGCCACCGGGAGGATGGAATAACGATGAACGAATCGAGGGCTTTGCGCCTGAAGGAAGACGCCCTCAAACCAACTCCGGAGGCGGCAGCATTGTGGTCGTCCGCCGGGTCACGCCGGGCTATTTCAGCGCGTTGAACATCCCCATCGTGCGGGGCGTTGGTTTTACCGAACAGGATCGCGGTTCCAGTGAGAACCTGGTCGTGCTGAGCCGTCTTATGGCTGCGCGCTTGTTTCCCAGCGAGGACCCGATAGGCAAGGGCATCCAGAAAGGTGAAAACGGGATCTGGCTCAAGGTCGTCGGCGTGGCGGAAAACGTGAAGAACAACGGCCTCACGGAGCAAGACGAACCGGAGGTTTACTATCTCCGGCGCAACGTGGCCGGCGACTGGGGCCCCCCGGCGCCGGTGATGATCGTCGATGCGATCTTGCCGCCGATGACCATAGCGCCGTGGGTGCGCTCGCAGATCGCCGCGATCGACTCTACGGTTCCGGTGGAGACGGAAACACTCTCGCAGACAGTGAGCAAGCTGGTCGACCGGCCTCGCTTCGAGACGGCGCTGCTGGGCTTCTTCGCGTTTTGCGGGCTGCTGATGGCGGTGATCGGGCTTTACGGCGTCGTCTCGTTTTTGGCCGCGCAGCGCACGCAGGAGATTGGCGTGCGCATCGCGCTCGGCGCATCGCGGCTTGAGATCTTGCGGCTGATCGCCGGGGAGGGCGTGCGGCTGGTCGCGCTGGGCGTTGTTTTGGGCCTGTGCCTGGCTCTGGCTGGGGCAGAGCTTCTCAGGAGCCTGCTCTATAACGTGGGTTCGCACGATCCCGCGATGTATGCGGCCGCCATGCTGCTGCTGGCCCTGGTGGCTCTCGGGGCAACGCTGATTCCAGCGCGCGCGGCAATGCGGGTAGAACCCGTTGTGGCGCTTCGTTATGAATGATGGCTACTTATGTTTTGCCGATCGTTGCGGCATTTTGATTCGCTCGAAATCGCGCCATGAATAAAGTTCATTCCGGAGATCGGTTTCTGCAATCCGGAGTCTGCTGTCTGCCGGTAGCGTCGACTTGAATGCAATGGCTCCGTGACACATCTACCCTCGTTTTGCTATAAGCCTTTCTAAGGCAGAGGCGGGGCCAAAGACCCTCATGAACCCTGAATTCTTCCTTCCATGCCCCCGGCTGACCGGTTGATCTGCCGTGCCTTTTTTCAACGCACTCTCCGGGAGAGAATGGATTTCTTACTGATACGAAAGCGTTTGCGGGCAAACATAACCCATTCTTCCAAATAAGAGTAACCGATTGTGTGACTCTGGCCGATAATCTCTTAGGCCTATTCGTGGAATAGCTCCTTCAGTCAATAGGCGGGTGGACGCGGAAAGTCAGTCAGCGGGATGCGAACGATTGCAAGCGGTTACGCGAGCGAACGGGGTTGCCTGCGCGCCTCAGTCCTGCGCTGCGTCCCGGTTCTGCTGCTCTTTTCGTCCTTAGCCATCTCCCAGGCTGGCGACACCTCAAGTCGCCTGCCGATCTTGCGAACCATTCATGACGTCTTCTTACTCACCAAGGCCCAGGCGGCTCAGGCGTACCCCATCGAGCTTGACGCCGTGGTCACCTATTCCGATCCGGAGTGGGGACTCTTATTTGTCCAGGATGCAACCGGCACGACTTTTATCAATGTTCACGGCAACATCACGAAGTTTTCTTTGGGTTCGCGCATCCGCATCACCGCCGTCTCATCCGTGGGATATGTAGGTCCGGCGATTGGTCTCGCCAAAATCCTTGTTCTCGGTACAGGCGTCCTTCCCAATCCTGAGCAGCTAAGTGTAGCCAAGATCGACGCCGGCGAGGGGGAAGCTCATCGCGTGGTCACAGAGGGCATACTGCACCCTTGTGATCGCGATTTCAACCGGGTCTGTTTCCGCATCTGCGACGGACAGAAGGCTTTGTGGATCATGGTCCCCGAGCAAGAAGGCCCGGCCGAGCAGAGCCTGATCGGCGCCATCGTGCGCGTGAAAGGGATAGTCGGCCGCCACGAAGACGAAGAACACAAGCGATTGGGAGCACAACTCTATGTCAATACTTTGAAAGAGATCGAGGTCGAAACTCCCCCCGTACCGGTTTCCTTTTCCTCATCGCCTACGCCGATTCAGAGCCTTCGCGCCTCGGATGCCGACCAGCGCTTTGCCGGCCGGATTCATCTTCGCGGCACGGTGACCTGGCAGTCACCCGGTCTCTTCAGCATTGAGGACGACACGGGCACCGTGTTTGTCGGAACCGGGAAGACGGCTGCCGTCCAAACCGGGAGCGCCGTGGATGCAGTTGGCTTCCCGAGCCATGGCCCGTTTGGCCTCGAGCTCGCTGATTCTACCGTGAGCCTGAGCGCGGTTCAGTCGAATGCAGCGAACATTGCGCCGCTTCAATTGACGGCAGCGGATGTCGTCAAGCGCTCTCTCAACGGAAGGCGTGTTCGCCTGAAGGCGCGGCTGATCAGCCAGAGCGCCAATGCCACCGAGTTTGTCTACCAGCTTGAAGAAGGGGCGCAGCGCTTCAACGCCATTCTGCTGCGAAGCGCCGCCACTCACGACATTGTCGGCCTCTCTCGCGATTCTGTTCTTGAAGTGACGGGTGTCGCGTTGATCCAGAGCGGCTCACCGGAGTGGCCCGAGTCGCTCCTGATTCTGATTGAATCGCCGAGAGACATCGTCGTGCGCGGAGGTAATGGCTGGCTGACGCTCAGGCGCGGACTGACCATCGTTGGACTCATGGCCCTTTGCGTGATCGTGCCGCTGATCTGGGTTACGTCGCTCAGGCGAACCGTGCGCCAGCAGACCGCGATGATCCGTGCGCGCCTTGAGAGCGAGCTGCACCTCGAGACAAAGTACAGCCGGCTCTTTGAGCGCAACCTGGCCGCCGTCTTCAGTTGGCGGCCCGACGGCACCATCGTCGACTGCAATCTCGCCTTTGCCAGAATGCTCGGCTTGGAGGCTCGCGAGGATCTGATCGGACGCTCCTATTGGGATTTCCATGTCGACCCCGATCACCGGGAGCAATTGACCCGCGATCTTCAAGAGGAGGCACTGAGCAATCGCGAGGTGAGCCTGCGCCGCGACGATGGGACCACCGTGCATCTGCTGAAGAACATCACGCCCGTCCACACCGCAGAAGGCATGCTTTACGAGACAACGGCCATCGATGTGACGCAGCTCAGGCAAAATCAGGCTGAGCTGCAACGAGCCAGAGACGCGGCCGTCTACGAGTCGCTCAACGATCCTCTCACTGGCCTGCCCAATCGCAAACTCCTGACAGACACACTCTCTTCCCTCCTGGCGCTAGCCCGAAGAGAGTCGGGAATGATCGCGCTGCTCTATCTCGATCTGGATGGATTCAAGCTGGTGAACGACAGTCTCGGTCATGCCGTCGGCGATGGGCTGCTGGTGCAGTTGGCCGGCCGCCTCCGCTCGTCGTTGCGCGATGGGGATATGCTGGCTCGCCTGGGCGGCGATGAATTCATGGTGGTGATGCACGGGCTTCACACCAGGGAGCAGGCGGTGCTGCTGGCAGGGACCCTGCTGAAAGCGATCTCAAATCCATTCGAGGTGAAGGGTCACCAGCTTGCCATTGGCGCAAGCATTGGCATCAGTGTCTTTCCAGAGGATGCCACCGATGCCGAGGAACTGATCCAGCAAGCCGACAGCGCCATGTTCGTTGGCAAGCGCGAGGGCAGGAATCGTGTCGTGGCATTCACCCCCGAGATCGGCTCTGAGGTGCATGAACGGCTGACCCTGGAGCACCTTTTGCGAGGCGCCGTGGCGCGAAACGAGATTACTCTCCACTATCAACCAGAGTTTGAACTGGCCGGGCTCCGGCTGACCCGCTTCGAAGCATTGGCCCGGTGGACCCACCCCACTCTCGGTCAGATTCCCCCACTCAAGTTCATCCCCATCGCGGAAGAGAGCGGAATGATTGCGGCTCTGGGCGCTTACCTGATGGAGCAGGCCTGTACCGAGGCGATCAAATGGCAGAAGATGGCGCCCTACCCGGTGCAGGTCGCGGTGAACGTCTCGAGCGTACAGTTCCGCCGCAAGGGCTTCGTGGAAGAGGTAAGCGCCGTCCTCGAACGAACCGGGCTGCGGCCTGAGTTGCTGCAAATCGAGATTACCGAGTCGGCGATGCTGGGAGGCATCCAGCAAGCAGCCGATGTTCTTTATCGTCTCCGGGAGATGGGCATCAGCATGGCCATCGACGATTTCGGTACAGGGTATTCAAACCTGAGCTATCTGCCATCTTTGGCGTTCGACACTCTCAAGATCGACAGATCGTTTGTGGTCAACCTAGACACGAAGCCCGAAACTGAATCCATGATCCGCACGCTCATCACATTGGCCCACAATTTTGGGATGCGGGTGATCGTCGAAGGCGTGGAAACGCAGGAGCAACTGGCGCTCATCAAGGCCTTCGGCGCGAACGAGGTGCAGGGATACCTGACCGGCCGTCCCACTGCAAATCCCGCCGCTTATATGCTTCTCCCGACATCCCTGCGAAGCTGAAGCGCATCCGGAGGAATGCTCCAGCCCCCTGCTTGATCTGAGAGAATGAGGTCAGTGGATCGAAGGCACCAAATCGTCTTGGGGCAGGTCGCCGCGACGGCTCTTGCCACCCTCGTGCTCTTTGCGGCCTGGGCGGCGCGCGTCTCCGCCCAGGCGCCCAACCCCACCTCTGCCACCAATTCGTTCTTTGGCAGCGTGACCGCGCGGCCAGCGACCGATGAAGCTCTCAGGCTCTCGCTCGACGACGCGATCGCCCTGGGCCTCAAAAACAACCTGGGCCTCAAGGAAGCCGAAAACGGTGAAAAGTCGCTCCAGGGCCAGAAGAACGAGGCCCTTCAGGAGTTTTTGCCCACCATCACATTTAGCGGCGACCTTGGCGTTCATCAGCAGGATCTGGTGGCGCTGGGCTTTGGGCCTGGAGTCGCAAAACAGTTCAGCAGCCTTCTTCCTCCGGGCGCCAAGCTCTCTGAGATCACCCGCGACGACCTGACTGAGGGCCAGCTTCACTTCAATCAAATGCTCTTCTCCGGCCCGGTGATTGCCGCCTGGAGGGGTGTCGGAGCGGCCCAGCGCGCGGCTCACTTTGCCAGGATGTCAGCCCGCGGCGAGGTCGTGCAGCAGGTGGCCTCGGCCTATCTGCACTCCATCGCCGCCGCCAGCGAAGTGGACAACGCCAAGGCCCTCGAAGCAGCCGACCAGCTCCTAGTCAGCCACACCCACGACTCTCATCTGGCAGGCGTAGCTTCCAATCTCGACGAACTCCGGGCGCGCGTCGAGCTTCAGGCCCAGCAGCAATCGCTTATCGCAGCCCAGAACGCCCAAGAAAAAGACCTCATTCTGCTCAAGCGTGAGACCGGAATCGACCCCGGCCAGAAGCTCATCCTCACGGACCCGGCTCCCTACAACGACCTGGCCTCTCAAACCCTCGAAGAGCTCCGCGCCACGGCCTATAAGAGCCGTCAGGATTACCAGAACCTCCAGAATCAAGTGGTCGAGTTCAGGGCCGTTCACACCGCCTATCGCAGCCAGCGCTTGCCCAGCCTCAGCTTCTCGAGCTACTACGGCGTGAGCCAGGTCAACGGCGCCGGCGCGCATGGCAACTTCGCCGCGATAGGCACGCTCCGCCTCCCGCTCTTCCGCGAGGCCAGACTGCGCGGCGACACCGATGCCGCCCAGGCCAATCTGGACGCCGTCAACGCCCAGTTCGACGACCTCCGCGTCCACATCGACCAGCAGCTCCGCTCGGCACTGCTCGACGTGACTGCCACAGCGAAACTGGTCGAAGTCGCCCGCTCCAACGTCGATCTCGCCACCCGCGCGCTCAGTGACGAATCTGCTCGCGTCAACGCGGGCGTGGACGACAATCTGCCGCTGGTCACAGCCCAGGCCTCGCTGGCCGCGGCGCAGAGCAACCTGGTCGAAAGCCTCTACCAGTACAACCTGTCCAAGCTGGCTCTGGCTCGCGCCGCCGGCATCATCGAATTGCAGTACCGGGACTATCTCGGCAAGTAATTCAAAAATGGTTCAAATAGCTCTTTCATCCCTTCCGTGAATCTTTCTTCACGAACCAAACGCCGCTTCCGGGGCGTAACCTAAAGAAACGAGGAGCAGCGTGCGCGTGGGCAAGAAGCTTCAGATCAAGTATTACGTGGAGCCGGACTCAGCCGCGCTGGCCCGCCGGGCGGTCGAGTATTTTGTCGAGATGGCTGGGGAAGCCGTCGAAGCGCAGGGCCGCGCGCACATTGCCATCAGCGGCGGCTCCACTCCTAAAGCCGCCTTCGAGCTGCTCGCCGATCCGAACCAGCCGTGGCGCCAGCGCATGCCATGGGAGATGCTCGACCTCTACTGGGTCGACGAACGCTGTGTGCCCCCCGACGATGCCGAGAGCAACTACCGTATGACCCGCGAGGCCCTGTTGGATCATGTGCCGCTCAAGCCCGACCAGATTCACCGCATCGAGGGCGAGTTGGAGCCGGAGGCAGCCGCAGTCCGTTACGAAGAGGAGTTGCGCTCCAGCTTCCACCTCGACGGCGCCGGCAGCCCGCGTTTCGACCTCGTGGCCCTGGGCCTCGGCAGCGACGGACACACCGCCTCGCTCTTTCCCCACTCGCAGGCCATCCATGAAACGAACCGCCTGGTTGTCGCCAACCGCGTGCCGCAAACCGGGGCGTCGCGTGTCACGCTCACCTGGCCGATGATCAACCGCGCCCGTTCAGTCTTTTTCCTTGTCTCCGGCCAGGAGAAGGCCTCTGTTTTGAAGGAGGTTCTCACCGGGCCGCACGACCCGGAGCGGCTGCCGAGTCAGCTGATTTGGCCCTCAAGCGGTATACTTACACTGATCCTGGATAAAGCCGCAGCCGCGCTTTTGCCCCCGACAGACGAGGAAGGCTGTGGAGTTTTGGAGAGGGAAAGATGATTCTGGCGGGCGACGTAGGCGGCACCAAGGTTCACCTGGCGCTGTATGACTTTATCGATGGAAAGCTCGAATACTCTCGCGACCAGCGCTTTGCGGCCAAGGAATACTCCGGCCTGGAAGAGATCGTCAAGGAGTTTCTCGGCCCGCAAAATGTGACCGCTGCCTGCTTCGGCGTGCCCGGCCCGGTGCGCAACGGCCGTCTGCGCCTGACCAACCTCCCCTGGACCCTCGACAGCCATGAACTTTCCGTCAGCCTGGGGATCACCCACGTCTTCTTGATTAACGATTTGGAGGCCAACGGCTACGGGGTGGCCGAGCTCTCCGCCGATCAGATCTATACGCTCAGCGAGGGCGACGTTAGCCAGATCGGCAATCGCGCCCTCATCGCCGCCGGAACAGGACTGGGCGAGGCCCTGCTCATCTGGAACGGCCGCACCCACACGCCTTACCCCTCAGAAGGCGGCCACGCCGACTACGCGCCCCGCAACGAAGACGAGATCGACCTGCTCCGCTTTCTCAAGCAGAAGTACAACGGCCGCATCAGCTATGAGCGAGTCGTCAGCGGCATGGGCCTTACCGGCATCTACGAATTCCTCCGCGAGGTTCGCGGCATGGAAGAGTCGCCCAAGGTGGCCGAGCGGATCGCCGCCGCCTCCGATCCCAACACGGTGATCACCGAACTGGCCCTGGCAGCCAAGAGCGAGATCTGCGAAAAGGCGCTCGACATGTTCGTCTCAGCCTATGGCGCCGAGGCCGGCAACATCGCCCTCAAGCTGCTCTCGGTGGGCGGCGTCTACATTGGTGGCGGCATCGCGCCCCGCATTCTTGAAAAGCTCAAGGACGGCACCTTCATGAAGGCCTTCAGCGACAAGGGCCGGATGAGCCAGTTGCTCATCAACATGCCGGTGCGCGTGATTCTCGACAGCCGCGCCGCGCTGCTCGGCGCAGCCGCCTACGCCGAAGCCCGCGCCGCCGAGTTAAGCGGCACCTCGCCCCGCGCCGCCTCGGTCAAGTTCTAACCTGCAAGTCATCCAAAGGTACAAAGAGGGCCAGCCGAATTCGGCTGGCCCTCTTTCGCATCGCGCAAATATGCGACCTCTATCGGGTAAATGAAAAGAACACATCCACCGTCGTCTTCATCTCGACTGGCTCGCCATCCTGAAGGTACGGTTTGTACTCCCAATGAGAGACCGCCCACAGAGCCGAATCGGCCAACGAAGGCATGGGCGAGGCAAGTACGCGCAGATCGTGAACGCCTCCATCCGTTCCAATGATGGCTTCCAGAGTCACGTTGCCCGAGAAGCTTGCATTCTTGGCGTCCAGGGGATAATCGGGGGCCTGTTTCTTCAGCAGCATGCCCGCGGCAACGCCTGCGCTCACCTCGGCCTGATCCGCTTTGGCTACGGTGGCCGACTCCGCAGGTGTAAACGCCGGGTCGGATGGCTTCAGGGGCGTCACTGCGTCTATGGTGGCGGAAAATATCTCGCGCTTCCCGTCAAAGTAGAGAATCTCGCGAGGCAGATACTTCTTTTGCACCTCGACGACGTTATTGAACTCCGTGGTCACCGTGCCAAACGAGTAGCTGGTGCGCAGAACCGGCAACTTCGGATCGAAACAATAGGTGGGGTACAAGCCGAGCGGCTCCGTCTGCAACTGCCCATGCATGGGCAGCACCGGAATCACCATGATGCAAGGGAACTTGACTCCGCCCGACGAAACAGATTCCCGCTCCAGACGGAACTTGGAAGGGTCCAGGTCGGCGATCCTCGGTATGGGTGATAGAAGATCGTTCTGTAACTTGTATTCGAAGAGACCGAGCCTCTCGCCGGTAGCCAGATAGGCATGCTTGTCGTCGGCCGTATGCCAGTCAGAGTGCGTTGCGTTCGGGCGGGTCCACGTGCTCCGGTAGACCTTGGGCGAAGCCCACCAGTATTCATAGGTTCCCTGCTCTGACGGTTTTCCCTTTTCGTCGTAAAGCTGGTAATTCGCCTTCAGGTGCCAGGGCCTCAACTCCGGTGAATTGAAGTCATAGGATGGATCGGCAAGGGCAAATATCGCGCGCGGATCCTTCGGCAGACCCGGTCCGGCGCTCCCGGCCGTCTGAGCGAATCCAGGCGGCATGGCCACGAGAGAGAAGGCAACTATGGTGAGCAGACGCATGATGTGGATAGATTAACACCGCGTTGGGGGGCTTCATTGCGGACCCGGTGAACCTTTTCCTTACGTGCGATGTACACAAACAACTCGGCTTCAAAGACTTGTCCCAAGGTGTTGGTTCAGATGATATACAAGTCCTTATGAACGCAAAAGCTAATGATGTGGCTTGCACGCTCCATGATCGCTTCCTCCGCGAGTGCCGTCACCTGACAGAAATTCGCAAAGAGATGAAGAAACACTCCGACGCCTACTTCCGCTACTGTGATTTGCGTGTTGAACGGGAAAGGGTGTCCGCGCTCATCGTCAAGATTCACGGAGTGCTCGGCAAGTTTTCGCCGCCGGTTACACCCGAGATGGCAACGGAGATCTCTCCCCGGCCCCTGGTCTCAGACGAGACGCGGCTGGATTTGAAGATTTGGGAGGTCCTTGAATTATTCCTGGCGTCGATCGAAGGAAAGGCGTCCGTTCGGGAGTTCCAGGATTTCCTCTCTTTCATGGATCTCGACGCGACCTCTCAGGCCATCGAGTCCGCGGTCAAAGTACATCCGGAGTTGTTTGAAACTCAGATGGAGGGGCGGGAGAAGTTTCTCAAGCTCAAGACGGCCAGGGGCGTACAGTGAAAGGCGAATCGATGATTCTTGCGCCCGAGTGATCAGTGGCCCCATTCCGGGTAGCAACATGATTAGCTCCTTCGATTCTGGTCAGTTGCAGCAGCCCGGCGCACACAGACGGCTTCTCTGCCCGGATAAAGGCGCTCATGAACTTGCCATCGATCAGCGGGGCAATGGCATCCACATCGATTTCAGCCTCAACCAGGAAATGCCGGGCATCATCCACCGTGCACATGCGCGTCGGCTCCATCGAGACGCAGCAAAAGCCGCTCCTTCTCCGACCATGTAGCCCGTTTTCCTGGAGATCGGAGAGTAGTATAGGCAAGGAGCGTGATGTTCGCTCTAACAGTTGCCGATAAGGCCCTGTAGAGGTGATTCCAAATAGAAACTCCCCTGGGGAAGAAAGGCCCGAATCTTGAGACGCGGGACCTCATTTTCCGTTGAAGACAGTGTTGTGCTGCCAAGTCATGTGAAGACAGCGCCTCGGCTCGACCGGGGAATGCTGGTGACGCTCTGCCCCAGATCCGTCTGCCTTCGACATTTCAACGCGTCTCTTGCCATTCTGCTGGCGAGTCTTTTCGGATTCGTTATGACGGCAAGATCGGAAACGGCGAATCCGCCGGCGGCCCAGTTGACCACCCTCACCACGGCACATCAGGCGCACAGCCTCACCTCCAGTGAAGCGGCCCTCGCGTATCCCATCCACATCAGGGGAGTCATCACCTACTTCGATCCGGACTACGGTACCGGATACGCCGCAATCTTTCTGCACGATTCCACGGGCAGCATCTTTGTGAAACCTCCGTCCTCTTCGGTAGGACCGCTTCCCGCCGGAACGGTGATTGATGTGTGGGGCGTTAGCAGCATTGGAGGTTTTGGCCCCATCGTCGCCCATCCGCGCATCACTGTGGTCGGCCATGCGCCGCTGCCGCCAAACCCTCCCAGGGTGAGTCTTCTGCACCTGCAAACTGGAGCCGAGGACGCCCAATGGGTTGAGGTCGAGGGCACAATTCATGCCGTCTATGAGCTTCCTCGCAGCGTTACCTTGCAGCTCGCAATGTTTGAAGGCACCGTCAGTGTAACCCTTCCAAAGGAGGCCGGCGCGACTTACTCCAGCCTGGTGGATGCCAAAGTCGAAATCCATGCCGATGCGGCTCCCACCATCAACGGCGCCTCGCAGATGATCGGCGTGCACCTGATGGCGCCCAATCTCTCCGCGGTTAAGATCATTGAGCCAGCGCCGGGCGATCCCTTCAAGCAGCAGCTCACTCCCATTGACAGGCTGCTGCATTGGGATGAGTACTCCGCGTCCTTTCATCGCGTGCATCTGCGCGGGAATGTGACCCTTCAGTGGCCCGGTTCGTCGCTCTGCATTCAAGATGCGAATCGCGGAATCTGCGTGCAAACGGCCCAGGATTCCTCTTTCGCCTTGGGAGACCTTATCGATATTGTCGGATTCGCGGGAACGAATAACAACGAGCCAGCCCTCACGGATGCCGTGGCAAAAAGTGCCGGTAAAGGCGCGCAAATCGAGGCCGTGCCCGTCTCCGTCGACCAGGCCTTGCAAGGCAATCACGATTCCGACCTCATTCAGATCGATGGTCAGCTAATCGGCGGCGATATGGCCTCTTCCGATATGAACTTATTGCTGACCTCCGGGAACACGGTCTTCGCTGCCGTTCTGCCCAAGAGCTTGCTCGGAGCTCAAGCAAACCCATGGAAGGTTGGAAGCAAGCTGCGAGTGACTGGAATCTGTTCTGTGCAGATCGATACGCGAAGCCATGTGCGGGAAGGAATTGCGGTCACCAAGTCCTTTCGCGTTTTGATGCGCTCGCCCGCGGACGTGTCCGTTCTTGAGGGCCCCTCCTGGTGGTCGCCCGGCCATATCCTCGCGCTGCTGGCGTTGGCGTTGGCCGCTGCCCTCTGCGTGCTCGCATGGGTTATGGTGCTGCAAAGGCGAGTCAAGGAACAGGCGAAACTGCTCCGCGAAAGTGAGAGCCGGTTTCGGCACATGGCTCTGCACGATTCCCTGACCGGACTGGCAACCCGCCTGCTGCTGGATGATCGGCTCTCTGCCGCTGTGGAAGCCGCGATTCGCCATCAAACGGGTCTGGCGCTTCTCATGATCGATCTCGACAAATTCAAGGAGATCAACGATACATTTGGCCATCACTGCGGCGATGAAGTCTTGCGCGTCACCGCCGACCGACTCATGCAGGCGGTGCGCAAGACCGATACGGTTGCGCGAATGGGAGGAGACGAGTTTATCGTGCTTCTCTCCGATCTGGAAGACGCGAAGATGGCGGAGGGAATCGCCGCAAAGATCGTGCAATCGCTGGCAGCCCCAATTCTCTTTGCAGGACGAGAAGTCGCGGTGTCGGTCAGCGTCGGAGTCTGCACCTCAGACGCGGGAGGACTCGATGAGGAGGCATTGTTGAGGTGCGCCGATAATGCCCTTTACCGGGCCAAGGCGGCGGGGAGAGGTTGCTTTCACATCTTCATCGTCGATCAGAATCGGACCCAACCAGAGCCCACTTCACCTTCTCCGGTCTCGCCTGATAATCCAGTTGGACACAAGGCTGAATCGGCATGACGCGATTGCTGCTTCGTTGGTTGCAACGCGCCGTGGTGGTTCTGCTGGCAGTGTTTGTGGCTGTCTACGCGGGCGATTGGGCTGTCTTCAAGCTTCGCGGCTCACCCCAATCGAAGGTCACCGTCAACCGCTTTGTCACGATTCCACTCAAGGGCAACAAGCAGGAGTTTGACTTTCTCGGCTCCAGCGATGTGCCCTGTTCCGTCTCTTTGTTTCCTCAAGCGGGACAAAGCCCCTGCTGGCAACTGCGCCGCAACCCAAACCAGGGAATGACGCTGTGAAGGCTTTCCTCATCAGACAAACTTTGCCGGAAGACCGGCGACCATGAACCGGTGATGCAGATCACGCAAGAAAAAGCTCGACGCCGTCTAACATCGTTGAATCCTTTGCAGAATATCGAGGAACGATGTACAGCCGCACCCAAAACGAGAACGGGACCTACAACACCCGCTGCCTCTTTTGCTTCATGACCATCGCCTCCTCTGTGGAATCGGACGAGGAGTTGGATCGGCAGGAGGTCCGCCACATCTGTCCCGAGAGGGCGCTGGCGGAGCTGATGGAACTGAAAAAGGAAGCCGAGTCCCGGACCCATCAAATGACTACTGCCTGATTCGTCTTCCCGGTTCTATTGCATCCGCGCCTGATCCCGCAGTTGACGGGCCGCAGCCTCCAGGAAGGTTTCCACGCTGGCGCCGTCGGGCCGCTCGATTCCGGATTTTGCCTGAATGGCGACGGCGATCCGCTCCGCCAGCGCAGCCCGGGTTGCCAGCGGCATGTCGAGCCTGCGCGCGAAAAACCCCTCCAGAACCTCCAGATCCGTCGAAGATAACTTCGCGATCCCGATGGCCGGCAGCGAGAAGGCCATATGCGGCTCGGGAACAGGTTCTCTGGGAGCGAATATCTGCGCCGTGAATGTCCGCGCCCCTGAATCGCCCCACAGCGGCGCATCCTGCTCACGATCCCGCACCACCAGCGTCCCCGCCACTAGATCGCCCAGCCGCTGGTGCTGGCGGGTAACGAACATCGTGATCACTCCCACGGCATAGATCGGGATGGGTTGCATATCCACATAGCGGACCAGATTGCGGGCCATCGACTCGAAGAGGCTAATCGCCCTGCCGGAGCGTTGAATCACGCGAATTCGCGCAATGCGCTTGCCCGGAGTGCGGCCATTCCAGAAGGCCTCGAAGAGCGCAAAGTAGCCTAAATTAAGCAGAAAGATGGAGGAAATGATGAGGAGGGTAATCCATTTTCCTGAGATTGCAGAGGATATGTTGAAGCTTGCTACGACGATCGCGAACACAATCAGAAGCACCAGAAAGCCAGCAATCCAGATCAAAGTATCGATGAGCAGCGCGATAAAGCGGCTGCCGATCCCGGCCAGCGGCATCTCGATATCAACCAGCTCCGGCGTGTCGATGTTAAGCTGATCTGGGTTAAGCTGATCTGAACGAATCGCCATGGCGCAAGTCCTCTCCAACCAGTGGATCATGAAGCGCCGGCCCCACTGGGACCGGCTTTCGTCTCTCCTGGCCCAATCCGATGCAAGCGGCCTGGACCAGCTCTCCCGCGCCGAGCTGCAGGAGATGGCCCTGCTTTACCGGCAGATGGCGGCCGATCTCTCCGTGCTGCGCCAGGACCCAACCTCACGCACCTACGCGCAGCATGTGAATCAACTGTTGGCTCGCGCTCACCATATCATCTATTCCGGTCGAAAGACCAATCTGCTTACCATCGTTCGATTCCTCCGCGACCAGTATCCTGCCATCTTCCAGCGACAGATCAGCTATGTTGCAGCCTCGCTCGCGGTCTCGGTAGCCTTCGGCCTGCTCGGGGCCGCGCTCACCACGGTCCGTCCCGAGTTCATGCGCCACTTCGTCGGCCCAGAGATGATCGCCACCATGGAGCGCCATACGATGTGGACCCAGTCCGTGGTCAGCGTGGCGCCCCTGGCATCGAGCGCCATCATGACCAATAATCTGTCGGTCTGCTTCATCACCTTTGCCGGGGGAATCGTCTTCGGCCTGGGGACCTTCCTGGCCCTCTTTCAGAATGGCATCATGCTGGGCGTCATCGCCGCGGCCTGCCACCATTACGACATGTCTCTGGCCCTGTGGAGCTTTGTCGCCCCGCACGGCTCGCTCGAACTGCCTTCCATCCTGATCGCCGGAGCCGCCGGCTTCCGCCTCGGCCACTCCATGCTCTTTCCCGGTGCACTGCGCTGGAAAGAGTCGGTCGCGCGCGGCGGCGTCGAAGCCACCCAACTGATCTCCGGCGTCATTCCTCTACTGGTCATCGCGGGCACGCTGGAGGGCTTCTTCTCTCCCTCGAATGCCCCCGTCTGGCTTAAATTCACCGTCGGCGGCCTGCTCTTTTTGCTGCTCAACCTTTGGCTCTTCCGGCCGGTGAAAAGCCCGTCTGCCGGCTTCTAGGAAGCTCCTAGAATTCTGAACTTGTATCTCGGCAGGAATACAACCGTGCCGTTCGTGTCGCAAAATCATCGCGGGCTCCAGCTTTGCAAGCCCACTTGTCCCCTCAACCCCCTTCACTGCTACACTGCCCCTTCAGGGAATCTGCCCCAAATCCGCCTGCGACCCTTGGAGGCTCACCGTGCCCGACTCTCAACCACCCGACTTTCAGCCATTCGTCTCCCCCAACGAAAAGCCTCCCGAGTTCACCTTTCGAGCCATAGCGCTTGGCTCCGTTTTCGGAGTCATCTTCGGCGCGGTCACGGTTTACGTGGGCCTGAGAGCCGGCCTCACAGTGGCCGCGTCGATCCCCATTGCCGTGCTGTCTATCAGCATTTTGAGAGCCTTTGGCCGCAGCTCCATTCTCGAGAACAACATCGTCCAGACCACCGGAAACGCCGGCCAGTCCATCGCCTCGGGAGTCATCTTCACCCTCCCCGCGCTGGTCTTTCTGGGCTTCGATCTCGAATACTCCCGTATCTTCATGCTGGCCTTGATCGGCGGCTGGCTCGGCGTCCTCTTCATGATTCCCCTGCGCCGCCAGCTCATTGTCCAGGAGCACGGCAACCTGAAATACCCTGAGGGCACGGCCTGCGCCGACGTACTCATCGCCGGCGAAAAAGGAGGCTCCTTTGCCAGCCGCGTCTTCTTCGGTCTCGGCATCGGCGGCCTTTATACATTCTTCCAGAATGAAAACCTCTTCAAAGCCTGGCCCGGCACTCCCGAATTTCAGCCCGACTTTGGCCCGCAGCACGTGCTCAAAGGCGCATCCATCAAGGCGGACGCGACGCCGGAGTATTTAGGAGTTGGCTACATCATCGGCCCACGCATCGCCGGCGTTATCTTTGCCGGAGGCGTCTTCTCCTGGCTCGTTCTCATGCCGCTTATTTACTTTTTTGGCAAGGCGCTGCCCGGACCCATCTATCCCGGCACCATCCCCATCGCCGCCATGGGCCCCAGTCAGTTATGGTCCACTTACATCCGGCCCATGGGCGCGGGGGCCGTTGCAGCCTCTGGACTCATCACCCTCCTGCGCACATTGCCCACTATCGTCAGCGCCCTTGCCGCCGGATTCAAAAACCTCCGCGCCGGTTCTCAAGCCAGCGCCAAGCCCCTTCGCACCGAGGACGACTTATCCATGCGCACGGTCGTCTTCGGCTCGCTCGCGATCGTTGTCCTGACCTTTGTCTTCCTCACCTTCAAGCCGGTGCCCGGAGCGCAAGTCGGCGTGTTGCCCAATATCGCCGCCGCGCTGCTCGTCGTCATCTTCGGCTTCCTCTTCGTCACGGTCAGTTCGCGCATCGTCGGCCTCATCGGCAGCTCGGCCAATCCCATGTCCGGCATGGCCATCGCCACACTCATGGCCACATGCGCCGTCTTCCTGTTTCAGGGCTGGACGGCCCCCGCCTACGGCGCCTTGGCCATCACCATCGGCGGCATCGTGGCCATCGCCGCGGCCAATGCCGGCGACACATCGCAGGACCTCAAGACCGGCTATCTCGTCGGCTCCACACCACGCCTGCAACAGATTGCGTTGATGATCGGCGTGGTCGTCTCCACCTTCGCCATCGGCCTCACGCTCAACCTGATGAATACCGGCTTGCAGGAGTTCCACTCCGCCTCGCAGACATGGGACATCAATGCCTCGCATCCCGGCGTCGCCGTGCAAAACGACGCTCAGCGGCTGCCCGAGACATTTCGCGTTCTCGCTACGGACAAATCTTCCACCACCCATCACAAAACCGAGTACGTCATCTTGAACGCCCTCGGGTCGCCTGAGTTAGCCGACGGAAAGTATCTCTACTCCCCCGCGACCCATCAAATCGAAGTTCAGTGGATCCAAGGTATCGGCAGCGAAAAGGCCGCAGCGCCGCAAGCCCGTCTCATGGCCACCGTTATCAACGGAATACTAAGTCGCAAACTCCCGTGGGGTCTGGTCCTTCTCGGAGTCTTTCTGGTCATCGCCGTCGAGTTATTAGGTGTCCGCTCGCTCAGCTTCGCCGTCGGGGCCTATCTGTCAATTGGAACGACGTTGGCCATCTTTGTCGGTGGCATGGTCCGCTGGTTCGTCGATGCGGCCGTCAAGAACACCGGCGGCGAATCCACCGACAGCGAAATCTCTCCCGGCTCCCTCTTCGCCTCGGGACTTATCGCGGCAGGCGGCATCGTAGGCCTCATCGGTGTAGCTCTCAAAGGCTACGAAGCCACCTTCAAAGATAGCCGCGACCTGCTCAACTTCCCCCATACAGTCTTGGATAACAACTATGTAAGCGTCTTAGCCTTCGCCGCGCTTGCCTTTTCTCTCTATTACTTCGCCCGCAAGCCGCTGAAGAAATAGATGGCACCGAAAGGACAAGCGGAAATGCAAAAGACCGTGCCAAGAATGAAAAGCCGAAAAGCGATGGTTTCGTTGTTATGTTTGTTTGCTGCGGCCAATGCGGTTAGACTTTTTGGTCAAAGGCCTGCTGAAGTGCCGCTGAATGACAATTCCGATTGGTGGTCTTTTGACGGGGCGCTCGACAATCCAAAAGATGGGGGATTAATTGCTCAAAAGCGAACGATCGCCGATGCTAACTTTCGTATTCTTGGAATGGATATTAGAAAGGGAGCACTCTCGCAATCTGGTTTGAAATTGGGCGAAGCTACGGTCATGGACCGTGGCGATGCGGGAACTTCAAGAGGGCAGAAATGTTATCTCTCATCGAACCCGAAGGACATGACTGATCTAGTTGTTGAAGAAGGAGAGGTCAACAACGCGTTCTACCTGTTTTCGGAAAACGCCTCTTGGAATGGCAAGGAATACTGCTCTCGCTCGCCAAGAATCTCCCGCTATGTAGCGACTGCGTCTGGTCTAGAATTGGGACTAACTCCGGCAGGGGTCATCAAGATTCTTGGCAAACCTGGTTTTCGTAGCCAGACTGAGCTTCAGTATCTGGTTGAGTCCAGGAAAGAAACATCACCGGAGGAACTGTCCAGGTTTCGAAAGGGCAATCCAGACATGAGCGAGAAAGAATTTCAGGAAAACTACCGATACTATGACATTACCGTTTTCATTCGACTAAAGTTTGTCCGTTCAAAATTGACTTATCTCGCCATTTCCGAGTCGGAGACATATTGAACCCGCGCCGGGTGCCCTAAGTCCTGCATTTGGGGCCTGGGAATCCACGAACCCCATGCGAGCGTCTGGCCCCACCGCAGATGGCTAGCGGAGGATGTGCCAAAGCTGCCAGATCCCGTAGAAGCCGAGCGCCGCTACAGCCTCCAGGGCGAGTGCCACAAACGCGCCGCTGAAGCAGCTTCCATCTCCTGCGCCGCCGTCGGCCGCGCGCTCTGACCCTTTGACGAACGCGGGCGATGCGGTTCTGTAAGGCGACCAGATCGATTTAGGAAGGATGTCTCCGAGCCTAAAGACCTGTTCTGATTCGACTTCAATATTGCAGAGACTTTGGGTCGCCATTTGGAGTCCTTCCTCCCGGAAAAGTGATCCGCGAATCTTCGAACCGGATCACCCCCGGACCGAAACCGAAGCTCTTCCCATCGGATGATTCATTCTGCGGTAACTTTTGAATCGAAATATGTGATCTGCATCACTCCAAGTCGGCGAGTTCCCACTTCGGGCACTGGTTCTTTGTCTTTACTCGGAGCATATCCGCAAAGTGCGCATTCGATTGGCGCCGCTGTCTAGAGCGGCTGTATTGGCGGCGTCCACGCAGCCAGGGTTCGCGTGCGGGCCAGGAGGCCCACAAGACAGCCGACCTGGCGGCGCTACATATATACGAACGCTCAGGCCAGCCTGGAAGCACCAGGTGCCCTTATCATGACTCTTGGAGGTTGCAATCCCCATGAATCTCACTGGCAATACCATTCTCATCACCGGCGGCGGCACCGGCATTGGCCGCGGCCTCGCCCAGGAACTGCACAAGCTGGGCAATCAGATCATCATCGCCGGCCGGAGCAAGAAATCCCTCGACGAAACCGTTGCCGCCAACCCCGGCATGAAGTCGCTCACTCTCGATGTTGAAGACCCTGTGGCCATCCGCGATTTTGCCGCCCAGGCCGTCGCCGCATTCCCCGCGCTCAATGTGCTCGTCAACAACGCCGGCATCATGCGACCGGAAAACCTGCTCGCCCAGCAGAGCGACCTAGCCGACTCGGAGGCCATCGTCACCACCAACCTGCTCGGGCCCATCCGGATGACGGCGGCGCTGCTGCCCCACTTGCAGAAGCAGCCCCGCGCCGCCATCGTCAACGTGTCTTCGGGCCTTGCCTTTCTTCCTCTAGCGCTCACCCCGACCTATTGCGCCACCAAGGCCGCGATTCACTCCTATACCGAGTCGCTGCGTTATCAGCTCAAGGCAACCGAGATCGAGGTTATCGAGCTGATCCCGCCGTATGTGGCCACGCACCTGATGGACGGCGCCGACGACCCGCGCGCCATGCCGCTCAACGAATTCATCACCGAGGTCATGCAGATCCTCAAGACTCAGCCGACCCCCTCTGAAATCTGTGTAGAGCGCGTGAAGGGTCTTCGCTTCGCAGCAAGGGACGGACGCTATGAGGCTGTCTTCGCCGGGCTCAACGCCGAAAGATTCGATAGTCGCTGAGTGCGATCCCAGGTCTCAACGCGAGACCTGGGTCGCCCCTGTGATCTTTACCGTCCCATGGTGAAGACCACATTGACCGTAGTCTCCACTTCGACCGGTTCGCCGTCGAGCATATAGGGCTTGTAGCGCCAGGTGCTCACGGCGTCGAGCGCGGCCTGCTGCAGCACCGCCGGACCGCTTATGACGCGAAGATTCTCGATGTTCCCGGCCTTGGAGATGGTGGCCACCAGAACCACGGTGCCCTGCGCGTGCATGGCGAGCCCAATGGGCGGATAGACCGGGATCGTCTTGCGGATCAACAGCCCTTCCTCGACCATTGTGGAGACGTGCATAGGACCGGCCGGTGGCTGATGGACAACGCGTGGTTTCGGCTGGCCGGGAAGAGGAGGGCCAGAACTGCCCGGAGTACCGGGGTCCCAGCTTGCTACGTCGACGATGGGCTGGTCTGGGACGGAGGGCGAAAAGATCTGCGTGGGAATTCTTGGCGGCGCGAAGATGTGGCCGTTATCCATCTCAGATGCGGGTCGAGCCGCTTGCGTCACAGGTTTCGGCTGTTGTTCTTGTACGTGCGGCGCCGGCGGCACGGGGATCAGGGTGGAGATGTACTTCCGCGGCAGAGCCTCGAGACAGAACAGTGGGACCAGAACGAACGCCAGCACAATGGAGGCATTGAAGGTAAAAGCCGCAATCATCCAGCGGCGGCTGCGGGTGCGAATTCTACCTGCGGATTCAAATGTGGAGTCTTCAAACATGGCCTGCCTCCCTTGAAGAACCGATTCAGCCGCGCCGGCTGGGAGTTAGAGGCCATGATTCAGACGCGAGCGGGCCGGCCGCTCTCGCGCACTAACTCGGCGCGGGAAGCGGGGGCATTCGCTCTATGCCCCAGCGAAGATCAACTGTCGCTGGAGCCCGAGGCACTCCGCATATCCCAATCGGAACCACTGTACTTAGGTAGACACCGGGGCTTGAGAAAGTGTTCCCGGAGTTATAAAGAAAAATATGCAGGCTTTCTCGGATAGCATGTAACCTTGCCATTGATCGGACCGTAAGACTATGTAGAAAGGGGAAGGACGGATGCCGAACGAATCGAGCGACGTCCTGAACCGTTTCCGCCAGGGCGATGCATTTGCCTTCGAGACGCTCTTTCACCAGCATCAGCGCTCGGTCTACGGCTGGATTCTGCGCATTGTCCGCGACCCGTCGTCGGCTGAAGATCTCACCGTCGAGACGTTCTGGCGCATTTATCGGGCTCATGCACGCTTTGAGCCGGCGCGGGGATTTGAAGGCTGGGCGCGGCGCATCGCCACTCATGCAGCGCTCGATTCCCTGCGGGCGAGTGGTGACAAGTTCGAACTCGATACCGAGGCAGGTGGTGAGATTCCGGCTCCGCCTGAGGCCGATCCGGCAGTCAGTGCAGAGATTCGTGCCAAGACCGCGCAAGCCTTCCGTCGGCTTCCGCCGAAGCTGCGAATTGCGGCCACGCTGGCAGTCATTGAAGACCGGCCGCAAAAAGATGTGGCCGCTGCGCTGGGAATCTCGGTTGCAGCTGTGAAACTTCGCGTCTTTCGCGCGCTTCGATTGCTCAGAAAAGACTTGGAGAGACAAGGAATCACGCCATGAATGAACACGATCAGGACCAGTTGAAGAAGCTCTTGCAACAGGCGCTGCCTCAGGTCGAGGCAGACGCCGAGCCTGCCCGCGACCTTTGGCCCGCAATGCTGCGGCGGCTGGACGCAGACTCTGCCAAGCCTGCG
>JBEKOA010000017.1:0-43838 GCA_049522255.1 Occallatibacter sp.
GTGTCCTTGAAAACATTGATCAGCCCCCACCTCTTTTTCGCCGTCCCAGAGGTCTTGTGAATCTAAACCAATTGCGATCGATCACTTTCCTTGCATAGGTGACAATACTCGCGACTCGCCGATGGCTGTATGTGAGCCAAATCACACTTTGACCGGTTGGAGGTTACTGTCGGGGGCCTCGCATTCTGGCGTGTCGGCGATGGGGGTGCGGCATCCCCATGTTGAGGTGCAAGACGATACGATGATCTTTGGAGCGAAAGATGGCGAGGATTCTCGATGGGGTGGCGATTGCCGCGGCAATCAAGCAGGAAGTGGCCGAGGAGGTCCGCTCGCTGGCCGCGCGCGGCATCCGGCCGGGGCTGGCGGCTGTGCTGGTGGGCAACGTGGCTGCTTCGGAGATCTACGTGCGCAGCAAGGTGCAGACCTGCGCTGAACTAGGCATTTATAGCGATCTCATCACGCCTCCCGAGACTGTGACCACCGAAGAGATGCTTGCGCTGGTTGCCCAACTCAACGATCGCGAAGAGATCGATGGCATTCTGATCCAGTTGCCGCTGCCCGCGCAGGTTGACGCCAAGGCGTTGCTCGATGCCGTTTCTCCAGACAAGGATGTGGACGGCTTCCACCCGGTGAATGCGGGCCGTCTGCAAGCCGGACGGCCGGCTCTGGCGCCCTGCACGCCGGCTGGGATCATCGAGATTTTGAAGCGCAGCGGCGTTCCGATGGCCGGGCAGCACGCCGTGGTGGTGGGCCGCAGCGACCTGGTGGGCAAGCCGGCGGCGATGTTGCTGCTGCATCAGAATGCCACGGTGACCATCTGCCACTCGAAGACGCGCGACCTGGGCGCGATCACGCGGCAGGCCGATATTCTGGTGGCCGCCATTGGGCGCGCGGGCTTCATTACCTCTGAGATGGTCAAGCCTGGTGCGACTTTGGTCGATGTCGGAATCAATCGAATCACGGACGCGGCGCAGTTTGGACGCTTTTTCGCGGGCAACGCCAAGCGCGAAGCTGCCTTTCAAAAGAATGGATCGGTGATCGTGGGCGACATCGACCCCAAGGCCTTCGAGCTGGCCGGAGCATACACGCCTGTTCCGGGAGGCGTGGGCAAATTGACGGTGGCGATGCTGATGGCCAACACGGTGCGGGCTGCGAAAATGAGGCGGGGAGTTTAGATGCTGAGAGTGGGTCTGACCGGAGGGCTGGGCAGCGGGAAGAGTACTGTTGCTGAGATGCTGCGCGCGCTGGGCGCCGAGGTCATCGAAGCCGACGAACTGGGCCGCACACTCATGGAGCCAGGACAACCGGTCTTCGCGCAAATTGTCCGCGTCTTTGGGCCGGAGGTCGTTGGCCCCGATGGCCGATTGAACCGCGCGCGGCTGGCCGATCTGGCCTTTCAAGGCGGGCGGCTGAACGAGTTGAACGCAATCGTGCACCCAGCGGTGATTGCCGCTCAGCGGCGCTGGATGGACGAGGTTTTTGCCCGCACTCCAGCAGCCGTGGCCGTTCTCGAATCGGCGCTCATCTTTGAGGCGGAACGCGATGCCCGCGCCCGCGGCGAGTTGGAGACAGTGCTGGCCGACTGGCGGCGGCGCATTGACCGGATTGTGGTGATCACAGCCCCCGATGAGCTGAAGATTGCCCGCTATGTGGCCCGCGTGAGTCCAACGGGGGCGGACCGCGGAGCCTCAGAGGCCGATGCCCGACGCCGGTTGATGCACCAGATTCCCGACGCGGCAAAGGCTGCGCGCGCAGACTATGTGATTGACAATGCAGGAGATATTACGACACTTCAGGCCCATGTCGAGAAATTGTGGCAGCGGCTCAAGGCCGAAAGCAACAAATCTCTGCTAGATGAGTCTTTAGAATAATGAACAGGGTCTAATAAGCTCGAAAAGGCTGTAGATAGGTGAAGCTATCCCCACCTTAGCCACAAGAACAAGAACGTGGCGAAGGTGGGGCACCCAGTTCAATGGGTAGGATGGGCTATCTGCTCTTGTCTTTTGGGTTCTTACGGTTGACTGACCACTGCAGGGGTTACAAGCTATGAGACTGCGCCAGTTTGTTTTGGTTGTTCTGATTGTGGGCGGGTTCTGGTACCTCACCACGCATCTTCATTCGGGTTGGGGCCATCTGCCCGTGCTCCACACGGGTACTGCCGGCTCCGGCTCGGCACTGCAACTTACCGAGGCCGAGGCTGCGCCTTCCTATGACGCCGAAGAACAGAACAACATCGCCATTTACAGACGGGTATTGCCATCGGTGGTGAACATTACCTCGAAGTCCCTGGTCTACAACTTCTTCTTTGAACCGGTGCCGCAACAGGGCCAAGGCTCGGGGTTCATCCTCGACAAGGCCGGTCACGTGCTGACCAACTACCACGTGGTACAGGGCGCCAACCGCGGCATCAAGGTGCAGTTGAGCAACAAGCGCAACTACGACGCGAAGGTGATTGGCAAGGACGCTGTGCACGATCTGGCGCTGCTGCAAATCGATGCGCCCAACCTTGAGCCGGTCACGCTGGCCGATTCCCGCGATCTCGCCGTGGGCCAGAAGGTCTATGCCATCGGGAATCCCTTCGGCTTCAACGGCACCATGACGCGAGGCATCATCAGCTCGATCCGCACCATTGGAGGCTCAGAAGGTTCGCCGATCGAGGACGCAATCCAGACTGACGCGGCCATCAATCCGGGCAACTCCGGCGGCCCGCTGCTGAACTCGCGCGGCGAGGTGATCGGGATCAACACCATGATCGCCTCGAACGGCGCCAATCAGAGTTCGGGAATCGGTTTTGCCATCCCGATCAACACGGCCAAGGCGGTGCTGAACGACCTGACACGGTTCGGGCGCGTCAAGCGGCCATCGCTGGGTATCGTCTCTTATCCGATTGGACCGGATCTGGCCTCGCAGATTGGTCTCGCGGTCGATTCCGGCGTGCTGGTGCAAAAGGTGATCCCCGGCGGCGCGGCCGAGCGGGCCGGCATGCGCGGCGGCAATCAGCAGGCCTATGTGGGCAATACGCCGATCATGCTCGGCGGCGACTTCATCGTGGCCATAGACGGCAAAGAAGTCACCGATCCGCAGGAGATCACCTCTCTGATGGAAAAGCATCAGGCCGGCGACACGGTCAGTGTGACCTTTTATCGCGGACGCAAGCAGATCACGCTCAAGCTGATCGCCGGGGAGGCGCAGGAGACGAACCCTTAAAGCGGTTCTCAATTTCACACGGCTATCCGGCGCCGAGGAGGGTGGCAGGCTCTCGGGTCTCAGATCTCTGGCCTGCCAGCACTTGCTCGTAGAAGCGCACATAGTGGGGCACGACCAGCGAGGCGCAGAAGCGCTTTTGCGCTGTTTTGCGGCCGGCATTGCGCATGGCTTCGAGGCGGTCGCGATCCTTGAGCAGGTTGACGGCTCCCTCGGCCATCGATTCAACATCGCCAACGGGATAGAGCAGGCCGGTGATGCCGTCGTCGATCAGCTCGGGCACGCCGCCGACGCGCGTCGCGATGGAGGGAACCTTGCAGGCCATGGCTTCGAGGGCGGCCAGGCCGAAGGATTCCAGTTCACTGGGCATCACCATGAGGTCGGCCAGCGGTAGCAGTTCATTGACTCGCTCCTGCTTGCCCATGAAATGAACCCTGTCTTGGATTTTGAGGTCATGGGCGAGCCACTCGGCGGCGGAGCGGTCTGGACCGTCGCCCACCAGAACGAGCCGCGCCGGAAGCTCGCGAGCTACCTGTGCAAAGATCTTCACCACGTCGACGATGCGCTTGACCGGACGGAAATTGGAGAGATGCATCAGGATTGCCTCGCCGGGAAGGGCCAGGCGCCGGCGGGCCGCCGCGCGAATGGCATCATCTTTGATGGGCGCGTATTCGTCGCAGTTGACGAAGTTGGGAACTACCTCGATGGAACGCGAGATGTCGAAGTCGGTGAGGGTTTTCTCTTTTAGATAGTTGGAGATACTGGTTACGCCGTCGCTCTCTTGAATAGCGAATCGGGTAATGGGCAGATAGCCTCGGTCGAGTCCCACGAGCGTGATGTCTGTTCCGTGGAGGGTGGTAACGAAGGGCAGCTTCATGCCACGAGCCGCGAGCATTTGGCGGGCCAGCAGAGCGCTGACCGAATGGGGAATGGCGTAGTGAACATGCAGCAGGTCAAGGGAATGGAATTCAGCGACTTCGGCCATGCGCGAGGCCAGCGCCAGGTCGTAGGGCGGGAATTCGAAGAGCGGATAGCTGGAGACATGAACCTCGTGATATTCGATGCCGTTGTCGCGGCCGCTCAGCCGGAAGGGCTGTGAGTAGGAGATGAAATGCACCTCGTGGCCGAGGGCGGCCAGTTCGATGCCGAGTTCCGTGGCCACCACGCCTGAACCGCCGTAGGTGGGATAGCAGGTGATACCAATGCGCATAAATCCTTCTTTTTCTTGCGGAAAATGGCCCTCGGAGTTGGATGGGGCTGGAGGAGCTTTCGATTCTCAACTCCGCTGTTCAGGTCCTACTAGCAAAACCAGGGAAGACGTACCCCGGAACCAATGCACCCAAGTCGACGCGACCAACTGAGAGCGGCGACCTATTTCAACGCGAATCTGGCTCGACGTTCCCTGGTTTTGCTCTAGTAGATGCCGGGGATCAGCCTCTTCGTCTGCTGGCTGTAAGACGCATACTGTGCACCAAAGGCCTCAATCAAGGCTGCTTCCTCCACGCGAATCCGGTAGAGGAACGCGGCGGTGACGGGCACAAGAAGTACCACGCACCCAATCCAATTCCGCACTTCAACTCCAAGGCCTAGAAAACAGAGCAAGGACCCAGAGTAAGCCGGATGGCGCAGGAAGCGGTAAAGGCCGCCACGATAGATTTCCTGACCGTTACGGATTGCCACATTTGGGCTGAAGGCCTTGCCTAGCGACAGGATTGCCGTCCCTCGAATGACGATTCCGGCAACCATCAGAATGATCGCCGCAACCATCGGCCAGTGCGCGCCGCCAGACATGTCGGAAGGCATCGAGTCATGGAGCTTCTCTCCGGCGAAGATTGCCAGGCAGATGGTTACCCAGAGAACGATGAGCGAGCCGCGGTCCTTGACCTGGCCTCCGCTTCGCCGCGTGCGGGTGGCGAGGCCGAGCAATAATTCAGAGGTGGCCCAACTATAGACCAGAATCTTCCACAGGAGTGTGATCTCCAATTAGCCTCCATCCGCTCCATCCGATTATTCGGCGCAGAGATCCCGCATCAAGCTCGCTGCAATGACATACGCAATCGCGCCAATCGCAGTTCCTGCTCTTCTCTGGTTGCGAGGTTGGCAGCCGGATGCTCAAGGGGCACCTGTCAATCCTTACCCAGGCGGGAAAACCAGGTGAGAAAAGCTGACAAGTTCAATTTCGGCTTTCGGGTTGATGGATGCCAGCGCTTGCCGCTCGGTCTCCCGCGAGGCGAGCAGGCGGGTATGAGCCTGGGCCAGGTCGGCATCGTTGTAGCCAGGATGGGTGACCAGTTCCCATGTGCCGGGGGGAAGATGACTGAGCAGTGCATTCGCGGCGGCCGTGTCGAGGGTTCCGGTGGCCAGAACGCCGATGGCGCCGTCGGTGGTGCGGAAGCCCTCTTCCGCCACGATGCGGCGGAAAGTGGGCTCAAGCAGCCGCAGCAAGTTGACCTCGGCACGGCGAATGAAATGAGCGGCGGGTGTGGCGCGAAGACTCCACGCCGGCTCAAAGGGATTGCGAACGGCGCGAATGCCGGCTGCCTTGGCCGCGCGCAGCACCGGGCGCAGGACGGCGGGAAACATATGGGTGTGTTTGTGCGTGTCAATGTGAGTGAGATGCAGGCCGCGGGTCTGCAGCAATTTGATCTGAGCAGCGGTCTCGGCCTCAATCTCAACGGAGCTGACGCGGCCCTTGAAGAGCCGTTGAAGAAAAGCGCCCAGCTTGGGATGAAAGCGGCTGGTGTGCGAGTCCACAAGCGTTGGGAGTTCCTGCGCGGAAAGCACAGGCTCGCCATCGACCAGCACTACATGGCAGCCTACGCCCAGCGATGGCGTGGAGCGCGCCAATTCAATGGCTTCTTCTGTGGCGGCAGCTTTGGCCATCAGCGTGGCGCTGGTCAGCGCTCCGCTCCGGTAGAGTTCGATAATGGCGCGATTTACCCCGGCGGTCAGTCCGAAGTCGTCGGCGTTGAGAATGAGGCGGCCCACTGGCTGAGTGTAACAACCTCGGCCGCGTTCCTCTGGCTCAGGGAATATGACGCAAAAGAGATCAGGGGAGCGAGAATTGGTAGACTGAGAGAAGCTAACCCAGAGGCAGGGCGCGAAATGGTGTCTGAGATCGCACAACGGAACACGTTTCTTCATGAGGACGGACCTCCTGTCGATTGCCCGCCCGTGAAGCAGTCTGCGCCGAAGTGGTTCGCCGTCTACACCTTGCCCCGCCATGAGAAGCGCGTCGAGCAGTATCTGTCTGTCAGAGAAATCGAGCACTATCTGCCCCTTTATCATCCGCGGCGCAGGTGGAGTGACGGCACGACGGTCACCCTGGATCTCCCGCTGTTTCCGGGCTACATTTTTGTCCGTATTGACCGGAGCGAGCGCGTGCGGGTGCTGGAAGTCCCAGGGGTTCTGAACGTTGTGGGCGGTCCGGGGCGCCAACCGGCTTCTTTGCCGGAGGGGGAGATCGAAGGGTTGCGTTCCGGGCTGCACCTTCGCCGCGCCGAGCCGCATCCTTTGCTGACCGTCGGTCAGCGCGCTCGGATTCGAACGGGCGCCCTCGCAGGGATGGAGGGGGTTGTGGTGCGGCAGAAGGGAAGCCTTCGCGTGGTTCTTACGGTGAATCTCATCCTGCAAAGCGTGGCTGTGGAGGTGGATGGAACGGAACTGGAGGCAATCGACTCCGTGATTCCTGACAGTGCAAAAAGCTGTGCTGCCTGGCCCGGCCTCCGCACGGCTCAAGGATCGTTCAGCAGTAATCGAAGATTCGCATGGTCGTAGCGTAAAAGTCCCCTACGGTCAGGATCGGTGCGGCTGTTTGTCCGAGTGGAACGCGACCACTCGTCATCCAAACCCTGAAGAACTCTCTCCGCGATTCATCCCATCATTCCCGCCCCTCATCCGCTTTTCCAACCTCTTGTCCATAACATCGAGCGTGCCCGGTGCCTTCCCATCTAGAGTTGGAATGAACAAGAACACGAAAAGGAACGCCCATGGAAGAAATCGTCAACGTCGAATCAGTCAGCCGGAGATTCCCCCTGGACAATAGTCCAGCCAGGCACCCGGCCCACAGTTTTGTCAGCGCCCTCTCTGACGCCAGTCTGCGGGTTACCGCGGGCGAGTTTCTGGCCATCTCCGGACCCAGCGGCAGCGGCAAGACGACCCTCCTCAACCTGATCGGCTGCATCGACCAGCCCACCACGGGCCGGATTCTCGTAGATGGCGTCGACACTTCGAAGCTGAACCCCGGAAGCATGGCCACGCTGCGGCGCGAAAAGATCGGCTTCGTCTTTCAGACTTTTAATCTCATCCCCGTTTTCACGGCCGCCGAAAACGTCGAGTATCCGCTGTTGATCCAGGGCGTAGGGGCCCGCGAGCGCCGTTCGCGAGTGGCCGAAGCGCTCGAAGGCGTCGGCCTCACGGAGCGTGCCCAGCAACGTCCCGACCTGCTCTCAGGCGGCGAGCGCCAGCGTGTGGCTGTAGCTCGCGCCATCGTCCATCGCCCCGCCCTGGTGCTGGCCGACGAACCGACCGCCAACCTCGACACGCACAACGCCACCCAGCTTATCGACCTCATGCATGGCCTCAATCACCGCCTCGGTCTCACTTTCATCTTCTCGACGCACGACGCCCGGCTGCTCGAACACACAGAGCGCATCGTCCGCCTCACAGACGGCCAGGTAGTTTCGGATAACTCGACCGAAGGAGGCAGCCGTGGCTAAGTTTCTACTTCTCGCCTTTCGCAACGTCTTCCGCAACCGCCGCCGCACGATGATGACTCTGTTCATGGTTGGCGGAGGCGTTGCCGGGTTGCTGCTCGTTGGCGGCTTCTTTGCCTTCATGTTTTGGGGCCTGCGCGAAAGCACCATCAACAGCGGCCTGGGCCACTTGCAGATCTTCACCGCCGATCACTTCAACCGCGACGAAGTTCGCGTACTGGACACGGGAATCGATAACTGGCGCCAGGTGGCCGCGACCGTCAAAACCGGTGAACACGTGCGTGGAGTTGCACCGCGCATCGATTTTTATGGCATGGTGTCGAACGGAGACAAATCCTCTGTATTCATGGGTAGCGCCGTCGATCCTGGGGCCGAAAGCAGCCTTGGATTCAGAACTCGTTTCGCTTCCGGCCGTGATCTCGATGGAAAGCCGGGCGGAGAGGTTGAGGCGCTGATCGGCGCCGGCCTGGCCAAGTCAATGAACGTCAAGGTTGGCGATGGGTTGACGTTACTGGCCATGACCTCCGATGGCGCCCTCAATGGAGTCGATGTTCAGATTGTCGGCATCGTGAATTCAGGCATCGCTGAAATGGACGCGCGCTATCTCCGCATTACGCTTTCCTCCGCTCAGCGCCTGCTGCAAAGCGATCGAGTGACCAACCTTGTCGTCGGCCTCGATAGGACCGAGAACACCGACGAGGTCGCGGCAGAACTCGCTCCTCGCCTGCGCGGACTGCCGCAGCAGTTAGTCTTGAAAAAATGGATCGACCTTGCCAATTACTATAAGCAGGTTCGCACGCTCTTCAGCACGATCTTTGTCTTTTTGGGAGTGATCGTTTTTTTCATGGTCCTCATGTCCAGCGTCAACACGCTGCTGATGACCATGTTTGAGCGCACGCGCGAGATCGGCACGATGCTGGCCATGGGCACGCCGCGCGCATGGATTGTGGCGCTGTTCATGCTTGAGGCCACGCTGATCGGCGTCCTCGGCGCTTTAGTTGGCCTGCTGGGTGGCAATCTTCTCGGCTTCATCTTGAACCACTCCGGCCTCCATCTTCCGCCGCCGCCAGGAAACACGCTTCCTATGTCCTTCAAGGTTCTTCACGTTCCCAGCCTTATGGTCGGCTCCTCGCTGCTGGTGATCGTCTCGCTGGCGCTTGCATCCATCCTCCCGGCGATCCGCGCATCCCGGCTAAGAATTGCGGAGGCACTATCCCATGTCTAACATCAACCGTGTATTGCGCATTTATGTGCTGTTCCTTCTTGTGGCCCTTCTCATGGCTTGCGGGCTCGTTTGCCGCGCCGAATCCCCGGCAACTCCTGATGCCGAGGCCTTGCTCAAGCGCTCCGATATTTATCGAAACGGATGGCCTTCCTATGTGCTGCACGTCAAGATTACTCATTACGAATCGGGCAAGAATGACGAGGAGAAGCTCTACGAGGTTTCGCAGAAGGGAACGGAAAAGACTTATGTCGAGTTTCTCAGTCCGCGTGAGAAGGGCCAGCACCTGCTCATGTTAGGCGACGATATGTGGGTCTATCTTCCAGACACCAGCCGTCCCATACGCATCACGCCTCTCGAGCGCCTCAACGGCGACGCCTCCAACGGCGACGTGGCCCGCACAAACTTCGCCGTCGATTACTCCGCTGTATATTTGCGCACAGAGAGAGTCGGCGAGGTTAACTGTTACGTCCTCGATCTCACTGCGAAGCGCAAAGGCTCGACCTATCAGCGCATTCTTTATTGGCTGCGAGTTGAGGATGCGCGGCCGGTGAGGGCCGAGTTCTATCTCACCTCGGGCAAGCACATCAAATCCGCCACCTTCGACGAGTACCAATCGGTCGGAGGCAAACCCCAGCTTCGCCGCTGGACTCTCTACGACGAAATACGCCATAACTCACACAGTGTGCTTGAGTACTCGGGCATCGCACCGCGCGACCTGGCAGACAAACTCTTCTATCAGGGCCGAACGGATCGTTTCTAATCATAATGAGAACGCGCTTCGCACTTTCGATTGCATTCGGGCTCTGTGCAGGGCAGCTCTTGGCATTGGCCCAGGACGATCCGCCGCCGGAGCCGAACCGCGATTTTCGCTACACACTCTCGGCAATCAATGATGCAACCTTTTATGGCAACCTTCAGCCGCCGCTGCCGGCATCCGCGAACATGCTGAAAGATCCCACTGTCACTCTGCTACAGAATCAGTTGCTCGTCGAACCGTCTTTCACTCTTCGCTACCGCTCCCGCTGGAGCCTCGCGTCGAGCGTTGTTGTCCTGGCCGAATCGTTTCGTGGCCTCTCCGCAGCAGACTTTGATCTTCCGCCGGATAACATCTCCGCGGCAACTGGGCTCAATGCCGCGCTTGATTTGTATACCGGCACGCATACTCAGTTTCGCGTCAAAGAGGGGTATGGCGGCCTTTCGGCGGGTGACTTCGACTTCATGGCAGGCCGAAGAATCGTGCGCTGGGGCACCGGCTATGCATTCAGTCCAACTGGCGTGCTCGATCCGCCGCGCGATCCTACCAACCCCACGGACCGCCTGAATCTCAACCAGGGACGCGACATGGTTAAGGCCGATTATGTGCATGGCCCGCATGCTTTGTCGCTGGTCTGGTCCTCAGCGGCGCTCGCGCCCGCGAACGCAAACCTGCACGATACGACCGCCTTCCGGTATAACATTCTGGTGCATGGATTCGACACTTCGCTGATCGCCGGCGACGATCGCGGCGGAGACGCATTCGGCGGTCTCACATTCACCCGTGTCTTCGGCCAGGCCTGGGAACTGCATGGCGAAGCCGCCTGGCGCGAGCAGGGTGCGGTGCTGCTCGGCGCGAAATACACTACGGGCACCGGGGTCTCTTTCATCGGCGAGTTCTACACCCCGCCTAACATCGCATACTATCGAGACTTGACTATCTCGCCACTCGCGGGCCGCCAGCACTATGGATTCTTCAATGTGGGTAAGTCGCGTCTGCGCGAACTGCCAGGATGGAAGCAATGGGATCTGAGCGGATCGATAGTTACCAACCTCGATGATCACAGTTACACCGCCATCGTTGACGCCACGCGCCGATTCGGCAGTCGCTTTTCGTCCTATTTGCACCTTGAGATTCCGCAAGGCAGCAAGACCTCGGATTATGGCGCAACTCCATATACCGCGGCTACGTCAGTGGGAGTTCGATTCCAGCTATGATTTGCGAGACCGATCCACTTATCCCGGGTTCCCCCGATGACCGCAGTCAAGGCCGCGCATTCGCCGGCAGGCTACTGAGAGCGATCGCAATCACGACAGGTTGCGCACTACTGATTGTTGTGCTTTTTCTCTCATTGGGAAAGATTCGTCTGACTGAGACTGGCCGCACACTCTTTATCGCATTTATTTATTGCGCTCTGATTGCCTTGCCATCTATCGCTCTGCTTACTCGAATATCCAATCGCTACTCACAGAGATTCCCTCGACTGATTGTTCTTATCCAGGTTTTCGTTTTAGCTGGTACCGCGGTTGTGGGCAGTTGCGCGGCGGGTCTTGTATTTCAGATCATCGGTATCGCGCCGCACGGTTGGTTCCGGTATTGGATTCAGCTTCGAGGTACTCTTCCCTTCAGCATTTTGATCACGCTGATGTTTGGGATGAGCATGACCACCTTTGAGACTTTGCAATACAAGCTGCAGGCAGCCGCCCTTGAACTGCGCACCCGACAGGTTGAACAAGAGCGCGCCTACAAGTTACTGGCCGAAGCGCGGCTCACTGCGCTCGAATCTCGCATCCATCCCCACTTTCTTTTCAATACTCTTAATTCAATTGCGGCCCTTATTCCAAAGGACCCGCAGTTAGCCGAAGATACGGTTGGCAAACTTGCCTCGCTGCTTCGCTTTTCGCTCAACGCAAACCAGAGCGGTCTTGTACCACTCAGCCAGGAACTCAAGATCGTGCGGGATTACCTAGAGATCGAGAAGACTCGATTTGGCCCTCGGTTGAAGTATGAAGTCAAAGCGCCCACCGCATTGAGCGACGCTAAAGTGCCCCCGCTCTCGTTGCAATCGCTGGTCGAGAATGCTGTGAAACATGTGGTTTCAAAGCGGCAACAAGGGGCTACGATTCAAATCGTTGCTGCCGGGGATGGAGGCCGCATCCTTCTCGAAGTCATCGACGACGGCCCCGGCTTTGCGCTTGAGGCCATCACGCCCGAACACGGACTGGGCAATCTCATCGCGCGCCTTGAGCTATTATTTGGCGCCGAAGGCCGACTTGAAGTAACTCGCGAGAATGAAATGACTACCGTTCGCCTTTCTTTTCCCGCATAATTGAAGGTCATGGAAGACTCTCCGCTGCGCGCCTATCTCGTCGATGATGAACCTCTGGCCATCGAGCGGCTCGAACGCCTGCTGGAAAGCGCCGGCGGCTTGCGCATTGCCGGCAGCGCCACCGACCCTGCTCAAGCCCTGGAGTTTCTGAACGGCGAATCCGGAGAGACGGTCGATGTTCTTTTCCTCGATATTCAGATGCCTGTTCTCAGTGGCTTTGACTTGCTATCGCGGCTCGACCGGCAGCCCTTCGTCATCTTCACCACCGCATACGACGAATATGCGCTGAAGGCTTTTGAGGTGAATTCCATTGACTATCTGGTGAAACCCATCGAGACTGAGCAGTTGGCGCGCGCGCTCAAAAAACTCGACCGTCTTCGACCGATCGTGAAGCCTGACTGGCAGCGCGACCCTGAGTTACCCGCTCTGCTCAAGGAACTGGCCGCATCGCTGCGCGGAGAGCGGCAAGACTATCCGCGCCGCATCGCTTCGCGCGTAGGCGAGCGCATCGTGTTTCTTGATCTCGATGCTGTAACTCACTTTCTGGCCCAGGACAAGCTTACTTATGCATTGGTGGCGGGGCGCCAGAACTGTGTCGATCAGACAATCACCGAGCTCGAGCGGCGGCTCGATCCGGCAAAGTTTTTGCGTGTTCACCGTTCAGCGCTCGTGAATGTGGACTGGATTCACGAGGTGAACTCGTGGTTTGCCGGCAAGGTGATTCTTTCTCTTAAAGACCCGCAGCGTACGCAGATCCCCGTGGCACGCGACCGCGTTCGCTCTTTGAAAGCTCGTTTGGGTTTTTAGAGCAATACCAGGGAAGAGGTTCCCCGAAACCACGTCGCTCAAGCTGGCGCAACCAACAGGGAGCGACTGCCCACTTTCACCTGACAGGGTTCACGCTATTTCCGAGAATGCTATAGGATGAGCCATGCGCGAAAACTTTCTGATTCTTCGCAACTTCGCTCTGAAATAGGGGTTGGCATCAATGAATGCATCGCACTAGACCCTCCGGAGCGGAGGGAGAGAAGAGAACGTCATGCGTTATTCTTGCCGCCGTCTTTTGTTTCCGCTTTTGCTTGTTTTTCTTTTGTCGCTTACCGGGTGTATGGGCAGCTCCAGCGTACAAGACAAGTTTTCGACCAGTGTAATTGTCATCGCTCCCTCGACCAGCGTAACGGAAGGCCAGAGGGTAACCTTGGAGGCTGAGGTCGCCGGTGGGACTCTCGCTACCGGAACGGTAACCTTCTATAACGGATCGAATGCAATTGGGAATGCGGCGGTCGGTTCCAGTGGGTTTTCCGATGACGCAGTCGCGCAGCTTTCGACAATATTCTCTTCCAGCGGCGTGCAGAGCATTACCGCAAGATACAGCGGGGACGATTTCAATTCATCCAGTGCATCCGCGCCCGTCTCGATCGGCGTGTACAGCAATCAATTGGCAGCCACCTCGGTAACTCTTCAGGCCTCTACTGCCACGCCGCAATACCAAACCAGTGTGACATTAACTGCCACTGTCTCTCCCTCGTCAGCCACGGGCACGGTCACGTTTTATAACGGAACGACGAATATCGGCAGTTCGGCTGTGAATGCAGGTACCGCCAGTGTAGCAACGTCGTTTGCAGCAGGAGGAGCGGCAACACTTCACGCAGTCTATTCGGGCGACTATAACTATCTTTCCAGCACCTCGAATTCGCTCGCCATGAATATCAGCGGACCGCTGGTGACCATGACGACTCTGCAGGCGTCAGCCAGTTCCGTCGCGATAGGCGACAGCGTCACGTTGACCGCCAATCTCGCTCCTGCAACAGTCACGGGCACGGTTACGTTTTATAACGGATCGACTGCGATTGGCACGGCTAACGTGAGTTTGGGTGTTGCCACACTGAATACCGCCTTTGCAACTTCGGGCGCTATCGCTGTGAAGGCAATCTTTGCCGCAAATGCTTCGTGGGCAGCGAGCACGTCAAATCAGATTTCTCTCTTCGTTACCGGCAACACTCCCGACACAGTCGCGCTGCAGGTTAATCCTTCTTCGCTTGTCATCGGCTACTCTGCGTCGTTGACGGCCAATATCTCGCCTGCGGAGGCGACAGGCACAGTGGTCTTTTTCGACGGAACCAGCGTGATCGGCAACGCCCCGGTTACCGGGGGCGCAGCCTCGTTCTTGAATACGTTCATGGTTGCAGGCTCCCAGAGTCTTACCGCGGTCTATAGCGGAGATACAACGTATGCCTCCAACGGCAGCAGCCCCGTAGCAGTCGACGTCAGCAATCCGGGATCAATGCCAACCACAACGACGCTTACGCTAAGTGAATACATAGGCTACCTCGGAGATACGGTCACTCTGACAGCCAACGTCACTCCTGCGGCAGCAACCGGACAGGTGGACTTTTACGATAATGGCATTTTTCTGCAAAGTGTCGTGCTTTCCTCCGGCACGGCTGCCTGGTCGCAGGCCTTTTCGCAATCCTACTCGAATAGCATCACTGCGGTTTACGATGGAGATGTGACGTATTCTCAGAGTACGTCCAACTCGCAGGATCTCGAGCTAAGCGATAACTCGGATTAGTCGACCACGGTGCCCGACCGATTTATTGCTTTGCCAGATTGAATTCCCTATAGATCCGGCCTGTCCTTTTATTCGCGGTGCCGAGGAACAAGGGGGCAATGAACTTGTCGGGCCGGTTCTTTGAAACTCAGCGGGATCGGTCATGGTGTACGGGGTGGGTGGCCTGAGTTCCGTATGCGATGGCTCACAGAAGCATTGAGGGCGCCCCGCAATGAGACCTGGGTTAGCACGCGAAAACAGAGGCATGCGTAGCGCCGTGGGTGACTTGGCGCCGATCGGGGCCGGATCTATCTTTGATTTCCGTTCGTAACCTATAATTTGCAAATCCCTCACATCTCTTCGAATGACCGAGACTGAGAGCGCGGCTGGAACTCTGCCATCCGAGGATGGGAGGTGGCGAAGTGGCTGAGATTCCTTACATCAGTCGATTGGTACTTGGGAGATGTCGATTCGGCGATTGCGGAGTTCAATAAGGCTCACCCAAACACCCAATCATGCGAGCAATTCTTTTAATCCTGGCTCGGTCAATTGGAAGGGCAAGATGGAAGGCGCGACTCACTCGCCGATTCTTTGAACCGGTCTTAGCGTGGTCAGTCCTAAGTTCATCGAGGAACAACCGCAGGTTCTTCGACTCACCACCCCCGAAGTGAAGGACGTTCGGGGCCCCGCTCGCTCAGAATGACAGCCAGTTTTGTCTTGCTGGTTTCAGACTCAGGACACCAGGTCACAGCGCGGTCATTGGTTCGCTTGATTGCTATGCGGCTGGACGCCGCGCGCGATCAACCCGAGCCCCCCGACAAGCAGCACCAGCATGACGATGGTGTTGAAGAGGCTTAACGGACGGAAAAAGATGTGCAGGTTGGCGAGGATGCCGGCAAAGATGAACAGTGCGCCGCCAATGGTAAGAACCCATCCGACGATGCTTCTGCCGCGCCAGAAGAGCAGCCCAATCCCGAAGAGCATGGGCAAGAGAGTAATGCCGAAGGTGTTTTCTCCGTAGAAATTCCAGAAGGAGCCCACGACCGTGACCTGGTTGACCAGCAGGTATCCGCCAATACAGGTCATGATGAACCCCAATACAAAATGACCGAGTCCGCCGGGCGTTCCGCCCGCGTCTCTGATTGTGCGATTGTCCATGGCCGGAAGTATAGCAGAAGAATTGATCTGGGCGGGGTCTAATTCCAGGTTCGTGCGTGACCGCGCTCACATTGCAATCTGCTTGCTGGCATTGCAATTTGCTATAGCAATCGCCGTCCCGGCGTCGCCATTATTCCCTTGCCGTTCCCAGTCGCGCCAGTATATCCTTTCGGCGACACTCGCACGATCCAAAACACCTCTGTGTAATTGAATTTGAAACTCTGGGGGAGGGTTATGACCGGCAAGCATGGATTTCTCGACACACTCAAGTCCGTAGCCTTTGAAGAGGAGCCGGCGAAGCCGGAAGGCCACGTTCCGGCGCCTGCCGCGCCCGCGTTTTCAATGCCCGTGGATCAGCCAACTGTTGAGAGTGCGACATCGCCAGTTTCCTATGCAATCCCAATCGATGCCGGTGTCGTACCGGATAACGACGCGGTGTACCAGACGCTGCTCGGCAAGACCGATTTCGAGAGCACTCCGACTGCCGCGACGATCCACAAGTTTCTCGATCCGCTCAAGGCTATACCGGATACGGTGATGCCTTCGAACGTCAAGTTCAAGACCGCCGTCATTCAGGCAACGGCGCAGGCAGGATTGACCGAAGATGGAATTCTAGGCACATTCGACACGCTGAAGGCGCGACTGCAACAGGAGTACGATGCCTTCGGCCAGAAATCGCAGCAGTTTGCGGCGCGCGAAGTCGCAGGCCGGCAAGATCAGATTCAGAAGATCAGCGAACAAATCACAGAACTTCAGCAGGAGTTGGCCCGGCTTTCAAACGAATTGGTCGATGCGCAGGGGAAATCTACCCATGCGCAAAGCCAGTTCGAGGCAGCCGTGCAACGCCGTGGAAGCGAACTTGAACAGCAGAAGGCGCTCTACGCCTCGCTGCTGAAAGGATAAGAGAGATCGATATGGGCCTTTCGCCAGTAACTCCCAACTTTACCCAGAACCTGCAAGGCTACACGCCAAAATCGTTCTGGAAGCGTCCTGAGGGACCGTTCGGCATGGTAGTGCTTGTTACCATGATCGCCGCCGCCGCCTATGGCCTGTATCTGATTGAGCCATTCCTGATCTCCCTGCTGACGGATACGCTGCACATGGCCTTCCTGGCGGGAATCCTTATCGCCGTTCTTTGGCTGGTCTTCAATCCAACCTTCCGCACAGCAGTCAGCAATCTGTTTCAGAATGGGGTGCGGTTCTTCGCTTCGTGGGTGGTCGAGACCGATCCGATCGGCATTCTTCGCAACAACCTCGACGACATGAAGAAGGCCAAGTTCAATCTCGACCAGACGTTGCAGCGCTTTGCCGGCAGCGACGAGAGATTGCAGCGCAGCATTGCCGCCAAGAACGATGAGATTACTACTCTCGGCCACAAGGCCTCCAAGGCCCAACAGATGGCCGCCGCCGCTACTGACCCGATGGAAAAGGAACGGCTTTCGCTGGAGGGCCAGACCTTTCTGGAGCAGGCCGGAATGCTGATGCAAGGCGTCAAGCAGCTTCAGGCGCTGGAAGACCAGACGTCGAAGATGCTGAAGACCTTCCAGCACTGGTCGCAGATCTCCGATAGCAAGATTCAGCGGACGGAGAACAAGGTCAACTTCCTTGCCGAGCAGCGCAAGATGATCTTGGACGCAAAGGCCACTTTGGGCATGGGCCAGCAGTTGCTGCGCGGTAATCCAGAGCAGTTGAAGATGGTCGATATGGCGCTCGAATACCTTGAAGACGACACTTCGCGCACGCTGGGCGAGATTCGCGAGTTTTCGCACTATACCGACAAGCTGCTTACCGACGACCAGATCGAATCGGGCGCGGCCGCGGATGAGGCTGCGGCCAAGTTTGCCGAGTTCAACCAGAAGCTGTTGACCTCTGGCAACCAGGCGACCGGCGCAGACCAGATTCACATCCCTGGGGTGGATACGCCTCAACCGTTGAAGATGCCTACAACCTTGTCCAGCGTGGCCGCGTCCAGTACAAAACCAGACAGCGATTATGACAGCATGTTCAAGTAAGAAGTATTTTGCAAACTCATTGAAGGGAAGAAAGAAATGCCGCGTTTGAAGCCGCAAGCTAAGTTCGTCCTGATTCTAATCGTGGTTGTCGGAGTGTTCCTCGGACTTCGTTTTGCCATGCAGCATGGCCTGATTCCGACACCTGGCGTTATGAAGGCGATCGTCGCCTCCCGCGTGACGCTTCCGCCGCAAGAGGAGGCGCAGGTGGCCAACGTGCAGGCGCTGCCCTATCCATCGACCGCTCCGGCCAATGTGTCGGCTACGCATATCCTTTTCGACGTTTGGGAATGGAATGCGATGTTCTCCCTGATCTACGCCAATGGAGGTCCTGACACCACCAAGGGTTCGCTGATGGAGAAGAACGGTGTCAATCTGACGCTGCACCGGGAAGACTCGAACACGCAGATGATCGCGGATCTGCTGGCCTGCGCCAAGCAGCTTCACGATGGCGAGAAGAGCTGCTCCACTGGGGCCGAGGCAATCGTCGTGATGGGAGACAGCGGCGGCCAGTGGATGTCGAATATAAATCCGACTCTGAAGAAGCTCGGGCCGGAGTACCAGGCCGTGATCATCGGCGCGGTGGGCCGCTCGAATGGAGAAGACGCGCTGCTCGGCCCGCCTGAGTGGAAGTCGAATCCGCAGAGCATGAAGGGCAAGACCGTAGTCGGCGTCATTCGCGACGGCGACTGGAATATCGCGCTGAACTATCTGGGGTCGAATGGCCTGAAGAACAATCCGGACCTGAAGACGTATGACCCGGATGCGGTCAACTGGATCTCGGCTCCGGACGAGGATTACATCAAGGCAGTCACAGAAGTGTATGTCCCCAACCGCTGCGAAGACCGCAAGGTTGTGAAGGACGGACGGCCGACGGGCGAGACCAAGAGTGTCTGCCCCGACGGCGTCGTAACGTGGACTCCGGGCGATGAGCAGGCCGTGCATGGCCGCCCCGGTACAATCAAGGTCGTTTCATCGCATGAGTATGCTTCGCAGATGCCGGCCGTGATTCTGGGCATCAAGAAGTTCTTCAACGACAATCGCGATGAGATATCCGGTTTGCTGGCTGCCAGCTTCCAGGCCGCCGACCAGGTAAAGGCCTTCGACGCCGTTCGCCGCAAGGCCGGCGAGATGTCGACGACGCTCTACAAGGATTCCGCCACGGATTGGTATAAGTACTATCCGGGCTTCCGCGATCCGCAGTCGGGTCAGATGCTGGGCGGTTCAGCGGTCTTCGGCCTGGAGGACAACGTCAATTACTTCGGCCTCGACGGCAAGCATAACAACAATATGCGCGCCACCTACGAGACCTTTGGCAAGATCGCCACGATGAATTACCCGCTGCTCTTCAAGGACAATCCAATTCCGCCGTACAAGGAAGCCGTCGATACCTCATTTATCTTTGGCGCACAGGCGTTGCTGAATACCAGCGGTGTGCAGGGCGCAAGCGCGGAGACGGTGGATTACTCCAAGGAAGCTCAGAGCGGCCAGGTGCTCGGCCACAAGGCGGTGTATATTAACTTCGCCAGCGGCTCCGATCAGCCTTTGCCGGACAGCGTGCCTACGTTGAATGAACTCAAGGATTCGCTGGCCATCAACTCGCAGTTGGCGCTTCAAATCGACGGCTACACTGACAATGCCGGCAGCGACCAGGTCAATGTGCCGTTGAGCGAGAAGCGGGCGCAGGCGGTGAAGCGCTACTTCCAGCAGGTGGCGCCGTTGAGCTTCCCGGACTCTCGCTTCAAGCTTGTTGCAGGGCACGGCTCGCAGAGCCCCATCGCTTCGAACGCATCGGCAGGAGGCAAGGCCCTGAACCGCCGCGTCGAAATCACGCAGATCGGCCAATAATCTTCCACAAAAAACGGGGAGGCGCAAGCCTCCCCGAATCTTATACACAAGCGAAAACAAATGAATCACGCTGTTGCTGTGTTTTCACCGAATGCGGTTCTGAACAAGAACGCCGTGCGAGCCCTGGTTGTGGTTCAAGTCGCCGTCGTGCTCTTGCTGTGGGTCTTCAGCCCTTTCGCGTTGCTGCCCAAACCCGGCGAGGTTTTGAATGCCTTTGGAGACTTGTGGGAGCAGGGGCTGGGCGCGGAACTGATCACCAGCTTCTATCTCAACGTCCAGGCGATCCTCCTCTCCACCGTCGTTACGCTGCTGCTGGCCTATGCAACGGTGATGCCTTTCTTTCGCCCCATCGTTGCATTGCTCAGCAAGCTGCGCTTCTTGTCGCTGGTCGGATTGACATTCTTCTTCACGCTTATGGCCAGGAGCGGCCACGAACTGAAGCTGTCGCTGCTTGTCTTTTCGGTTTCGGTGTTTTTCGTCACTGGAATGGCGGATGTGATCAATGGCGTTCCGAAAGAGATGTTCGACCTGGCACGCACGCTGCGCATGGGCGAGTGGCGCGTGGTGTGGGAAGTGATCGTTCTTGGCCAGATTGACCAGGTCTTTGACGTACTGCGCCAGAACGCCGCGATGGGCTGGATGATGCTGACCATGGTGGAAGGTATTGTCCGCTCAGAGGGCGGTGTCGGCACCGTCCTGCTCGACCAGAACCACCACTTTCGGCTGGCCGCGGTCTTCGCCATTCAGTTGACCATCCTGCTGCTGGGCTTGTTTCAGGACTTCAGCATTGGATTGCTGAAGAACCTGGCTTGCCCCTACGCGTCCCTGACGCTGGAGCGGAAATAATGGCGACGACTTACAGCCTTGGCAAGACACTGCTGAAGATCGACAACGTGTCACTTGAGTATGACGGCCGTCCCGTGTTGAGCGGCGTTACCGCGGAGGTTCGCGACATCATTGTGCCGGGCAGGGTGCAGGGGCAGGTGGTGGGTATTCTCGGGCCCTCCGGCTGTGGCAAGACCACGCTGTTCCGCATTATCGCGGGGTTGCACGCGCCAACGTCGGGCCGGGTATCGGTCAACGGATTCGATCGGCCGGTGATGGCAGGAGAGGTCGGCGTGGTTGCTCAGAGTTATCCGCTCTTTGAGCATCGCACCGTTCTCGGCAATCTGATGTTAGGCGCAAAGAAGAAGGAAAAAGACTCGAAGGTCGCTCACGACAAGGTGATGGAGTTTCTGAACGAGTTCGAACTCGCGGACAAGTTCAATCTCTATCCCGCGCAGTTATCGGGAGGGCAGCGGCAACGATGCGCCATCATCCAGCAGATCCTGTGCAGCGAGCACTTTCTTCTGATGGATGAGCCGTTTTCGGGCCTCGATCTGATCATGCTCGAGAAGACCTGCGAGCTGATTGCCAAGGTCTCGGATATGGACGATCTGAATACAATTATCGTGGTTACTCACGACGTTACCGCGGCCTGCTCGGTGGCCGATCATCTCTGGCTCATGGGCCATGGCCCCGGCGCGGATGGCAACGCTCTTCCCGGTTCCCACATCGTAAAGCAATATAATCTGATTGACCGGGATCTGTGCTGGCAGCCGGGCATCATCACCACGGCTCGATTCACCGATTTCGTTCGCGAAGTAAAAGATGAATTCAGGAGGTTGTAGATGAGCGACAAGACGCAGATTGAACTTCTGGTTTGTAAATGCAAGGACTGCACCCATTGGGAGATCGGCAAAGAGGTGCTGATTTGCAAGACCTGCGGACTGACCCTTCCCGCGAAGATTACGGTGGACGACCACAAGATGCTTCATTGGAAGAAGCACGAGCGGTAGCCTGCATCCCGTAGTCGAGATACCGGTTCTCAAATTGAATTCCAGCACGAAGCGCTTGGACGATGCGGCGCTGGTTTCGTCTTGCCTCACAGTCATCAGGTGCGGTCCCATTTGGGAATGCTGGTCTCCAAGCGGCAGCCGAGCCAGTCTTGGCGTATGCGTGGTCGTTTAGAATCCTTGCATGTGCGGAATTGTCGGTTATGTTGGTCCCAAGAAGGTAGTTCCACTGATTATCGAAGGGCTGCGGCGACTCGAATACCGCGGCTACGACTCGGCGGGCATCGCCGTGGGCAGTCCTTCCTGCTCCACCCTTGAGGTCCGGCGCGCTCCGGGCAAGCTCCACAACCTGGAAGAAGTGCTGCGCGAGCATCCTCTCGACGGCACCTTCGGTATCGGCCACACCCGCTGGGCTACGCACGGCCGCCCCACGGAAGAGAATGCCCATCCCCATCGCGATTGCACGGGCCGCATCGTCGTTGTCCACAACGGCATTGTTGAGAATTATTTAGAGCTCAAGCGTGAGCTGACCGCCCAGGGCCACAAGTTCGTCACCGAGACCGACACCGAGGTCATCGCCCACCTTATCGAGCAGGTTCAGCGGGACGCGGAGGCAGCCGGGCTGCCTGTTTCGCTTGAAGTTGCGGTTCGTCGCGCCGTCAAGCGTCTCACCGGAGCCTTTGCCCTGGGCGTGCTGTCTGCCCTTGAGCCGGACAAGATCGTGGTCGCACGCTTCGGTCCGCCGGTGATCATCGGCGTGGGCGAGGGCGAGTATTTTGTCGCCTCCGACGTGCCCGGCGTGCTGCACCACACGCGCAATATCTACTTCCTGGCCGACGGCGACATGGCGATCCTCACCCTGGCTGGCGTCGAGCTCACCGACTTTGACGGCAACCCCATCCAGCGCGCCATCACGCGCATTCAATGGGACCCCATCCAGGCGGAAAAGGGCGGCTACAAGCACTTCATGCTCAAGGAGATCTGGGAGCAACCCAGGGCTGTCCGCGACACCACGCTGGGCCGCGTTTCGCTCGACTCGGGCAAGGTCTTCCTGGGCGAGATGAAGATTTCGGATGAAGAGTTGGCCCTGGCCTCCAGCATCAACATTGCCGCCTGCGGCACCAGTTGGCATGCGGCCCTGGCCGGCAAATACATGATCGAGCGGCTGGCCCGGCTGCCCGTCGACGTGGACTACGCCAGCGAATATCGCTACCGCAACCCGATTCCCGATCGCAACGCTCTCGGCCTGCTCATCACGCAATCCGGCGAAACAGCCGACACCCTGGCCGCGCAGCGCGAGATGAAAACGCTCGGCTCAAAAACCGTGGCCATCTGCAATGTTGTCGATGCAATGGTGGCCCGCGAGGCTCACGGCGCGATCTACACACACGCAGGCCCGGAGATCGGGGTGGCCTCCACCAAGGCCTTCACCGCGCAACTGACTGCTTTGTTTTTGTTGGCGCTCAAACTCGGCCAATTGCGCGGGCGTCTCGACCCGGATCAGTCGGTAGCCCTCATCGGGGAATTGAGCCGCATTCCGGCGAAGATCGAGGAGGTTCTTCGCACACGGGAAATCCAGTGCGAGCAACTGGCGAGGGAGTTTTCCACCGCGCAGGATTTTCTTTACCTGGGCCGCGGCATCCACTTCCCCATCGCTCTTGAGGGTGCGCTGAAGCTCAAGGAAATCTCTTACATCCATGCCGAGGGCTACCCGGCCGGCGAGATGAAGCACGGCCCCAACGCGCTGATCGATGAGACTCTGCCCGTCGTGGTGCTGGCTACGCGCGACGAGTCCGACCCTGCTTCTAAATTGCGTTACGAAAAGACCCTCTCGAACATTCAAGAGGTGACCGCTCGTTCAGGCCGGGTGATCGCCGTAGCCACCGAGGGCGACACGACGATTGGGGGCCTGGTAGAGCATGTGATTCACATCCCGCCCGCAATCGAGTTGCTTTCGCCGCTGATCGAGATTGTGCCTTTGCAGTTGCTGGCCTACTACATCGCCGTGCGCCGCGGCTGCGACGTAGATCAGCCCAGAAACCTGGCCAAGTCGGTCACCGTGGAGTAGGATGTCAGGGTTATTGCGTGCCTTGTGGCGAGGAACAATAATTCCGTGAACAGGCAGGGTTTTCGACCGCTTCCGGGGAAGAGCCGCCTACCGGACGGTCTCGAATGTCGCACAGAAGCGGTTACAAGCCCAGCATCTTTCCTGTTCGGGCGTCTTTGAGACGTACCCGCAGACAGGGCGAACGTAAAACTCGGCCGGCGCGTCCGCCGGCGAGTCAGCGCTGCCGGCCTCGATTCGACTGATCTCTTCACGCAGCAAGCGCGCATGTGTTTTCTCTGCTTCAAGAGCCCATGTGAGCGTTCGCGCGGTGGAGTTGTCGGGGCGCCGGTTCTCGGCCAGGAAGCGCGGATACATCGATTCGATCTCGTAGATCTCGTCGCCCAGGGCTGTCCTCAGGTTTTCCAGGGTTTCTTTTACTTCGACCTGCTGAGTCTGAGCCTCGGGCTCGCCGCCCAATTGCCGAACCACGCGGGCATGGTTGTTGGCATGGATTTGCTCAGCGCGAGCGATGGAGCGAAGCAGGCTGGCAGTTTCGCGCAGCCCTTCGGAGTCCGCTCTTGCTGCGTATGCCGCATACTTGGCGTGAGCATTCAATTCACTCTCAAACGCGGTCCGGAGGTTTCTGACGGTGGCTTCATTCTGCGGAGCGATTTGATTCATCAGCATGATTCATCCTTCAAATTCTTGCCTGGCCTCTTGAGGTGCGGGTGGCAAGATAGAGTCTCTTAAGCCATTGGTTTGGGGTCTCGCGGCCTCTCTAAAGGTCGTCACTCACGAGCCCAAGGCGATGGGCATCGCGTATCAGAACCGACTCCCTGCGGGGAAGAACGAAGCCCATCTCGCCCCACTTGGACAGCAACCGGCTTGTCGTAAACAGTGTTGTGCCAGTCATCTGCGCCAACTCTTCGCGCGAGAGCGAGATTTCGACCCCTCCATGCACCTTTTTTCCGATGTGGTTGAGCAGCCTTAGCAACGCGAGAGCAACGCGCTTGGCAACCTTCTCTGTCGCCACCTCGCGGAAACGCTCCTCCAACTCATTCAGCCGCGAGAAAAGGATCTGACCGATGTTCTTTCTGATCTGCGGGTACCTCATCATGAGGCCTTGCAGAACCGAGTACTCCCAGACCAATGCCGTGCTTTGTTCCATGGCGCGAGCCGAGCAGCTATGGTGGCTGGAGATGGGTTCTGAGAGGCCGCCTACAACGTTGCCGGTGCCGTAGATCCAGAGAATCACCTCGCTGCCGTTGGGGCCGAGCTGCGAGATTTTTACGCTGCCAGTGCGAATCAGCGCCAGGTTGCGGACGGGCTCTCCCTGCATGAACAGCATCTCATCGCGAGCCAGTACCTTCGCTCGCGCTTGCCGGGCAACATCCTCGCATTGATCCGGCGGCAGACCGTCAAAGAGCGGTGAAGTGCGAATCAGAGCGACGCGCTCCGTGAGGTTGGATGCAGTCAACGTTGTCCCTGCGGGACCGTGCTGTGCTGTTTGCAGAATTGCTGTCGCCATCTTTCCCCCTTGCAACTGGTTCGATCTGCATTGATTGATCCCGGCGCATTCACTGTTAGAAATAGGAATCGATTGATAACCGGCTTGAGGTTAGGCGGCCGCGAGCGCCTGAATTCAGGCCCCAACGGCGCTGAGAATAAACGCCGTCTCCGCCAGTCTCATCCCGGCAGCGGAAGACTGGCGGGAGTCTCGATCCACGGGCCTGGGAGCCGGATCATGCGCCGTACACACCGGCAGCATATAGGCGATCGCATTGAGCAGGTCGAGCGGACGCATCGGCTTCGACATGAAGCTATAGACAAGGCGTTCCGGTGCGGCGCTCATGACTTCGGATACAGAGGCGGAGCCGGAGAGAAACAACACTTTGCATCCGGGCAGCTTTGCCGTGATCTCGGCTGCGGCTTTCACTCCACTGACCTCGCCCATGAAGACGTCGGTGAGCAGCAAATCGGGAAAGAACCATGACGCTTGCGCGATCGCTTCCTCACCACTGATGGCGGTCGAAACCGCGAATCCCTGCTCTACCAGAAATCGACTCAGCGTCTGCGCAACCGTCCGTTCGCCATCCGCGACGAGGATTCTTGCCGGCCTTTTATTCTTGTATTTCTTGAGCATCATTGCGATCCCTCTTTCGCGGAATGAACTGGCGGGTCTTCGGCAGCGGTGCAATCCCATCAATCGCTTCGGTGTTTCTGGATCGAATGTAAGGGAGGCGAAACTCTGTTGCCATAGGCGAATGCTGTAACTTATGTAAGTTTTTCGCCGCCGGTTCTGTAGGGAATTTCCTACGGCGAGAGGCCGGTTCAGTTTGACAATATCAGCGCTTCTCAGCTTTGCGGAGTTTCGCAGTGACAGCTGGCCAGAATCTTCCTGACCGCCCGCACAAGTTCTTCATTGGCTCTATCTTTGTTGACATAGGCGGCCGCTCCGGCCAGCAAACAGCGCGTCGCATACTGGTCTTCCGGCTGTACGCTCACGATGATCACCGGGGTTTTCGGGTAATCGAGTTTCACCTCGCGCAGCACATCCATCCCGCTAAGCCTGGGCATATTGATATCCAGCAACAGCAAGGCAATTTCGACTTTGGCGAGGCGATCGAGCACCTCGTCTCCATCGCAGGCTTCGCAAAAACTCGCCTCGGGAAGCGCATCGGCAAGAATCTCTTTCAGACCGTGGCGCACGGCGGCATGGTCGTCAGCGATCAGAATATTCATGGTCTTTCATGCTCCCGTCTGCGCGCTGGGCCTATTTCGGAACATGAATGAGGGCGCCGATTCGGTGATTCTTGTGCCACCTTATCGGCGCTCACGCTGAAGACTGGGGAACGGCTAAATAGAACTTCTAACATGGCTTGAAGTTGCAATTCGGACATACAGCTCCCCACAGATCCAAACTCGCCATCGAGAGATCAATGGCTTTCGCTGCGCCGATCTTCTTGCCAAGTAATGAGCTACCAGCAATTGATGTGCAATTTATGGGTTCATCATAATGGAGTCACAGAGGATTTCAAGTCGGCGATTGCTGGTTATCTTGTAGGCTTTTGCGGAGGGAACGCGTAGGGTTTTTCCTACAACGACAGGCTTGTCTACTCGATGAGCTGGTGCATCATGGCGTAGCGGGTCATCTCGGCATTGCTCTTCATTTGCATCTTTTCCATGATCCGCGCCCGGTATGTGCTTACCGTTTTCACGCTGACATGAAGCCGGCCGCCAATCTCAGTCAATGGCAGGCCGGAGGCAATCATTTTCATCACCTCGTACTCCCTGTCTGAGAGCAGTTCGTGCAAAGGCTTTTGGGCAGGCTCGTCGAGTTGGGCCACCAGCGTCTCCGCAAGGCGCGGACTGACGTAGCGGCCGCCGCCCTGAATCCTCTCAATGGCCTTGACCAGCTCATCCGGTGCGCTGTCCTTGTTGATGTAGGCGGAAGCGCCGGCCCGCAGACAGCGCATCGCATACTGATCCTCCGGCTGCATGCTCAGGATGATTATGGGGATACGCGGGTAATCCCGCTTCACATCCCGCAGCACGTCGAGTCCGCTGCGCCCAGGCATATTGATGTCGAGCACAAGCATGCCTACCGGGGATCCGGCCAGACTGCTCAGCACCTCATCCCCGCTGGCGGCTTCAGAAAAGCGCGTGCCGGGAAGCGCCTCGGCCACAATCTCTTTCAGGCCGCGGCGCACCACGGCGTGGTCATCTGCGATCAGAATATGCATTGTCCTCACGTTCACCGCTAGCGGCGCGCACAGGCACGCGAACAGTCACCGTCGTTCCCTTGCCGGGAGAACTCGATACCTGCACATCGCCGCCGCACGCCTTCGCTCGTTCCTTCATTCCCAAAACTCCCAGAGAGCCTGATACCTCGGATTCACGGAAGCCCTTCCCGTCGTCCCGAACGACCAGCAGAAGATCTTCATCCTGTGTGTTCAACGAAGCGCTGACCGATTGCGCCTCTGCGTGCCGCGCAACATTGGTCAAGCACTCCTGAAAGATCCGGAAGACCGCCGTGGAGCGGTCGCCGTCGATGTGCAACTCGGCGGGCGGCAGAGTGACCTTGCAGCTGATTCCGGTTCGGGAGCCGAACTCGTTTGCCTGCCATTCGATAGCCGCGGCCAGGCCAAGGTCGTCCAGGATACCCGGCCGCAACCCGCTGCATATCCTGCGCACCGACTGAACGCCATCGTTGATCAGCTCAATCGAATCCTTTAGCCGATTATGGACTTCGCCTTCCGAGTCCGGGAGATGCCGCACCGCCCAGGCCATATCCATCTTGATGGCCGTCAGAATCTGCCCAATCTGATCGTGCAGGTCGCGCGCAACCATCTTGCGCTCTTCTTCGCGCACCTGGCGCATTCGTTCAGCCAAAGCCCGCAGTTGCTGCCGCTGGAAGATCTCCTTCTCGCTTCGCAGCAGCGCTTCCTGGGCCTTCATGCGCTCTGAAATCTCCTCGGTGAAGATGACGATCCCGCCGACCTTGCCATCGGCGTGGCACCAGGGCCGAATCTCCCAACGAATCCATTGTTCCGAGCCGTCGGCCCTCTCAAAGCGGTCGGCTTCTTCGCGCAAGACCTCGCCGGCCAATCCGCGGCGATGTGCTTCCTTCCACTGTTCGGAGATCTCGGGAAAGACATCGTAGTGCGAGACGCCGCTGAGGTCGCGGTCGCCCAGGCCGAAGTCGGCCCTCCAGCGGCGGCTGGCATGCAGGTAGCGCATCTCACGGTCGAACATCGCCAGCGCCGCCGGAGCATGCTCGACAAACAGTCCCAATAGCTCTTCACTCTCTCGCAGAGACTGCTCAGCCAGGGCACGCGCGGTGCGCAAGCGGAGAGTGTGAATTCCGAATTCGACGTCTCTCGCCAGTTCTGTCAGCAGCTCGATCTCGGCCTCTGAGAACGCGTCGGTCTCGCGAGAGTAGATGGTGATCGTTCCCCACGCTTCGCCCTGCTCTTTCAGAGGGATTGCCAACGAGGAGGCGTAGCCGCGCTTGATTGCATCTTCGCGCCAGGGGTCAAATGCGGGATCGGTCAACATATTCCGGCACATTGCGGGCTCTCCGGTGCGAATGACGGTCCCGGTTGGGCCGCGGCCGCGATCGCTCTCGTCCCAGGTGACCCTCAACGTCTCCAGGTACCCCTCCTCAAAGCCCGAAGAGGCAATGGGCCGAACGGTCCTTTCCTCGTCGTGCTCGGCAACGCCGATCCAAACCATTGCATGGCCGCAATCCCCGGTGATCATGCGGCAAACCTCTTTGAGGAATGTAGGCTCGTCGGTGGCGTGCAGGATTGCCTGGTTGCTGTTGCTTAAGGCTTTCAGAGTGCGGTTGAGTTTCTTGAGCTGTTCCTCAGCCCGTTTGTAGTCGCTGAAATCGGTGAAAACAATCGCCACCCGCCGCATCTGCGGTTCGCCCACGCGGTAAGCATGAACGTCGTAAAAGCGATTGAGCGCCTTGGCCTCATTGATGAAATGCTCGGGCTCGCCTGTCATGGCAATTCGCCCATAAATCTCGAACCAATGTTCCTCGTGATCGGGAGCGAGTTCGCGCATTCGCTTGCCCACGGCATCGCGCATGCCGGTCTGCTTCTCAAAGGCGTCATTCACCTCAAGGAATCGATAGTCCTCGGGCTTGCCCTTCGAGTCAAAAAGAACTTCAATGACGCAAAAGCCCTCGTTCATTGAATTAAACAGATTGTGATACCGCTTTTCGCTCTCCTGCAGAGCCTCTTCGGCGCGGAACTTTGAGACTGCCGTAGCCAGGTGTCCCGCCAGCCTCTCCCACAAAACAATGCTTTGCGGCGAAAAGCGCCCCTTGCGACGGTCATTCAACTGGAGCAGCCCAAGTCGCTCCTGCCCGACGTAGATAGGAAAGAGAGCCACCGACTCGTATCCCGCTCGATTGCACCGGTGGCGCGCGCTCGACGGCAGATCGCCCTCTGTGGCGCCGGCGACCAGATCCGTGGTGCTGTTGCTCCAAAAACTCCCATGCGCCGTATAGAACGGCTTCGACGATTCAAACTTACCGCGGATGACGTTGCCGCACAGGCACTCGAGGACAGGCTTGCCGGCGCTGTCACGTATGGCTTTGCCCGAGGCCGTCAGCACGCAGAGCTTGCTCTCCAGACGAATAAACTCATTGGAGAATCCCCGCGCTTCAAAGTACGGATAATCCTCCCCTTCGCGCAGCCGGATTCCGACCGCCTCGCAGCCCGATCGTTGTTGAAAGAATGTAGCTGCCCGCTGAAGCAAATCCTTCGCTCCCCGGCTCTGATTCACCATCCCGAGGAAGTCGATGGCGATCTGACGCTCTTCCTCGGTTCGCTTGGCCTCGGTGATGTCGCGAGCGGTGACCACGGACCCGATAATGGCGCCGTCCTTGTCGCGAATCGGGCTGAAGGAGAGGCTGCCAATCCAGCTCTCGCCGGTGTCCTTGCGCCGCAGTGTGTATTCGGCGTTGGTCGCCGTCTCGCCCCGCAGCGCCCTCTGGATTGCGTACATCTCCCGCGGCACCCGTTCTCCATTCGCCATGAAGACTTCAAAGTTGGTCGCGAATTCGTCGAAGCTCCTGGCGCACTCGGCCTTGCTCTTGAACCTGTAGAACTTGGCATAGGCGTCATTGAACTGCACAAATCGCCCCTCGGCATCGGTGATAATCACCGAGTCTGTCATGGCGGCCAGGGCCGCCTCGAGCTTCGTCTGGCTCTCTCGCAGCGCGTCGTCGGCCCGCCTGCGTTCAGTAACATCGCGGAAGACAAGCACTACGCCGGCAATCTTGCCATCGCTATCGAGAATCGGCGCGGCACTGTCGGCGATGGGGATCTCGCGGCCATCTTTTCGCAGCAAGGCCGTGTGATTGGCCAATTCGACAGTGCGCCCATCCTTCAGCACGCGGCCGACGATGTCCTCTGCCGGGCCCCGCGTCTGCTCGTTGATGATATGGAATACGCTTTGGATCGGCTGGCCCTGAGCCTCTTCGGATTGCCAGCCGGTGAGGGCAATGGCAGCCGGGTTGAGGAAGGTGACCCGGCCCTGGTTGTCGGCAGCCATCACGGCATCGCCGATGCTGGCCAGCGTTGTTGCCCAGCGCCGCTCACTCTCAGCGAGCGCCCTTCCCGATTCCTCGAAAGTGGCCGCAATGGTCTCCATGCGCTGGAAGGTGAAAATCACGAGCCCCAACCCTACTCCCAGGCCGAGGAGAATGCAGATGGTCTCCGCCAGGCGCCAGTCGCGATGCGCCGCGCGATTGCGCTCATCGCGCAGATGCTCTTCAACGCTCTGAAATCTGGCAATCTCGTCGCGGATCTCATCCACTTCTCCCTTCCCGGCCAGATTCATCTTGAGATCGGTATACGCTCCACCCGAACGACGCAAGGCGATCATTTGCTCGGCATAGCCTCGCCAATGATTGAGAGTAGCGCGCAGCCTTTCCAGCCGGGCCTGCTGTAGGGAGTTGTCTGCAACCATGCGGTATAACGCCTGGTATTCGAAATCGATTACCTTCGAGGCTTCCTGATACGGCTGGAGAAATGCTTCATTGCCGGTCACCAGGTAGCCGCGCTCGCCGGTTTCCATGTCGACCGTCAACTTGAGCAGACGACGGGATTGACCGATTACCTGGTCTGTGTGATCGACCCATCGCATCGAGCTGTTCAAGTCGTATGCAGCCCAAAGCCCGGCCCCGGCAATCACCAGCGCGGCGATGAAGGGAACCAAAACTGTCCGGCGAAGCGAAGCTCTGAATCTGCCTTGATCCAGACTCGGAGACCTGGACTCGCGCCCGGCTGCGTTGAATTTCGCAGCGATCGGGACGGCCCCCTGCGAAACCGTCGAACCGTTCATCGCGCGCAGCGTTCCGAGCACCTCAAGGAACCGCAAACGCTCCGCATGGAGAATCTGTGTCTGCTCCCCCGGCTCTTGAACTCTTCTGCTTTCGTTCAGGATCGCGGCTTCAATTGTGGAAACTGCCCGTCTCTCACGGCTGCGGCGGTAGAGTTCTGCAATGACGGAAACGGAAACTCCGGAGACGCTGAAGATCGTCAGGCCAACGACATCGGAGGTCGAGTGGATTGAGAATTGCCCCACCGGAGGAAGCAGAAAATAGTCTGCCAGCAATGCGGAGAGCGTGGTGGCAAGAATGCCTTCCCACATGCCCCCAAGAATGGCGGCTAGAAATACAACCGGATAAAAGGTCACATAGGTAGGCAGCGCGATGAAGTATCGGTCCAGCGTCACGCGCAGCAGCAGGGCCAGCACGACCGCGATCATTGCGACGAGTTGCCGTGCAATCCGCCTGCGAATGAACCTTGCGATCGTTCTCGAACCGGTACTGTCGCTCACAGGAGTCTTCAGTCCGGCGGGCGTTCCTCCATTCTTACTTTCGTCGAGAGATTCGATTTCGGCCGGGGTCTTCGGCGAGGCGCTCTTGATCGATTCGGTCACGATGCTCCCCCCCTTTTTATGCGGACAGCCACACGACGAGAGCCGGGGATCGCCCCAATATCATTCCGCTTGGTTGATTGACAACATAATAATAGTGCAAAACCGATCATTTTCCGCCACGAAAGATGCATGGCTGTGATGGGCATCACATTGCAGAACGATTATCGTGGTTGGAAGAGAAAACGCGGAAATAGGCAGATAATGCTGAGTGCTTCACGGTTCCAACTTGAGTGCCCGAAGCCTCATGCCAAAGCAGCCGCGAGAGCCCTCACGCCGCGCAGATCGATTTTTCCGGTGCCCAGCAATGGCAGCGCATCGACATGGAAGAACTGATTCGGCCGCGGCTTCCAAAGCGCCGGCAGATCGCACTGCGCGAACTTTTCCAGTACCGGCGCAAGCTTCTGCTCCGGGAGCGTGTAAACGACCAGAAGGCGCTCGCCCTTTTTCTCGTCTGGCAGAGCTGTTACCGCAAAGACCTGTTCCGTAACTCCGGCCAACTCGTGCAGCTTGTCTTCGATCTTGATGTGTGGCACCATCTCTCCGCCAATCTTGCTGAAGCGCGAAAGGCGGTCGGTAATAGTCAAGAAACCGTCCTCTTCCATCAGCGCAACGTCGCCGGTCGTGTACCATCCGTCGTGCAGGACCTCGGCGGTCTTCTCCGGCTTGCCGAGATAGCCCTTCATCACATTGGGCCCTTTGACGAGCAGCATTCCCGGCGTGCCGGGAGCAACCGGTTCGCCACTATCAATGTCGACCACTTTGACAGACACGCCCGGAAGAGGATGCCCAATCTTGCCGCGTCTTGCACCCACCTGCCTGAAGCCCGGCGCTCGAAAATCGCGGCCATTCACAGTCACGACCGGCGAGCACTCGGTGCAGCCGTAACCCTCAAGAGGGCGAATGCCGAAGATGTCTTCAAAAGCCAGCGCAACACGCTCCGGCAGTTTTTCCGCGCCAACGAGCACATATTGCAGGCTTCCGAAGCTCTCTGGAGAGCAGCGCTTCATATAAGCTTGCAGAAAGGTCGGCGTGGCAATCAGGAAGGTAACTCTGTAACTCGCGACTAACTCGCCGATCAATTTCGCATCCAGCGGGTTGGGATGATAGACGACACCCACGCCATTGACGGCCGGCATCCATAGCCCCGCCATGAATCCAAAGGAGTGAAAGAAAGGCAGGATGCCCAGGATCTTGTCTCGTCCGCCAAGCATGAAGACCTGCGAGACCTGCTGGATGTTTGACGAGATGTTGAAGTGCGTCAGCATGACGCCCTTGGGATCGCCGGTGCTGCCGCTCGAAAAGATCACGGTTGCCAGATCGTCGATGGCCGTTTTTGATGCGATGCGCTCTGCGCCGGTTGCCTTGTACAGCAACCATTGAGGTGTGAACCATGCCAAAACAATTGAAACCAGTTTCTCCGTCAGGCGTGGCGCCCGCAAGACGTCTTCGAGAAGAAGCGTTCGTCCGGGAATCTCCAACCTGGGAAAGCGCTCAACAAATGCCTTTGAGGTGATTACCACATCTATATCGCACTGGCTGGCACAGGAGGCGATTACTTCGCTGGAGGCGGTATAGTTCAGATTCACCGCAATGCGGCCAAGCATCATCAGCGCATAGTTCGTAAGCGCCCCACCAACCGAGGGAGGCAGTAACAGTCCAATCATCCGCCGCTCGCCAACAAGCGGACGCAGTCTGCGTGCCATGTAAATGGTCTTGGTAAGTGCCGAGCCGAAGGTCACCCTGGGAGTCTTGCCGTCTGCCATCATGAAACGAAACGGAAAGCGCCGCGCCGTATGAACGAATGCGCGATCAAGTGTCTTCATGCGTCCCTTGCGTTGCTGGAATGCTTCAGCTTGTAACTCCTGCACGGCGCGCCGAACCGCGATTGCGGTCGAGGTCGGAGGCATCGGCTGCCCGAAGCTCACGGTAACTGGATAGGGAATGTGTTGCGGAATCTTCCAAAGAAAGCGCCCGCGCGCAAAGCTGAAGATGCTGCCCCACACACCGTCAAGATTCACGGGAATGATCGGCACATCGACGCCCTTCATGATGCGTTCAAGACCGCGGCGGAAAGGCAACAGTTGGCCTGTCCGCGTTATCTGGCCCTCGGCAAAGATGCAGACAATCTCATGGTCGCGCAGTGCGTCGCTGGCCGTGCGCAGCGAACGAATCATCTCTCGTGGCCGCTGTTCGCTTGAGATAGGAATCGCCTTCATCGCTTTGGCGAAAGGCTTGATGAACTTGTTATCGAAAATTCCCTTGTACATCAGGAATCGAATGGGCCTGTCGGTCGAAGCAATCAGCAGCAAGACATCCACAAACGACATGTGGTTGCAGACCAGCAGCGCGCCGGTCTTATCGGGAAAGTTATCGCGTCCCAGCACTTTTACGCGATAGACGGTGTGAGTGAGGAAGAACAGGATGAGGCGTCCAAACCACTCCGGCAGCAGCATCAGCACATACACCGTGCCGAGGCCGGTAATGAAGGAAGCCGCGACAATCACTCCGCGAGGATTGAGGTGCACAAACGCGGTAAATATGTAATAAACGCCGGATGAAAGCGCGATTCCGACGAATGATAAAAGGTTTGCTGCGGCAATAATGCCGCCCTTTTCCTTCTCCGCCGGCCGATGCTGGATAAGCGCATTGACAGGAACCGCGTAGAATCCCGCCCAGAAACCTAGCGCGCCAAGCAGTACCCCAGAACCGACAAGACCAAACTGCATTCCACCTAACACGAATCCGGTGACAGTCATTCCAATGGCGCCCAGCGGAATCAGACCGTATTCGATCTTGCTGCCGCTCACCATGCCGGCGATCATGCTGCCAATGCCGATACCGATCGCGAGCGCCGCGTTCAGGTATCCAGTCTTTGTCTGCCCGATGTGCAAGACATCCGGGCCATAGACGACTACGGTTGAAAACAGCAACGAGCCCAGGAACCAGAAATATGTGTTGCCAGCCACGGCGAGAAAGAGCGCCTTGTCGCGGCGCATTAATCCGATCTGCAGCCAAAGGTCGCCGAGGAAGTTGATGCGATATTTCTTGTCGGGCGCGGCGGCCGGAACCCGATCGATGCCGAGACTCGTGAAAAAACCTATGACAGCGAGACCTAGTAGGAGGTAGCCGGCATAGACCTCGCGTCCGTGAAAGCGCTCCGCCATGGCAGCGCCGGTGACCGTCCCAACAATTATTGCGAGAAAGGTCCCCAATTCGATCACGCCGTTGCCCCACGACAAGCGCTTGGCCGGCAGCAACTCCGGCAGCAAGCCGTACTTCGAGGGTCCAAACAGCGCGGCCTGGGTCGCAACCAAGCCGAGTGCAACCAAACACATGATCCGGGAATGGTCCGCAAGCCCCGCGGTTGCCACGGTCATGGCTCCGATTTCCATCCCCTTGGTCCAGAGCGTGACTCGCCGCTTGCTAAAGCGATCCGCAAGCCAGCCTCCCGTCATGCTGAAGAGCACGAATGGCATGGAGAAAAGAAATGTCACTAGGGAGACAAAACTGGAGCGCTCGCTGCCGGCCAGCCCCATGCCGACGACCATCGCCAGCAGCAGGTTGCGCAGGATGTTGTCGCTGTAAGCGCCCTGAAACTGCGTTACGATCAGGGCCCAGAAGCCGCGCTCGCTGCGCTCTTTGGCAGGCGCAGCAGGTAGAACTTCGGCGTTCATATGCGAATCGATCTCGGTCATATTGTTTGTTCAGCTGAGTGTGGTCGATTATAGCGCGACACGGCTTCCATTGGTTATACTTCCGTGTCATTCACTCAGGGCCTGACCTCACTCTCTGTCAGAACGGAGCTTCGGCCCGTTCTTGCAAAATATCTCGCAAGAGCCGTGGCCGTGCCCGTTCTTCTATCAGTCATTTGTTTCTCGGCTAACGAAAAGGACGCGAGCATGGAACTCCTGATTGCACTGGTTGGCGGATTATTGATTACCGTCCCCATACCCGCTTTTGTAGCGCTGATTCGCACCGGAACGCTGCGCAGGATGTTCGACGAGAATTCACAGGAGTATCGCGACAAGTTTACCGATCTGACGGGTGAAATTGCTCGTCTGAAACGCGAAGTTAAGGAGCTTTCCCGTCGTTCAGATCAGCCAGGCGCGGAGGCTTCGCCAGCGGCAGCCGCCGAGACGCATCGGGGAGCGGAAGCTCAGAAACCTGTCACCACTCCTTCTCAAGCAAGCGTTCCCAACCCAGTCTCCGCCCCATTCACTCATCTTTCTGAAGCGGCAATTCGACCATCCCCTGATCCGCTGGCAGTGGTTGCCCAGGTGGCGCCGGTCTATCTGAGGCAAACCAGCCCCAGCCAGCCGCTCCCGCAGGCCGGCTCAGCGGCTGAAGCCCATCAACCCAAACCAACCCCCAGTGTGGTCGCGCCGCATCCGCCTTTTCCGGAGCCAGTATTCTCAGCCACAGTTGGAACCAGACAGGCCGCAATCTCGACTCCGCGGCCCGAGTCAGCACCCGCGCCCAAGCCGCATCTCGCAGAACAGCCGGCGTATGCCTCTGTGCGGGTTGCGCCTCCCAGTCTCTCGATGCCTGAAGCACCGCCCCGGAAAAGCCTGTTTGAGCGACTGCGCGGCACCTTACCGCTGGAAGAGTGGCTTGGGGGGAACCTCTTCGCCAAGTTCGGCATCATTTCGCTCGTTCTCGGGCTCGCGTATTGGGGCAAAGTTGAGCTCGTTTCGGTGGGTCCGGGAGCAAGAGTTGCGTTGCTTTATGCTGTCGCCGCAACGATCCTGGGCGGAGGAATATGGTTTGAACGCAAAGAGCGCTATCGCCTGATTGGCCGCACGGGAATCGGCGGAGGATGGGCAACGCTCTTTTTTGCCACTTATGCGATGTATCATGTTCCGCCAATGACGGTCATGACTTCCAACACACTCAACTGCGTACTGATGCTGCTCGTGGCCATTGCAATGGTGGCGCACACACTGCGATACAAATCGCAGGTGGTTACAGGACTCGCATTTCTGCTGGCCTTCTGGACCGTCGCTCAAAATCAAGACAGCGTCTACGCGCTTTCCGCGGGTGTCATTCTGGCAGCAGGCATCGTTGCGATCGCACTGCGCATGGGATGGTTTGAGCTCGAAGTCTTTGGAATCCTGGCCAGTTACGCCAATCATTTCTATTGGCTTTACCGGCTCTTCCCGGACGGAGTGGCGGGTCACCCCTTTCCGCAGTTCTGGCCAAGCGCTGTCATCCTGATCTTCTACTGGGCCATCTTCCGCATCTCCTATATTGCGCGAAGCATCAAGGCTCAACGCGACGAAACGATCTCCACCATCGCGGCTTTGACAAACACCATACTGCTGCTCGCGGTGATGAAGTTCCAATCCACGCGCCCCGATCTTGCCTTCGCAGCGCTTCTAGGTTTGGGCGCGATGGAGTTTCTCTTCGGGCAATTGCCCATCACTCGCCGCCGCCGACCGGCATTCATCCTGCTCACGGTAATCGGCACCATGCTTATGTTTGCCTCGGTGCCATTCAAGTACAGCGGCAACAGTATTGCGCTGTTTTGGATGATTGCTGCCGAAGCGCTGCTGATTGCCGGGATCGTTCAATTGGAGGTTCTCTTCCGCCGGCTGGGCCTGCTCGCAGGATTCATAACTGGTCTGCTGGTTGTCTATGAAGCGTGGAGTATCATTGACCTCCGCCAACATTCGGATCTACCGCGCATTCAGGACGGCGTTCTGTTGCTCACATGCAGCGCATTGTTTTACGTGAACGCCCTTTTCATTTACCGCAAGTGGCATCCTCTCTTTGAAGGATTTGACTCAACGATCATAGCTTTGCAAAGTTACATCGGTTGCATTACAGCCTTCTTCGGTATATGGAGCATCTTTACCGGAGACTGGACGGCGATAGGCTGGGCCGCACTGATGCTGGGTGCAATCCTCGGCAAGCGGTATCTTGACGATAATCATCTCCTGGCGCAGGGATGGGCATTGTTTGCCGCGGCATGGTTTACTTCCGTAGCTGTCAACGGCCACTTCTCCGACGCTTATCCAAACCACATTGCGATGCGCCTGGTTACGCTCCCGATCATCGCACTCGTGTTTTACGTGTCGGCGTGGGCGCTATCAGGTGCTAATGATCTTCGTCTCTTCCTTCGCTCTCTTACGCTATGGGCGGGCTCATCTCTCCTGGTGCTGCTTGCGTGGTTTGAAGTTGCTCCCGTTTGGCTGGCGCCGGTCTGGATGGCACTCGTCGTTGCGCTTAGCATGATTGCTCGCCGCATCAAGCTACGCGACCTCGCTTATCAAGGTCATCTGCTGGCCGTCGGCGTTGTGGTCCAGCTTGTTTTAGTGAATCTCTTTGCGCCAGGTTCAATGAAGCGTTATCCCGCAATCGTCGGCTGTGCAGCAGCCTTTTACGCCATCTCACGCTTTTGCACCTTGCGCGACGCCTCTTACCGCCGTCCTGCCGCGTGGCTCTATACAAGCACAGCCACGGCATTGCTCGCTGCGCTAGCCTGGAATGAGTCTCCGCAGCTATGGCTTGCACCAATCTGGGCGGTCTTCGCGCTTGCACTTGCCATCATCGACCGCATCTTCGATGTTGAAGAGTTTCCCTATCAGGCGCATTTACTAGCGTTGTTGGCTGTGCTGCAGGCGGCCTCACTCAATCTCTATGCGCAAGGTCAGTGGCGCGGTATCGATCAGGGACTTATCACGGTTTCGATTGTCATTGCGGTTCTCTACGTATTGGCGCGCTGGGTGCGAATGCCTGAATCACTGAATGCGCGTCATGTGTATACCTGGGTTGGTTCCGGCCTTGCCGCATGGCTATTGTGGAGCGAGTTGCAGCCGATCAGTGTCGCGGTCGGACTGGCGGTCTTTGGGCTCGTACTCTTTGAGTTAGGAACTAGGTGGAAGCAAAAACAGATTCGCCTGCAGGCGTACACGGCCCTGACGGCGGCTTTTGCCCGTATCTTCTTTGTGAATCTGACCGCAGCAACGCTGCCTGGTGAAACACTCAGTCCGCGGATTTACACGGTCATTCCAATCGCGCTGATTTTCTTCTTCGTATGGTCGCGGTTGCAATCGGACAAGACTAACCCTGAGATCGGACGATGGACGCCGCGCGATCTGATCGCTTACTTCGGAACCGTGTGCGTCGGCGCGGTTCTGTACTTTGAGACGCCTGTGGAGTGGATTGTCGTTGCCTGGGCGGTGCTGGCGCTGGTGTTGATGATCGCAACCTGGGCGCTCGACAAAGAGGTCTTCCTCCAACAGGCGGTTCTACTTGCGTTGGGAATCGTCGGTCGCGGAATTGCACATAATATCTTTGGCGGGAGCTACTTTGTCGCCGAAGGGTGGCGCGGCAACTTCGCCATTTTGTCCATTGCGTCTGCACTTTTGTTTTCGGCATTGCCGATTACATTTCGGCTGCGAAGGCGCTATGCCGAGCATCCAATTGAATCGTTCCTTGGCCGCCGTCTTGCCCTGAATCACACGGAGCAATGGTTCTTCTTCGCGCCAGTTGTTCTGATCACTTTCATGCTTGCTGTCAAGATGAATCCGGGAATGGTGACGCTCTCGTGGGGTGTTGAAGGAGTGATCCTGATTCTTTTGGGGCTTCTCGTAAGCCAACGCAGTTATCGAATCGCCGGGCTTTTCCTTCTCTTGCTCTGTGTGGGGAAAATCAGCTGTCTGGACGCGTGGCGTCTCAGTGGTACTGATCGCTATTTGACCTTCATCGCGTTGGGGGTGGCGTTGATCTTGGTCTCATGGCTGTATAGCAAATATCGCGAGACCGTCAGGCGGTTGCTATGAAGCACGCATTGGCGCTTGTTTTGATACTGGCGGTCACGGCAGGGGCTCTCTACCTCGCGCAGCACAGAAAGCGGCAAGATGCCGTGAGTGCCGACGCTGTCGTCGATATGGCCGCTGATTGGCAGCGTGACGTGACGCGCGCTCCCATGCAATTCACGCGCGTCTCCGACGAAGAGGAAACGCGGATCGGCGACGAGCTTGCACAGCGGTACAGTTCCGCGCAGCCTGAGCAGAGCGCGGAGACGCGGGCTACCGAGCAATACTTAAGCGCTGTCGGCGGCCGAGTTGCGGCGCACGCAAGGCGCAAGCTTAACTATCGCTTTCATCTCATCGGCGATTCCAACCTGATCAACGCCTTTGCTTTGCCAGGTGGGCATGTCTTCATTGGCCAGGGACTACTGGATCAGATGACGAGCGAGGATGAACTGGCCTTTGTGCTCGGTCACGAGCTTGAACATATTGACCACTACCATGCCGTCGAGCGCGTGCAGATTGAGGCCAAGCTGAAGAGCCTCGACTTGGACCTCGTGGCGGCCGTAGCAGAGATTCCCATGTCGCTATGGCAAGCCGGTTATAGCAAAGATCAGGAATTCGAAGCGGATCGCGAGGGACTTCGCATCGCCGTCGCGGCAGGCTATTCGCCTCAGGGTGCGATGAATATGACAGAGAGGTTTGCGAAGCTGCAACGCGAATACGTGATACACGCCGAGACGCCGACAAGTGAGCTGACTCAGGTAGCGATCGACGGATTAAACGGCTACTTTCGTTCGCATCCAGAGCCTTCTGAGCGGCTTCAGCAAATCAAGGATGTCATCACTCAGGATCATTTGAAGGATAAGCCTCTAACTCAGTTTCACGTCGAATATGAGGTTACAAGCGGAGAAAGGTAAAGCGAGCCGGCCGCAATTGAGTTATTCATTCCAAGTCGTTCCACCATCCGAGGTGGTCCAGACCGTCCCATCATCCGACTCGACCGTTCCGGATTGCGCCGTTTGAAAATGAATGTGAGCAATGGAATGGTCGCGGACATCCTTGCTGGGCAAGGCAATCAGTTTCCATGTTGTGCCGTTGTCGGCGGAATGATAGAGGCGCGAGTGTTCACCGCCGATCCAGACATCACCAGCGAAGACCGAAACGACATGCATCTTCGATTGCTCTTGAGGCAGAACTCCTTGCCAGACATCATCGCCGAACGAGCGTTCCACTTGTCCCATGTTATTGATGCGCCAATGCGGTCGAGCGGCAGTGGCAGATGCCGCCGGCAGTGCGGGCTGAGCCGTAGCGTTGGCGAATGCAGAGACACGGGGAGCCTGAGCAGCCTTTAGCACAGGTGCAGTGGGTACTGCGATTTCGCCGGATATTGCGCTCGCCTGGTAGGAGCCCTCAACAACATCGGACCTCTTCGCTGATGGGTTCTGATCTGTCAGGATCGAGATTGCTGCGGTTGCTCCTTGGCTCGGCAAAGGTGCTTGCAACGGTGGTGATGTTGGATGATCTTCTCTCTTGCTCGGTGTCTTCTTGCCTTCCAAAGCAGGCGAAGACGGTTGCGGTTGAATTGACGAAAGAGTTTGCACCGCCTCCCTGGTAGCTACGGCATTCTCTTTCTCGTACCCGCGCTGCTGATAAAACAATACCGCGGAACAAACAACCAGAATCCCTGCGGCGATGCTCGCCCACGGTAGCCAAAGGCGCTGGCGCGCAGGCGAGGATCGAGTTAGATCGATAGCCATTTGTTCATCGTCCGGATCCACTGCTGCCGCCGCGGCAGTGCTCAGTATCGCGCGGCAATCGGTGCAGACAGCGACATGCGCCAGCACTTGCAGCCGCTCACGCTGCAGGAGCGCGCCTTCGCCAAGGGCTGTGAGCAAGTCGGGATCGGGGTGAGGCTCTCCGTGCTGGCCTCGCGCCAGTTCCCGTCGCAACGGATTGGACTCTGATTGCTTCACTTCACCGATCCATTCCCTTCATAACTTAGAACGTTTCAATTGCGCTTTCTTGCCGCAAGTTTTCCGCGACATTGACATTGAGGTCACGCACATCAAGCTCAAGTAGAAGTTCGTTGCAGCGCCGGGAATTGATGCCCGCTGCCTGTAGCCGCTTGCGAACCCGCTTTCTCAGCTCCTTCGCAAGCTTCTCCAGCTTTCTGCTGATTGTGGATTCATGCACGCACAACTGGCGTCCAATATTGGCCAGAGTGCGCTGGTCAAGATAGTAGGATGCAAGCAGAAAGCGTTCCTCGTTGCTCAATTCGGTAAGTGCCTGGGCGACAGCCTCGGAGATGCGGTCATCCGGCGCTGCCGCTGCTATCGTAGTGCTCGCAGCAAAACTGCCACCGGCCTCAACCTGCTCATCGAGACTCACATCCTTGGCCTGCGAGCGGCAACGATCCACATGCTGCCTTGCAAGCACCGTCCGGAGCCAGCCTTCGAGAGAGCCGCGTCCGGTGTAATAGTCGAGCTTTGAAATGCGCCGGCCCTCGCGGTTGGGGATTCCGTAGAGTTCGGCATAGAGTCCGTCGGCAAGTTCGCGGCCTGTGGCCTCATCCTTGGCAATTCGATAGGCCGTTTCAAAAAGAAACGCGCGAAACCGGACGAGAAACACATCCCATGCGTGCTCATTCCCAGCCGAGCAGGCGCGCGCAAGAACAAGTTCCCCGACACGTAGATTGGCAACCATTTCCAAACGCTCGGCTTCGTTCGCATCCGAGCAGTATCGCACCACCACAGCGGCCACGATCTGCCGGAAGCGCTCCTGTGTCATGCCGTAACGCTCCGCCCCCGATTCGCAGTAGCGTGTTGCGATGGCGACCGATACAGCGCTGCCCAGCACCGGATCTCCAACCGGGGTTGTTGAGACAAGATTTTGGGGGTCCGGCAGCATTGCTACCGATGGTAGCAAATTCTCTGCAAGAAACCTAAAGCCATGCGTTCTTCTTTTGTGGAAGGGCTGCAATGAACAGGATAAGGAGGATGAGATGACTGTGTTCAGGAATCTGGGGTTGCAAGTTGGAGCGAAGATGGGTCTGGCCGCTCTCTGCGGTTTGGTGCTGGCCATTCCGGCAGCGGCTGGCGGCGCTAACGATCAGGGCGGGTTCAAAGTGTTGCCGGCAATTGTAAGCGGCAATCTGGCCATCTTCCCTGTAGTGGGCAAGGCCTCCTACGATACCTCGCAACTGATGACGCTCGACGAGGGCGTTCGCTCGGGGCAGGTCACGGTGACCGAAGCCGGAGATGAGCGAGGCCTGGTCCGCCCTGGGCAGGCAATGCCGCGGCGGCGGGAAGGCGACGAGGTCAATCGCCTGGTGCTTTATAACAACTCCAATCGCCCGCTGCTCTTGCTTGCAGGAGAGATTGTTACTGGCGGCAAGCAAGATCGCGTGATCGGCTCCGACCGCATTGTCCCGCCGAATACAGGGCCGATCGATCTTGGAGTCTTTTGCGTTGAGCCTGGACGGTGGGTGGCATCGAGCGCCAACTTTGGCTCAATGGGCGCGCAGATGGCTCAACCGAGCGTGCGCACACCGGCAATGGCCGAGCGCGATCAGAATCAAGTCTGGGCCAATGTGCGTGCCTCGAATGCAAAGATAGCGAACAGTCTGACCAGCTCCGAGGCCGCGTCTGTTGCGGGAACCAGCTCCTATGCCAAGGTATTTGAGAGCGCCCCGGTGGCGAAGATGGTCTCTGCATATGGAGGCGCAGACAACGAGCAAGCGATCCTGCGCGAGTTGCGAGCCAAAGGCGCGGTGGGCGTGGTGGTCGCCGTCAATGGGCGCGTTTTGTGGTCGGATGTTTTTGCCAGCACGGAGCTGCTCTCAAAGTACTGGCCCAAGCTCATGCGCAGTTATGTTGCCGAGGCGATGACCTCTCAGAATAACGTAGCAGCGGCGGATCTTCACGAGGCGGAACTCTATATGAACAAC
>JBEKOA010000018.1:0-43814 GCA_049522255.1 Occallatibacter sp.
TTGCAGCGTTCTTTGAGCTCGGGTGGCGCGGTGGGGCACAGCTTCTCGAAGGCGGCCAGCGCCTTGTCGAATCTGCCTTGCTGCAGCAGTTGGACGGCGGCCTGATAGTGCTGGAAGGCCTGTCCCACGCCCGCGGCGGAGTGGCCGCCGGGTTTACCTGACGGTATAGCTTCCTTTTTTCGGTCGTACGCCACGGATCTTGCCTCTTGCATCATGAGTTTAGCGGTTACTCGCACACATTCAGAGCCGGTGAAGCCGGATCGCGGCCGACTGGAAAAACGCGCTCCAAAAGATTGCGTTGCTCAGGCACTCTTTATACGCAGAACCCCGCCTCTCGTCAAGACAGGCCTCGGCGCGCACGCTAAGCGTCTGACAATTTGGCAGGAACGGCGTTTCGATAAATGGCCGGGTTGAGCGACGGATCGTTGTACATCTTCAACTGGCGATAGAGCTTGAAGCGCCGGGTCCCGGCCAGGGTTTCGCGCCACAAAGCGTCAAGGCACGAAGCCAGGTCGGCGCGCTGCTCCTCGAGGACGGCAAGCCGGTCGCGGTTGCGCTGTGCGTGGCCTGGGGGGGCGTCTGCCCGCTCGGCCTCCTCGCTGGTGTGATAGATCTTCAGCGAAAGGATTGAAAGCCGGTCGATCATCAGGCCGGGCGACTCGGAGTGCAGGGCTGCTGCCGGGTTTGGCAGGCCCTTCGGCTCCAGCCAGGCGATCAAGGCACGGTCGAGCTCTTCGGCCAAGTCGTTGCGGCGCTGGTTGGTCCGGTCCACCCGCCGCTTGACGCCGGCCAGCTCAGCGTCGGACGCGCCGGGAGCGCGGGCCTCGTCCTCGATGTGCCACAGTTCGAAGTTGGCGCGATGCTGACGGCTGACCAGGGCTAGCCACTCCGAGCCCTGTTCCTGCCTTATGACTACCGCCGCCTGATGCCCGGCGCGGTTCTCTCGATCCTGCAGCTTGACGATGTCGGTGGCCAAAAGCATTCTGGACCTTTCTTCGATAGAGCTTTGAAGTTGGAACGTGAATCAGTTTGCCGAGTTCATAGTAGAACGATTCGCTCCAGAGGGTCCAAGGTCAGTCAATCACCTAGAACAGTCGCCTCCCATTGAAGGCTGGAGACTTGGGTATCGAGCGGGCGTAGGACGGGGGTCCACATCAAACATGGAAGACTCTTGACACAATACCCATCAGTTGGTATATACAATACCAACTGGTGGGTATCTTATGAGTGGGAGCAATCAGCGGCACGATTCGAAGACCAAATTGCTGGATGCGGCATTGAACGTGATCCGCACCAAGGGGTACGCAGCAACACGCATTGAAGATATTTGCGAAGTGGCCGGGCTAACCAAGGGCAGTTTCTTTCATCACTTCAAGAGCAAGGAAGACCTGGCTCTCGCTGCCGTCGAGTATTGGGCAGAGGGCACGGGCGCATTCTTCTGCTCAGCGCCCTATCGCTCTCTGCCCGATCCGCTCGATCGCCTGCTTGCTTATGTCGATTTTCGAAAGTCGATTCTTCAGGGCGATCTCTCCGAGTTCACTTGCCTCGCCGGGACGATGATTCAGGAGATCTACGAGACAAATCCTGCTATCCGCGAGGCTTGCAACAAGAGCATCAGCGACCACGCCGCGACCCTTGAGCCCGACATCGAGGAAGCCATCCGGAAATATGGCGTCGAAGGTAGCTGGACGGCTGAAAGCCTCGCACTCTACACGCAAGCGGTCATTCAGGGGGCATTCATCCTGGCCAAGGCGAAACACGAAACCGGGGTTGCCGCCTCATGCATCGATCATCTGCATAAGTATCTTGAATTGCTCTTCAATCAATCCAAATCCGCAAAGGAGATCCCGGCCTCGCGATTGAGCACCCGGTGAAGGATTCCAGCACGACGCCGGCGGACCAACTGGTCACGGGGATTCTCGTTCCAACGGTCAAGTCAAAATCAACCAACGCGCCCGCGCAATGGACCGGCTTCCCCAGAACGCAGGATTGCCCGGCGCGTCCCAACCCAAAAGGAGGTTTCATCATGTCAACCGCAACAATGAACGTCGAAACACAAAAGGATGAGGCGGCTATTCTGGACCTCCTCTCAACTCTCCACCAGGCGAATCACGACAAGAATTCCGCGGCATTTGCTGCTGGATTCACCGCCGATGCTGCGATCTTCAATCTTGCACCACCGCTCATTCACCACGGAATCGATCTTGAGGAGAAGCAGGCCTGGTTTGACAGTTGGGAGACGCCCGTCGTAATCGAGTCTCGCGATTTCAAGGTCACCGTGAGTGGCGACTTCGCATTCGGCTACGGATTCCTGCACATGGGTGGAACGAAGAAGGGCGCCGAGAGGGCAGTCAGCTTCTGGATGCGCGAGACGGTTTGCCTGGAGCGGCATGGGAGCGGGTGGCGGATTGTCCACGAGCACACCTCTGTGCCGTTCTACATGGACGGCAGTTTGCGCCCGGCCTTTGACCTGAATCCGTAGAAGCTGGAGCGTCGAGTAAAGACAGTACAATCGATGCGGGAGCAAGCATGGAAAGCAAGAGTCAGTTTCCGCATCGCAGATGGAACCCGTTGCGGCGGTCTTGGGTGCTGGTGTCGCCGCATCGCACCCAGCGCCCCTGGCAGGGCGAGGTCAGCCAGAGGGCTGCACCTTCGGCCGTGGCCTACGACCCGCATTGCTATCTTTGCCCCGGCAACCATCGGGCAGGCGGGGCGGTGAACCCGGCCTACGAAGAGGTGTATTCATTTGAAAACGACTATGCCGCCCTGCTGCCGGATTGCCCTGTCGGTGCCGCGCCACCGGCCTCGGGGCTACTCGTCGCAGAACCTGTCCGCGGAGTCTGCAAGGTGCTCTGCTACCATCCCGACCACAGCCTGACGCTGGCCCGCATGAGCCGTGCGGAGATTCGCCGCGTGGTCGACGCCTGGACGCAGGAGTATGAAGAGTTGGGCAGCCGGGAGTGGATCGAGCACGTACAGATTTTCGAAAATCGCGGCGCGATGATGGGAGCCAGCAACCCGCACCCCCACGGGCAGATCTGGGCGACAGGATTTGTTCCCGATGAGCCGGCCATCGAGGTCGAGGCCCAGCGAGAACACCTGGCACGAACCGGCCGCTGCCTGCTCTGCGACTACCTTGCCGCCGAAGAGACAGCCGGCGAGCGGGTGATCTTTCAGAACGAGCACTTCACGGCACTGGTCCCGTGGTGGGCCGTCTGGCCCTTTGAGGTGCTTGTGCTCAGTCGCCGCCACCTGGGCGCGCTGCCGCAGTTGAACGGCGACGAGCGGGAGGGGCTGGCCGATGTGCTGAAGCGGCTGACGACTCGCTACGACAATCTCTTCGAGACCAGCTTTCCTTACACCATGGGCTTTCACCAGTCGCCCACAGATCGCGAGCCGCACCCCGAGGTTCACTTTCACGCTCATTTCTATCCTCCGCTGCTTCGCTCGGCGACGGTTCGCAAGTTCATGGTGGGCTTTGAGATGCTGGCTATGCCGCAGCGCGACATTACCGCGGAGGACGCGGCCCAGCGATTGCGCGCCTGCTCTGAGGAACATTTTTGGCCGAGAGCGTGAGAGCATGGGTCGCGAACTTCGTAATCTTTGAGATGGGGAGGAGCGAGGAGTAAACTTGCGCTGTCTGGAATTATGGAGTTATCAATGCGCATTGTCTCGTGGATTATTCTCGCCGCATTCTGCATCTTGCCCTCCATTAGCGCTCAATCCGCACCACAGAGGACACCCGTAAATGCCGGTAGCGACCCGGCCTCCATTGCCAATATTCAAGATCCGGCTGTGGGAGCGGTCGTTTCGGCAGTGATGCCGCGGTCCGGCGCGTTGGGCCCGGTGAAGGGAGTGCCGTTTTCAGCCACGCAGACCACGGTGCGCGAGCAGACTCTGGCCGACGGCACGGTGATTAAGAGCACGGTCGAGGTGCAGATCATGCGCGATGCCGAGGGACGAATGCGAGCCGAGAGCACGGTCAACCCGAAGGTCAGCGGCCAGCCGCAGACGCATATTGTGGCCATCTGGAATCCGATCGACCGGACGGAGATCAGCTGGGTCTCCGGCAGCCCGGCTGCCAGTGTTGCAACGGTGCTTCATCTGCCGGAGATGCAGATGAATGGCATGATGAGCGCTTTGGCCACTGCGCCGCCGCCTCCGCCAGCGGGCGCTGCTTCCCGTTCTCTGCACGCCGCAACGCAGTCCCAGTTTTCCGCCACAAGCCAGAGCGCCTCAAATATTCACACGGAAGACTTGTCGGCTGATTCGATTGCTGGTGTTGAAGTCACGGGCACTCGCACCACGCAGGTGGTTCCTGCGGGAAGCATCGACAACGACCGCGATTTCACGGTGACCTCGGAGACCTGGGTTTCGCCGGAGTTGAAGATGACGGTGCGCCAGTTGACGAGCGATCCGCGCACGGGAACGGTGACCACCGAGCTGAGCAACATCGATCGCTCTGAGCCCGATCCGGCGCTCTTCAAACCGCCGGCGGGGTACAAAATGATGGACCTTCCGGATCCGACTGCTGCTGATTCCGGCGCCAAGCGGTAGTGCCGTCTTTGAAAGCTGGCGAAACGGGGATTCCTGGGGATGCGGAAGGGCTGGTTCCAAAGTTTTGTTCGCGTTCTGATTCCATTCCGGGCCGGAAACCGTCACAATAATGCGTGGACCCCATTCAGACAAATCAGCGCGCGGGCGCCAAGCAGAACCCTCGGCCGAGCCTTCGGCGGCTGACAAAGTGGGCGCTATGCGGTGGGCTTCTGCTGGCCGCGATGGTTGGACAAGCCCAAGATCCACCCCAGCAAACGCCGTGGCCGAATCAGGACGTGGTTGGGCCGGTGATGGTGAACGCACCAGCCCAGGCTGCGCCTGTTCAACAGCCCGATTTGCAACGAGCCGTATCCGGCGCGTTGACGACCGTGCATGGCGTGGTGCGCAATGCGGCCACCGGTGAGCCGCTGGCTCGGGCGATGGTGCGGATCGAGGGTGATGCAGAGACCGGCGCGCTGACCGATAACCAAGGTCGCTTCGAGCTACCAGGCGTGCCGGCGGGACCGCAAATCGTCAAAATCCGCAAGCCGGGATTCCAGGACCGCCCCTATGCTACTGAGGACGTGGGCTACCAGGGCGATGGTCCGGCGCATAATGTGCTGGTGGCCGCCGAGATGCCGGATCTCGATTTCGCACTCACTCCCACCTCGGCGATTCGCGGCCATGTGGAGCTTTCGACCGGCGACCCGGCTCAGGGGATTGCACTGATGCTGCTCAAGCAGGTGGTGCGCAGTGGTCGGGCCGTCTGGGCGCAGAACGGAACCACGGTGACCAACGGCTATGGAGCCTATCGCTTCGCAAATCTTGCTGCCGGGGTCTACTTGCTCTACACGCTGCCAACGCTGGAGAGCGAGCCGGCGGTGACCGCTGTGGCTGCGGGAGCCAGGGTAACGCGCGAAGGCTACCCGAGCATCTTCTATCCGGAGACTCGTGAGTTTGCAGACGCCACACGCATCCGGCTCGCGGCGGGCCAGCAAACCGAGGCCAATCTCTCTCTGACGCTCGAACCCTTTTACACGGTCACGGCAACGGCTTTGCTGCCCAATGGACGCCCATTCGACGCAAAATCCAGCTCCGGCGAGCACGGCGGGGTCATTGCCTCCTCGTTATTTGGGCCGGTCATGGTGTTGGATCCGGCTGGCCACCAGCTTGCCTATACCGCGACATTCGACTTTACCTCGCACCTGATCCAGGCCATCTTGCCGGCCGGGTCGTACATGCTGCTGGTTCATGCTGGAATGAACGAGTCGAGCGGCACAGGCCAATTGAACACGGGAGAAAACGCAGGTCAAAAGCAGGAGAGGCTTTCCGGTTTTGTGGGGTTCTCGTTCGAGAGCCAGCCTCTCTCGAACCTGCGTATCCCGCTTACAGACACGCCGAACTGGGCGATTCACTTACGAAAAGTGAGGACAAGCGCAACCGCAACGGAAGGTAATCCGATCGGAGTCATTGTGACGGCGACCTACGCGGGCGAAGTCCCTATAGCAGCTTTCGATCCCGGCGCGACGGCTAATGAAGCGGGACCGGATCTGCTGGAGATGAACGGACTGGCTCCTGGCCCCCTTTGGATCAACACTCAGGCCTTTGATCGCAGCTTGTGCGTGGATTCATTCACGGCCGGAGGGATCAATCTGGCCCGCGAGCCGCTGAATGTGGCCTTAGGCGCATCGCCGCCACCGATGGAACTGACCTTGCGCGACGACTGCGCAAAGCTGGCCTTGAGTTTGCCGCCAATGCTCTCCGCCTTCCTGCCGGGAGACGAGCCGTTCTACACCGTCTATGTGGTGCCGGACTTCGATACCACTGCCGATGTTCCGCCGATGAATATGCACCCCTCTTCAGGCGCGACTCTGACAGTGGATGGCCTCACGCCGGGCAGCTATCACGTCTACGTCTTCGACCGCCCGGTGCGGCTGGAATACCGCAATCCGGAGGCGATTGCGGCCCTGCCGACGCCGGGGCAGGCGGTGACGCTGACCGCCGGGACCACGAGCAATCTTGTGCTGGAGGTTCCGGAGCGATGAGGGGAGCCTCGGACAAAATCGTTGCTTTGAAAGTGCACGGCTTCAAAGCCTGCGAAAAAAGGGGGATTGCTCGGTGAGAAGTCAGAAATGCATCCCTCAGGGGCTAAAGCCCGACTCTGTTTTGGCAGCCCTTGTGGCACGACTGAAGTCGCGCCCTTTCAAGACAGTTTCGTTTCAAAAGCCAGGAAAACTATTCGCGGTTCATATCGTTTGTGCCGTCGCATTGCTCTTCGCAATGGCAGCTACGGGCGCGTTCGCACAGGCCCCTCCGGCGGCGGCTACGAGCAGCTATCGCATTGCCGGGACGGTGGTGAACGCCAGTACGGGAGAGCCGGTACAACGGGCGACTGTGGCTGCGCTCTCCTTGGCGGATCGCAAAACAGTGGCGTCGGTGGTTACCGACAACGAAGGGCGATTCTCGTTGGAGGGGCTTGTGGCGGCCAAGTATCCGTTAACGGCTTCGAAGCGGGGATTTCTCACAGCCTACTACGACGAACACGAAGGGGGATTCAACACGGCGATTGTGACGGGCGAGGGCCAGGAGACGGGCGGACTTGTCTTCCGGCTCAGCCCAGGAGCGGCGATCCATGGGGTGATCAGCGGGGACGGCGGGGATCCGGTCGAGGGCGCTCAAGTGTTCCTGTTTGCCAAGCCTCACAACCGCAACCCGGGTGCACGGATCGCCTGGGCGGGCGGTGCTACGACCGACGACACCGGCGCCTACGAATTCGACAATCTGGCGCCGGGCGAGTACCTTCTGGCGGCGAAGGCGGAGCCTTGGTACGCTCTGCATCTCACCTCTGTTGAGCAGCGTCAACGGCCGGCGAACGATCCCAGTGCGGCACTCGACGTGGCTTACCCGGTGACCTTCTTCGACTCGACGACCGACGAATCCTCGGCAACCCAAATCATCTTGGCCGCCGGCAGCCGCGAGGAGGCCAACATCAACTTGCGTGCGGTTCCGGCGCTGCATCTGACGATTGAGTTGCCCGTCAGTGAGGGACCAGTGGTCAACACGGAGCTGCGGCAGAGCATCTTTGGCGCAGAGGTCTCCAACACCGGGCTTCGTGCGCCTATTTTGAACGGAAGTAACACTTGGGAGAACGACTTCGCGGGCCTGGCTCCCGGCCACTATCAGCTGACGCAAGGCACTCCACCGCGCACCCTGGAACTGGACGCCACCAACAGCCAGCAGATAGACCCCAGCCTGGGAACGCCAACCGTGACTGTCTCCGGAAATCTGCGATCGACCTCCGACTTTGCGATTCCGGAGAATCTCAACTTAATCCTCAACTCTCTCGACGGTGCGCAGAGCCAGGCCCCGCCGCAAGCGCGCTGCATCAAAGGCGCATTCACCTTTGATGCGGTCCCGCCCGGAAGTTGGAAACTCGCAGCCCTCACTCCCGGCAAGACGCTATCGATCAGCTCGATCTTTGTGAGCGGACAGATGAATTCGGGGAATACGCTCATCGTTCGAGACAAGCCCGTGCAAGTGGAGGCGCTCGTAAGCCTGGCCGAAACGCGAGTCGAGGGTTTTGCACGCGAGTCAGGGGCAGGCAAGAACGGCAGGGGGATTGCCGGAGCGATGGTGGTTCTAGTTCCGCGGGATCCGGTGGCGAATGTTGACCAGTTTCGCCGCGATCAGTCGGACTCTGACGGCAGTTTCTCACTGCCTGATGTGGCTCCGGGCAACTACACCGTGGTGGCCATCGAGGATGGCTGGGGGCTGGACTGGGCGCGGCCCGAGGTGATCGGGCGCTATCTCTCCAAGGGAATCGCCGCCACGGTAACGGAGAATTCGGGGAAGTTGGTGCTGCTCGCCGAGGGGATACCGATCCAACGCCGTTTGAAATAATTCGGCGACAGGAGAAGGCTGGGACTTCATCGAACCGGGCCGGAGAGGATAGTCTAGATGAGGATCGTCTAAAGGCAGCCGATCGAAGTAACGATGCCCGCTCGAGGGGCCGAGGCCTCAAAGCGGGAGACGTGGGCGAAACTACGTTTGTGTGTCCAGGCAGTTGCCCCAGGGTGCGATCTTCCTGGGAAATCAGCGTACGTGATCAAGTGTTCGGGAGAGTGGTTGCCGCGGCTTCGCTCGAGGCAAAAAGTGTTGAGGAGAGTCCCAAATTGAAGAGGAAGTTCTTGCTTGTGATTTTGGCCGTGGTTTCGGCCCTGTTCCTGCCCCTGGCGGCTATAAGCCAGATTGCCCCGGATCGTCCCGCCAAACCCGAACAAAGTGAATCCGCCTACAAATGGCAGGCCTTCGCCGGCTACGGCTATACCAGCCTCAACCAGGTGAACCAGTCGGAGAACGGCTTGCAGGGGGTGAATCTGTCGCTGACACGCAATTGGGGCAATCACTTCGGCCTGACCGCCGACGGCGGTGCTTATGCCTACACCTACGATGCGAGCAACCCGGGCGACCCGACGGTGGATATGGTCCTGCTGGGCCCGGTCTTTCACGCCAAGTTATTCGAGCGCGTCGACGGCTTCGCTCATTTGCTGCTGGGCGGGGAACATACCGGGATGAACACCGCCGGCTACAGTGCAATCCCGAGGCTCTCGTTTGCCGGAGGGGCCGGCGGCGGCCTGGATTACAAGCTGAACCCACGTCTTGCCATACGCTTCTCGGGCGACGACATCGCCTCGTCGTTTTTTGCGCCCGTACTCCCCGCCGGGACCGACAACTCGTGCTCGACCGGCTCGGAATGCTCGCCGCACATGCGACGGAATGCGCGCGCTGCATTCGGCGTGGTGTACAACTTCTGAGGAGATAGGCTCCAATTAGAGGCCGTCCAATTGGCCGGTTTTGTGATGGTGAAGAGGGGCTGTTGAACGAGAGGGCACGACCGATGGAAGCGAAGACTCAGAAACTGACGTTTACCGAGAAGACAGGCTATGCCCTCGGCGATGCGGCCTCCAATCTGTTTTGGATGACCTTCATCTATTTTCAAAGCAAGTTTTATACCGATGTCTTCTTCTATACTCCCGATGCCGACTTAGAACGCAAGTTGCTGCAGAAGCTTGCGGTCCTTCTTCTGCTCACGCGCGTTCTCGACATGGCCTTTGATTTGTTTATGGGCGTGATGGGCGATCGGACCAAGACGCGATGGGGCAAGTTCCGCCCCTATCTGCTTTGGTTCGCGGTTCCGTTCGGAATCATCAGCGTGCTGACCTTCACTACGCCGGGGTTCAGTCCGAACGGAAAGCTGATCTACGCGTACATCACATTGTGTCTGATGATGATGGTGTATTCGGCAATCAACATCCCCTATTCAGCATTGATGGGCGTGATCTCGCCCGACTCGCAGGAACGCACAAGCGCGGCGTCTTACCGGTTTGCGTTTGCCTTTGGAGCCGGACTGATCGTTCAGTATTCGACGCTTTATCTGGTGGACTACTTTGGACGGGTCAAGCCGGAGATGGGCGGGATGCTGCTCGCCGCGGCCAAAGCTCACGGTTATCAGTTTACGATGGGCATCTATGCCGTTGCGGCAGTTGCGCTCTTCTTCCTTACCTTTGCACTTACGCATGAGCGAGTGCAACCGGCTGCACAGAAAACCTCGCTGGGACGAGACCTGGGTGATCTGGTATCCAATGGTCCGTGGTTGATTCTATTCTTCGTGGGAACACTCACGGTCTGCGCGGTCGCCATCCGCAGCGGAGCTATTCTTTATTACTTCCAGTATTACGTGGGCAATGAGAAACTGGCCGCATCATTTATGGTGGCCGGAACGCTGATGTCGCTGCTGGGAACGATTGTGATTCAACACGTAACAAGATTTGCCGGCAGGAAGGTTACTTACATTGGCCTGGCAGTGCTGGGTTCGGTCTTCCTGGTTGCTTCTTACTGGGTCAGGCCCGAGCAAGTGATGCTGATGTTTGTTTTTCAGGTGCTTTACAGCGCGGTCACAGGGCCAACCTCTGCTGTCTTATGGGCCATGTTTGCCGACTCCGCCGATTACTCCGAATGGCGAACGGGCCGCCGCGCCACGGGGTTGGTCTTCTCGGCCGCTGGTATGTCAAACAAACTCGGCTGGGCCATCGGTGGTCCGGCGGCTGTCTGGCTGCTCGCTCAATTTGGATATCAGGCCAGCGTGGCGCAGACGCCACATGCACTGCATGGCATCCTGCTGCTGTTCACGGTTATCCCTGCGACTGGCTTCCTGCTGACCGGCCTTGGCCTGTTCTTCTATCCGCTCAACGAAGCCAGAATGCGGAAGATGCAGGGCGAGTTGCAGGCGAGACAAGCGATAGGCGAATCGATGCACTCCGGCCTATATTCGGCGATAGAGAAGGTGGTCTGATTCAATAAATTCTTACTTCCGGTGTTGTTTTAACGGACGAATTCAGTCGTGCCGCAATGGAAACAGAATTCTCCATAGCTTTAGCCTCTGAGAAACTTGTCAAGATCATAGGGGAGTTACGATCCCATGCAATTCGGCCATTTTGATGACGCAAACAAAGAGTATGTAATAACTCGTCCTGATACTCCAAAATCGTGGAGCAATTATCTCGGCTCGACGGAATATGGCGCGATTATTACCAATAATGCCGGGGGATACAGTTTTTATAAGTCAGCAGCAATGGGGCGGTTTATGCGGCTGCGCTTCAATGCGGTGCCGATGGATCAGCCGGGCCGCTATATCTATCTGCACGACCACGACAGCAAAGACTACTGGTCCGCATCATGGCAGCCGGTGGGCAAGCCGCTCGATAAGTATAAGTCGGTCTGCCGTCATGGCAGCGCATACACGGTTATCTCGTCGGAGTATGACGGCATAGAATCCGAGACCACTTACTTTGTTCCGCTGGGAAAAACCTTCGAATGCTGGCACGTGAAGCTTACAAACTTGACAAAGAATCCCCGTGAGTTAAGTGCCTTCACTTATGTGGAGTATGCAGGGAACTGGGATGCCTGGAACGATCTGATCAATCTGCAATACACACAGCACACAGTAAAGATGGAGGTCGAGGATAACATCATCGACCACGGGACCAACGTGAACATTCCGCTGATGCCGGATAATTTCGCCGAGAAAGATCAGGGCCGTCATACCTTTCAGGCGCTGGTTGGCGCCGAGATCATCGGCTATGACACGGATCGCACTACCTTTATTGGGAGTTATCGCGGCTATGGCAATCCTCAGGTCGTCGAGCAGGGAAGATGCACAAACTCTCTCGCTGTGGGCGATAACGCTTGCGGTACCTTGCAAGCCAGAATCAGTCTTGCACCGGGAGAGACGAAGGAGTTTCTTGTTCTGATGGGCATTGGCCGCGCCAGCGAGGAAGGGAAGGCGGCGGTAGCGGAGTTCGGGAGTATGGAGAAGGTCCGCGAAGAGCTTGCCAAGCTCAAGAGTTACTGGCACGGACGCATCGGTGGTATCACAGTAGAGACGCCCGATGCCGAATTGAACAGCACGCTGAATATGTGGGGTCCATTCAATTGCCTGATGACCTATGCCTGGTCGCGCGCGGCGAGCTTGATTTACGCCGGCGAGCGCGACGGGTTGGGATTCCGCGACACGGTGCAGGACATGTTAGGCGTCATGCATACGATTCCGGAAGAGGCGGGCGAGCGGCTTGAGTTGATGATTACCGGGCAGGTATCGACAGGCGGGGCCATGCCCGTTGTTCGGCAGTTCGATCATCACCCAGGAGATGAGAAGGCTCCGAGTGAGGATGAGTACCGCTCTGACGATTGTTTATGGCTATTCAATGCGATACCGGCCTATGTGAAGGAGACCGGCGACTTATCTTTCTTCAACAAAGTACTGCCGTACGCCGACAAGGGCGAAGACACAGTCATGGGCCACATGAAGCGCGCGATTCAATTCAATCTAGAGCGCTCTGGGTCGCATGGCCTGCCGTGCGGTCTCTCCGCCGACTGGAACGATTGCATTCGCCTTGGGCAAAAGGGCGAGTCGACTTTCGTGGCCTTCCAGCTTCGCTACGCACTCAATGTCTATCTTGGGATTTGCCGGATCATGGTTGCCCAGGAGGAAGAAAGCTGGGCGAAAGAGGAGTTAGCGAAGCTAGACGGCTGCATTGAACGGGATGCATGGGATGGAGAGTGGTATTTGCGTGCCTATCGCGCCGATGGCTTCAAGTTTGGATCGAAGGAAAGCGCCGAAGGCAAGATCTTTCTCAATCCGCAATCCTGGGCGTTGATCAGCGGCCATGCTAACTCCGAGCGCGCCGCCCGGACGATGCGGGCTGTGCGCGAGCGGCTGGCAACCGAGTTCGGCCTGATGATCTGCGACCCTCCTTATATCGAGACGGATTTTCACGTCATGCGGGCGGCATTGTTCAACGCAGGCTTGAAAGAGAATGGCGCAATCTTCACCCACACGCAGGGCTGGGCGGTTATCGCTGAGACTCTGCTTGGCCACGGCGATCTGGCCTATGAGTATTTCAACGCATATCTGCCTGCCGCTTACAACACGCGCGCGGAGGTTCGGCAGATTGAGCCATATGTTTACTGCCAGTTCACTCATAGCAAGTACAGTCCGCGATTCGGCGCTTCGCGCGTTCCCTGGCTGAGCGGCTCGGCTGCGTGGTCGTTTTTCGCTGCCACGCAATACATTCTCGGAGTTCAACCGGAATATGGCGGTCTGAGGATCGATCCCTGCATTCCTTCCGCGTGGAAAGGATTCGAGGTAACTCGCGTCTTTCGCGGAAGGAAGGTAGCTGTTGCAGTGAAGAATCCGGCGGGAGCGCAAAAGGGCGTGAAGAGGCTGGTTCTTAATGGGAAGCCGTTGGAAGGGAACTTCATTCCGGTGGGGGATCTGCTGGCCGAGAACCATGTGGAAGTGGAGATGGGATAGGGCGGCTTCGATGCGCCGCGCCAGAGACTTCAGATTCGGCAATCGTGTACACTGAATTCAAGACTCAAAGCTACAGGATTCATCTTGGATTCTCTTCAGCAACATGATGCGCCGGCGCTCCTGAGCGGTGACGAGGCAGTCGCCTTGGCTGCCTTCGATGCGGGAGTAGCACTTGGCACGGGCTATCCCGGCACTCCTTCGACAGAAATCCTGGAAAGCTTTGAAACGCTGGGCGGAAGAGCCCAGTGGTCGCCCAACGAAAAAGTAGCGTTGGAAGTCGGCATCGGAGTAGCTTTCGCCGGGGCGCGGGCTCTTGTGACCATGAAGCATGTCGGACTGAACGTCGCAGCCGATCCCTTGTTTACGGTGGCATATACCCGCCTGGACGGCGCGCTGATTGTGGTCTCAGCCGACGATCCGGGGATGGCCTCCAGTCAAAACGAGCAGGACAATCGCCGGTATGCGCTGGCTGCCGGCGTGCCGATGATCGAGCCCTCGGACTCGCAGGAGGCGTACGAGTTTACGCTCCGGGCGATCGAGATTTCTGAACGCTGGCAAGTGCCCGTTCTGTTGCGCATGACCACGCGCGTCTGCCACTCCAAGACAATTGTCCGGCGTGGAACTGTCGCGATTTCGGCTCCGCGTCCCGCGCACTTCGAGCACGACTATCCATCGCGCGTGCGGATTCCCGCCTATGCCAAACCGGCGCATCGCAAGCTGCGCAAGACGCTGGCTGAGATTGCCGTGTGGAACGACACAGAAGGTCCGAATCAAGTCATCGCCGGCTCGAAGCAGCTCGGCATCATCACTTCGGGGATTTCATACCAGCATGTTCGCGAGGCTGCGCCGGAGGCCAGCCTGCTGAAGCTGGGGGTGACCTATCCGCTTCCTTTGGAGCGTATGCGCGATTTTGCCGCGAGCGTCGAGCGCTGCGTGGTGATCGAAGAGGGAGATCCTTATCTTGTGGAAGCAGCGCGCACAGCGGGCATCGCAGTCGAGGGCAAGCAGGAGATCTTCCGTTTCGGCGAATTGAACTGTAAGCGGGTCCGCCGCATTCTGGATGGCGATTTGTCGCCAGAGGCCAAGCCAGTTCCCGGCAAGCCGCCGGCGCTCTGTCCCGGCTGTCCGCATCGCAGCGTTTATACGGTGCTGAGAGATTTGAACTGCATTGTCGCCGGCGACATCGGCTGCTATTCACTGGGTGTCCTGCCTCCCTTCGAGGCAATGGATACGCTGGTGTGCATGGGCGCGGCAATCGGCGTCGGCCTTGGCTTCCGTCATGTGCTGCCGCCCGAGGACGCAAAGCGCGTTGTCAGCGTGATCGGTGACAGCACCTTTGTGCACAGCGGCATCACCGGCCTGGTTGAGATGGTCTACAACCCGCCGGCCTCGGGCCATGTACTGCTGATTCTCGACAACGGAACCACGGCCATGACGGGCATGCAGGAGCATCCGGGGACCGGGCGGACGCTGGCTCATGCCAAGACGGGCAAGGTGGTGTTTGAGGATCTGGCGCGCTCGCTGGGTGTGCGCAATGTGCACGTGATCGATCCCACGCAGAGTCTTGACAAGTTTCAAGAGCTGATTCAGTCGTGTCTCGAAAGGGCGGAGCTTTCCGTTGTGATTGCACGGCGCGACTGCCTGCTGGCAACCCGCTCGATCCGGGAGTATGAGAGGTGCAATGAGCAGCCGACCGACTAACGTGGTGATCGCAGGACTGGGAGGGCAGGGTGTTCTCAAAGCCTCCGACATCCTGGCCGATGTCGCCTTCAGTTCAGGTCTCGACGTGAAGAAGAGCGAGCTGCATGGGATGAGCCAGCGCGGCGGCTCCGTGTCGAGCGATGTGCGATTTGGCGAGTGCGTCTATAGCCCGATGGTGCCCGAGGGCGAGGCGGATTTTCTCGTTGTCATTGCGGCGGACCAGGTTCCGGTGAACGTGGCGGCGCTTGGCCAAGGCGGCACGCTTATTGAGCCGTCACAGATCGATGAATCTGCTCTCACCAATAAGAAAAGCATCAACGTTGCGCTGCTTGGCGTGCTGAGCCGTCATCTGCCATTCTCTGTCGAGGCATGGACGGCCGCTCTCAAACGCAACCTGCCAGAGAAGTTGCATGACGCGAATCTTTTATCGTTTTCAATGGGGCGGGCCGAGGAGCCGGATGTGAGGCGAGGGCGAGAAGGATGAATTCAACTCTAGAGACCGCAGTTACCGACTGCCATCCAGCAAGCGTGCCGGATTATGTTCCGGTTCCCGAACTGCGCTATTTGCAGTTGAAGCGCATTCAGACTGTAGTGATGCGAGCCTGGCAACAAGTCAAGCTTTTTCGCTCAAGAATGGACGAGCGCGGGCTGCAACCAGCGGATATCCGCACGCTCGAAGATGTCGCCAGGCTGCCGTTCACGATCAAGAACGATCTGCGGGATACTTACCCCACGGGTCTTTTTGCCAGCCCGATCAGGGATGTTGTCCGTCTTCATGCCTCCAGCGGGACGACGGGAAAGCCCATCGTCGTTGCCTATACCAAAGAAGACATCGAAGTGTGGACATCGGTACTGGTCCGTTGTCTGGCCGGCTGCGGGCTGCATCGCGGCGACATCATCCAGATCGCATATGGTTACGGCCTCTTTACCGGCGGCCTCGGCGCGCATTATGGGGCTGAAGCGCTGGGCGCGGCGGTGATCCCGGCTTCCGGCGGCAATGCCGACCGGCAGATCATGCTGATGAAGGACTTTGGCGTAACGGCGATGTGCTGCACGCCGACTTATTTTCTGCACCTGATCGACCGCGCCGCCGACCTTGGCGTGGATCTGAGAGAACTGCCGCTGCGCGCCGGCGTCTTTGGCGCGGAGCCGTGGACTGATTCCATGCGCAGGCACATTGAGAGCGCAAGCAATATCGAGGCATTCGACATTTACGGGCTCACGGAGATTATTGGGCCGGGCGTTGGCTGCGAATGCCGCCAGCATCGGGGCCTGCATATCTTCGAAGATCACTTCTATCCGGAGATTGTCGATCCCGAGACGGGCGAGCCGTTGCCGGATGGGACGGAGGGCGAGCTGGTTCTGACCACGTTGAGCAAGCAGGCCATGCCCATGATCCGCTATCGCACGCGCGACATCACGATGATCCTGCCAGGGACCTGCGAGTGTGGGCGCACGATGCGCCGGATTGCCCGCATCGGCCGGCGCAGCGATGACATGCTGATTATCCGCGGCGTCAATATTTTTCCGTCGCAAGTGGAGGCGGCGCTGCTCGCGATCGAGGGCACGCTGCCGCATTACCAGATTATTCTCACCCGCGCGCAGGGCCTGGATCAGATGGAGGTGCAGGTCGAGGTTACTCCTCAGATGTTCAACGACAAGATCGGAGCGTTGCAGGGACTGCAAGGCAGAATCCAGTCCGCTCTCGATCACGTGCTCGGCATCCGGATCAAGGTTGCGCTGGTCGAGGCGTACTCCATCCAGCGCAGCGAAGGCAAAGCAAAACGTGTCATCGACAGGCGGACAGCATGAAGATCCAACAGCTATCGCTCTTCGTTGAAAACAAACCGGGCCGCACTGCCGCCCCGGCGCGCCTGCTTGCGAATGAAGGCATCGATATCCGCGCCCTGTATCTGGCCGACACGGAGCAATACGGCATCGTCAGGATGATTGTGTCGGACTGGCAGAAGGCCGCTGCGATTCTCGAAGCGCAAGGATACGTGGCCAAGGCGACCGAGGTTCTGGCGGTCGAAGTGCCTGACCGGCCGGGCGGGATGGCTGACGTCCTGGGCGCGCTCGACGGCAGCGACATCAATATCGAGTACATGTATGCCTTTCCCTACCCGCGTGGCGACCAGGCGATCCTGATCTTTCGCTTCAACGATCCTGACGCGGCGATCGCGCAATTGCAGACGGCCGGGATTAACCTGCTGACCGGCGATGAACTGATGAAAAAGCAATAGGCCCATAACGATGTCCGTCTCAAAGACCATCGCCCGGCAACTCGAGAACGCCTCCTGGATTCGACGCATGTTTGAGGAAGGCGTGCGGCTGAAGCGCGAGCGCGGAGCCGATGCGGTCTTCGATTTTTCGCTAGGCAATCCCGATGTCGAACCACCTCCTGGGGTGCTCGATGCCTTGCAGCGAATCGTTGCCAGCAATCGTCCCGGCTCACATGGCTATATGCCGAATCCCGGTTACGCGCCGGTTCGCGAGGCCGTGGCCCAGAAACTAAAGAGGGAGACTGGACTTGCCTTTACCGCCGAGGACGTCTTCATGACGGTCGGCTCCGCCGGCGCCTGCAATGTGATCTTGAAGTCGATCCTTGATCCCGGCGACGAAGTGATCGTCCTGATGCCGTGCTTTTCGGAGTACCAGTTTTATATCGCCAACCACTCCGGGACGATGGTTCCCGTTGAGACCGATGCTGAGTTTCTGCCCGACGTGGAGCGCATTGCCACTGCGATTACCTCCCGGACGCGCGCCATCATTCTCAACACGCCCAATAACCCCACGGGCCGCGTCTACCCCGAGATCGTCCTGCGTGACTTACAAGAGGTTATCGCGCGCTCGGGCCAGCCGATTACCGTCATCAGCGACGAGCCGTACAAGTCCTATGTCTATGACGGACAGCGGCAGCCGGAGGTGGCTTCGCTCATCGCCAGTACGGCGATCTGCAACTCGTGGTCAAAATCCTTGGGGCTGCCCGGCGAGCGTATTGGTTACCTGGCGCTCTCGCCGCAACTTGAAGATGCCGAAAACCTGCGCCGCGCCTGCGCCTTCAGCAATCGCATTCTAGGATTCATCAACGCGCCTGCAATCTGGCAGTGGGTCATGCTGGAGTCGCTGAATGAGACGATCGATCCGGCGCCGTACGAACACAAGCGCAACGTCCTTTGCGATGCGCTCGAAGCCGTCGGATATAAGGTGCGCCGGCCCGAAGGCGCCTTCTACGTCTTTCTCAGGACGCCGATTGCCGACGACATTGCGTTTACCAAAATGCTGGCGGCCGAAGGCGTGCTCGCCGTCCCCGGCACGGGATTTGGGCGCTCCGGCTACATTCGTCTCTCGCTGACGATTCCATTGGAGCGGATCGAGAAGTCGGTCGGCGGATTTGAACGTGCATTTCTGGCTTCGCGGCGATCATGACGGTAATGGCAGTTGATTTCTGGTCTCTACAACTTGTTGTACCTTCCAAGGAAGGGTCTGGCGTATTGAAGTGCTCGAACCGCAAGTCCTTCGACTCCCTTCGCTTCGCTCCGGTCGCTCAGGATGACAGTTCATTTGTAAACCGAATTCAGATTCAGGCTAACTAACTCGATCTGACTGCCCCCTATCGCGTAAGCTGAATCTGCGGCAATGGCTGATTCCACTTCCAATGCGGAGTTCTCTGAGATGCTGGATGAGGCAGGCGCTGAAGAGCAGCCAATGCCCTCGCCGGCCGCCTCTTCGCCTCCCGAGCCGATCATCGCCTTCAGCCACGTGAGTATCTCTTTTGATGGCCGGTCTGTTCTCGAGGACTTGAGTTTCTCGATGAATCGCGGCCAGACTCTCTGCATCCTGGGCCGCAGCGGCGTGGGCAAGTCGGTAGCCCTGCGAATGCTGATGGGATTTCTCAAGCCGGACTCGGGCTCCATCCGCGTCGAAGGCCAGGAGATCACCACTCTCGGCGAAGAGGGGATGCGGGCCATACGCAAGCGGGTCACCATGGTCTTCCAGAACGGCGCGCTCTTTGATTCCATGAGCGTGCGCGAGAATGTGGCCTTTCCGCTGCGAGAACGAGGCGGACTGGACGAGGACCAGATTCAAGACCTGGTTAACCGGCTGATCACCATGGTCGGCGCCGAAGACGTAGTGGATGCCGTGCCGGCGAGCCTCTCGACGGGCCGCAAGCGCGCCGTCGCCATTGCGCGCGCCCTTGCCGCTCAACCTGAGATCGTGCTTTATGACGAACCCACCACCATGGTCGACCCGATCATCGCCCGGCGCCTCGGAGACCTCATTCAGCGCCTCAAGCGCCAGTTGGGGTTTACCAGCATTGTCGTGACACACGACATGCGCTTTGCCGAGCGGCTTGCCGACCTGGTGCTGTTTCTCCATCAGGGCCGTGCCCTGTATTTCGGTCCGCTGAAGGGCTTTATGGAGTGTTCCGATCCACATATCCAACAGTTTCTTTCTCTTGACGCCTACGCATTACCAACGGAATAAGGAGTTTCTCACACCGTAACGTTTAGAGCATTGATTCTGCTTGTCTTTGGTCGCCGCACGGGAAGATTCTATTCATGTCGGCTTTGGCTGCAACAGCCGGCTGAGAAGGAAATGGAATTGCGGGTATACCGGGGCTTTTGGAGTGCTGTATAATTTGCTTTTCCTCATGGGTGTTCGTTTTAGCCGAGCCGGCAAGTGGCTCGATGCGTGATACGTGCCTGTGAGTTGATTCGATTGTGGTTGCGGTCGATCCTCATGGGCCGATAGCCACGGATTTCAGTCGCGGCTGGCATTCGATCGCGGCCCGCGGCGCAGAATGAAGGCCATGGCCGGGCACAATAGACCCGGCGTGGTTCGTTTTTGATGGCGGGAATCCCGCAAGTTGAACAGCACTCCTCGACGGGGGAAGCTTTCATCTCGGGATTGGGATTGGGTTCGCCGTCGTGCTTGGTTTCCTCCTCATTGCGTGTTATTGAGCGGGCGCTCGAGTCTCCGCTCCACCACGTTTTGATTGATCGAGGTTTGTGAAGGGCCTATGGCAACATCGGATTTCTGGCAGAGAGTATCCACTTCCGAGTTCCTAACTCCAGCATGGGCTGAGGCATCGGCAAAGGGCGCGGTTCGCGGGCCACGGGGCAAGGCCCACCTCTGGATGGGCATGGATGCGATTACGATCCTTGCATCCGCGGTCATTGCCACACTCTATCGGGAGCACACGAGCCCGTTAGGGGGGGCAAGGGGGTTCTGGCACGGCACACTTATTCATGGCCGCCCCATGGGAATCCTGTTGGTCCTGTTGTGCGGATTCGCTGTTACCTTAATCTATACCAGCCGGCGTTTGAAGCTGTATTCGCCCATCCGGCTCAGCAACGCCATTCGCGAACAGCGCCTCAGCTTGCAGGCTTGCCTCACATCGGGCCTGCTTCTCACGGGCGCACTCTACCTGGTTCATGCCGAGGATATTCCCCGGACCATCGTTCTGGTAACGGTGGGGCTGGTCACCATCGCTCTCAGCCTGCGCCGGCTGGTCTATCGCATCCTGCTTTACCGCAGCTTCGCGCGCGGAGTCGGCACGCGCAACGTGCTCATCGTGGGCACCGGTCCTGAAGCCGTCGCTCTCCGTTATTATCTTGAGAGCATCCGCCATCTTGGGTACAGATTCAAGGGCTTCGTTGAAGCTCCGGGTTCGGGCTCTCCATTCTCGGCTGCCGGTGGCGAGGTGGTTGGCACCCTCGATACACTCTTTCAGCACGTCAGCAGGCAGTTTGTGGATGAGATCTTCTTTACGACGCCGTGTGAACGCAGCGTTGTCCAGGATGTCTTGGAACAAGCTCGCACCCTGGGCGTGGACCTTCGCATCGTCCCCGACATGTACAACGGACTCACCTTTAACAGCACCATCGAATACATCGGCCATTTTCCCACCATTCCGCTGCATTTCGGCAAGGTGCCTGAGATCGGGCTGGTGCTGAAGCGCGGTCTGGATCTGGTCTTCTCCAGCCTTGTATTGATCTTTCTTTGGCCGTTGTTTCTGGCCATCGCCATTGCCATCAAGCTCGATTCCCGCGGCCCGGTCTTTTATTTGTCCGAGCGCGTCGGCAAGAAGGGCCGCTCGTTCAAATGCATCAAGTTCCGCACCATGGTCTGCGACGCGGAGAAGCGCCGCGCTGCACTGATGCACAGGAATGAGCGCGACGGCGTGCTGTTCAAGATCACCGACGATCCTCGCGTCACCAGGCTGGGCCGCTTCCTGCGCAAGCATTCGATCGATGAGTTCCCTCAATTCTTCAACGTACTTCGCGGAGATATGAGCGTGGTCGGTCCGCGTCCGCTGCCTGCCGATGATGTGCGGGACTCGAAGCTCGCCTACCTGCGGGTTCTCGCCGTGACCCCTGGAATCACCGGCCTGTGGCAGGTCCAGGGACGCCAGGACCCCTCATCCGACAGTTATATATCGCTGAATGTTATCTACATCGAGAACTGGAGTATCTGGCTCGATCTTCAGATCATCCTGCGCACTGTGGGTGTGGTTTTTGAAGGCACGGGAAGCTAGAAAGCAGCTTTTAACCTCTAGCTGCCAGCTTGCCCGGATTAAACTGGAAGAGTGAAGATCGCATTAGCCCAGATCAATCCCACTGTCGGGGATTTCACTGGAAATATCGAAAAGATTGTTGCGGCGAGCCGGCGCGCTGCCGCCCAGGGCGCTCGGCTCACGGTATTCTCCGAACTGGTGATCTGCGGCTACCCTCCCGCCGACTTTCTTGAGAAGCCCAGCTTCCTGGCCCGCTGCCGCACGGCTGTCGATGAGCTGGCCGCAGCCACCCGCGATCTGCCCACTGCGGTGCTGGCGGGCGTGGCTCTGGCGGCCGACGCTGGAAGCGGAAAGCCTGCGGTCAATGCGGCAATCCTGATGGATGGCGGCGAGATCCTGCTCGAACAGCACAAATGTCTGTTGCCGTTTTATGACATCTTCGACGAACAGCGTTACTTCTCCCCATCGCGGCCCCAGAGGGTGGTCGAGCTGGATGGAGTCCGGCTGGCTATTACCATCTGCGAGGACGCCTGGAACGACAAGAACTTCTGGCCGCGACGCCTCTACTCAGTCGATCCGATGGAAGAGCTGATGCGCGAGCAGCCTGCCGTGCACATCAACCTTTCCTCGTCGCCCTTCTGGCATGGGAAGCGCGCCATTCGCCGCCGGATGCTGGCAGCCATCGCGCACCGCCATGGCATTCCTGTCCTGCTGTGCAATCAAGTGGGCGGCAATGACAGCCTGATCTTTGACGGCTCTTCCCTGGCCCTCAATGCGCAGGGAGAGCTGATCGCGCAGGCCGCCTCATTCGAAGAGGATCTGGTCCTGGTTGATCCCTTCGATGCTCGCGTGGTATCCACTCCTGAAGACAATGACACCGAAGCCGCTTATCGCGCACTCGTCCTGGGCACGCGCGATTATGTGCGCAAGTGCGGCTTCAAGAAGGTCCTGGTGGGCCTTAGCGGCGGCATCGATTCAGCACTGGTGGCCTCGATCGCCGCCGACGCCTTGGGGGCGGAAAACGTCGTCGGCGTCGGCATGCCAAGCCCTTACTCTTCCGCGGGTTCGATCGACGACAGCCGCCAGTTGGCCGTCAATCTCGGCATTCGTTTTGAAGTGATCGGCATCAGCGGCCTTTTTGCCGAGTTCACAAACGCTCTTGAGCCGCTGTTCGCCGGAACAAAACCGGACACGACGGAAGAGAACATCCAGTCGCGGATTCGCGGCGACCTGTTGATGGCGCTCTCTAACAAATTCAGCGCTCTGGTGCTGACGACGGGCAACAAGTCAGAGATGGCCGTGGGTTACTGTACCCTCTATGGCGACATGGTCGGAGCTCTGGCGGTGATCGGCGACCTGGTGAAGACGCGCGTTTATGCGGTCTGCCGCTGGCTGAACCGCTCGGGTGAGGTGATTCCCCTGGCGATTCTCGAAAAGCCGCCTTCGGCTGAGTTGCGCCCGGACCAGAAGGATACCGATTCGCTTCCACCCTATGAGGTTCTCGACCCGATTTTAGAAGGTTACGTCGAGCGCTATGAGACCCCGGAAGAGATCGCACGGGCACACCAACTTCCCCTGGAACTCGTCCAACAGGTGGTGCGTCTGGTCGAGCGCAGCGAGTACAAGCGCCAGCAGGCCGCTCCGGTGCTGAAGGTAACCTCGAAGTCGTTTGGCACGGGCCGCAGATTTCCGATTGCCGTAAAGGTTCAGGTGTAGGGCGAAGGTATTAAGCTAGAAGCTGGGAGCCTTCCCGCAGTTTTGCTTTTTCGTAGCTCAAGGAGAAACAGCTTGATTCGTCTGTCGATTCGTACTGCCAGCGCACTGGCGCTGCTTGCCCTTTCCGTGCCCGTCTTCCAGGCCGCCGCACAGCAGGACGTTCCCGCCGCGCCCGCGCAGGAATCGTCTGCATCGGCTCCGTCGGCGCCCGCCCCTGCCGCAGTGCCCGTTCTGCCTAAACCCGATCCCGCGAATTTTACCGCCTCGTCACCGACCAAGGAGGCTGTCAACGCATTTCTGCAGACCGCCTGGGGCTACGACGACAGCCGCATCTGGCAGGTTGAGGCCATCCTCAAGACGCCGGTGGATGGCGTCAGCAAAGTCATCATCATGGTCGCCGACAAATCTGGCAAACAGAAGCCGGGGCAGCTCGGTTTCTATGCGCTTCCCGATGGTAAGCACATCATAGCCGGCGACGAAATCGTTCCTTTTGGCGAAAATCCCTACAAAGAATACCGCGCGATGGCGCAGCAGAGGGCCGACGGCCCCTATCGCGGGTCGGCTTTGAAGGATCTCGAAATTGTCGAGTTTGCCGACTTCCAGTGCCCGCATTGCAAAGAGGCGCAGGCCAATATGGACAAGCTGGCGGTTGATTTCCCCAAGGCCCGCATTGTCTTTCAGAACTTTCCCCTGCCGCAGCATACGGCGGCAGCCGGCGCGGCCGCCTACGGCGTTTGCGTGGCCAAGCAGGGTGGCAGCGACGCTTTCTTCACCTTCGCATCGGCCGTCTTTGAAGGCCAGGATGGATTGGCAACCGCTGATGGCGCGACTCTCACGCTGAACAGCGCGGTGACCAAGGCCGGACTCGATCCGGCAAAGATCGAAGCCTGCTCTAAAACTCCGGTGGCAAATGCCGCAGTGGATGCATCCGTGAAGCTGGCCCAGGATCTGAACATCAATCAGACTCCTACGCTGGTGATCAACGGCCGCCAGGTTCCCGCGAACGCCTCTTACGATGTCATCAAGCAGATCATCCAGTTCCAGGCCAAGCTCGACGGCGCGGTGGCTCAGTAGTACAGGCGAGCCAGGTTCATCGCCGACGATGAGGTGATCAAGCAAGGGCAGACAGGTCTATTCAGCCTGTCTGCCCTTGTTGCATCTGCCGAAATAATACGAGCCTGTGCGCAACAACACCGCCCGCTCTTTGACTTGCTAACGTGCCGGTCTACTATCGCCCGGCAGCGGTCTTCTCCACGCGCATCATCGGCGAGTGGCCGGCGGCCTGCGTGCCGCGGACCACATGGGGCGTAATCACAATCAGCAATGTCGAGTAGTTCTTCTGGTTGTTATTTCCGGACAGGCTGTTCAGGCCGGGGATCTCGCTGATTCCCGGCGCGCCGTTCACGGCGCGGGTCTCAGACTTGTCAAGTTCGCTGACCACCTCAACGGCCTCGCCGCGCTTCAGGGTCACCACCCCGGAATAGGCGCGATTGTTGAGGATTGGATTGCCGTTGATGGAGCCTCCGGAGAGAGCGGCGATCTTTAGGTCGAGGGTGAGCGCGACATCGTCGTTGCGCATGATCTTGGGGGTTGCCGCCAGAGTCAGACCAAGATCCTGGTACTCCACCTGCGGGATATTTGGCACGCTCGAGTAGGAGGCCAGCAGAGAAGAGAGGCTGCCGGAGTTTCCCGCGCCGGTCAGCCCAGGAATATTCGGCACGCTGCCCGCGATGCTTGAGAATGAAGAGGTCTGGATGGGGTAGCGCGTGCCAGTGCGCAAGGTCGCCTTCTCGCCGTCGCCCAGGCGAAGTTCAAGCTGGTCCAATTCGCGCGAGTCCGAAGTGTTCAGGCTGAAGTTGGCCGAGAGTGCGCCGGGCGCCAGCGCCGAAGCCGTTAGTCCACCTCCAAAGAGAGCGACGCCATTGGAGAACAGGGAACTCGATACCTGGCCGGATGCAAGCAAAATGCCCAGAATCGCCAGCGTGTCGCCGGGCGAGGCCAAACCCGAGGAGATGATTTGCTGCACCAGGGCCTGATTGGAGTTGAGGATGGACTGCTCTTCGCTGTAGATGTTAAAGGCCGAGACACTTTGCGGCAGGTTGATTCCCGTGTTGCGTTGGCTGGTGTGCGCCAGTTGAATGACGCGCACCTCCAGCAGCACCTGGCTGTGCCCGTCGAACAACTGGCTCATGGTGGCGTTGAAGGCGTTCAACGACATCTGCGGCGCGCGAATGGTGATCGTTCCCGAGCCGGGCTCGGTTACCGCCTGCTGCGCGTTGAAGATGTCTTTTGCCAACTTGCCCACGTCGGCCAACTCTGTCGTGGTCAACCCTGATAGATAGACCGTTTCAAGCTCCTGGCGCATGAAGGCCTCGCGGTTGCTGGTGGTGTCGTTGGCCACCAGCACGCGGTGAGGATCCAGAGGAGTGTGAAACGACTTCGTCAACATCTCCATGATCCGCACAGCCGTCTCGAAGCTCACATTGTCCAGATCCACCCTGGCCGGGGACGCATGGACGCTCTCGTCTAGGGTGGTCTCAATCCCCCAGGACTTGAAGACCTGCTGGATGATTCTTCGCCGGTCGCTGACCAGGTGAAAGCTGCGCACTCCGGGCTCGGGCGCGAGCACTGCCGCATCGCCGACTGACTCCGCGCCCCGCTCGTAGATCGGCCTCGTCTGCCCCAGCAGCGCGTCGTCTCCCAGTTCGTTCAGGTGCTGGCTCACTTGGGGATTCGTTGGGTCGAGGTCACGCGCCTGGGCCAGTGCCGCGCGCGCCGCCGCCGCATCGCCGTGGATACGGTCTTTGGCAGCGGCCTGAATGAGCGCCGTCACCAGGTGGCTGCGGGCCACGCCGACCGCCAGCGGGTAATCGGGATTGCCGGGATCGAGCTCGGCCGCCTGCTGATAGCGTTGCAGAGCCTCTTCAAACTCCTCCTTCTCAAAGAGCTTGCTGGCCGCAAGGAAGAGCCGAGCCGCCTTCCTGCGGTCGGAGTTGCGCACCGGCTTGGCCTGGGCTGCATCTCCAGCGGGAGCCGTGGCTTGTGGAGCGCTCGGAGCGGGGGCGGGATTCGCCGGCGCTGTTGCCTGGGCCTCTGCGATGCTCACGGCCAGCGCCAGGAAAAGACAGGACACGAGGATCGATCTGGTTTGTTTCTTCATCCTAATGCCGTCCGTTTCGCTGCCAGCAGATCGGCAAGCGACGACGCGCAGACCTCCGGCCGGCCTTCGAGCAGCGCATCAAAGCTGTAGCGTCCTGTGGCAACCGCAATCACGGGCAGCTGGTTTGCATGCGCCGCTTCGATGTCGCGCGGAGTGTCGCCGACAACGCAGACGCGAGCATCGATTCCGGCCAGATCCCTGGCCTTACGCGCGGCGTCGGCCACGAGCTCGGCGCGAAGGGGAAAATGATCGCTGAAGCCGCCAAATCGGAACCACTCGCGCAGGCCGGCCTCTTCAATCTTGATCCAGCCGATTATTTCCAAATTGCCGGTGGCCACGCCCAGCAGCGCGCCCTGCTGCGCCAGGTGGGCGAGCGCTGCCTCCACGCCTGGCATGATCTGAATATCCATCTCGCGCCGCCGCTCTTCGCAGGCTAGATGGATCGCATCAAGAATCGCAGCCCATTGCGGCTCGATTGTTGCACGGGCAATGCCCGCCTTCTCAAATGCATCGTTGAGAATTGCCGGATCGGTGCCGCCGGGAGTCAAGAACAGAACCTGCTCAATATCCACTCCCATTACCTGCTGAACGCCAATGACGAAGGATTCGCGGTGGATGCGGTCGCGGTTGCGCAGCAGCGTGCCGTCGATGTCAAAGAGATACGCGTCTTGCCCATCCCACGCAAAGCCGGGTTCTACATATATGCGTGCTTCGGTGGTCGGTGGTGTGGTCAGCATGTCCTCGGTCGCGCTGTCAGCCCTGGCGATAGATTTGGCGTACCGCGCTATACACAGGACGTTCGCTGCGCGGCGGACGCTTGAGGCTGGCGCGCACCTCGGTCAGGCTCAGGCCCAACTCGGCCATGGTGCGGCTCAGCGTGTTGCGATGGATGCCCATCTCCTCGGCCGCCTTACACTGGTTTCCCCGGTGCGCCAGCAAGACTTCGCGCAGATACTGCCTCTTGAATTCGCGGACCGCGTCCTCATAGCGGATGCCGCTGGAATGCATTTGCGTTACCAGGATGTCCAGTTCTCGTCTCACGCCAACCTCTTCTTTCTCTGTTAGCTTGCCATAATCCCTAAGGCTAGTCCTTGTTTTAAATCACAATCCGTGGCCGCCGGGGTGCAGCCACCGGGGTGATTCTGCTTCCATCAACCTGAGCCCGTGCCGTACCCGCTCGGCCAACGCAGCCGGGCTCATATGCGTGCTTAAATGACATGCCCCAAAAAACAACCTGGGCAGTTTGGCCTCCGCCAGCCAGTGGGCTTCAGGAAAGAACGCCACCGTCACCAAAACGATCACCATGACCAGCAGCGCGCCTTGAAAAAAACCGAAGACCGCGCCGGCAAGCCTGTCAAGGCAACCCAGACCCATCCCGTGAAAGGTCTTGTAGAGGACCTTGCCGACAAGGGCCGCCAGTCCCATCACCAAAACCGCAATGAGCAGAAAGCCGATCGCATCGGCCACGGGCTTGATGCGCACCACCGGCAAAAGTATCGCCGCGATGCGGGCGTAGTTCCAGGCGGCCAGCGCCAGGCCCAGCAGCAGGCCGCCCAGCGCGCAGACCGCGCGAAAGAAGCCTTGCGCCAGCCCGCCCAGCACAGACAGCGCCATGACCAACAGGATCGCCCAGTCCACCCACTGCATACCGCACTCCGTTCATGCTTTGCCCGCTCTGTCAGTCCGCTACAGATTCAGATCCCGCCCGGTCAACCGGCGGAAGGCTTCAAGATACTTGGCCTGTGTGCGCTCCACAACCTCGCTGGGGAGTCCCGGCGCGGGCGCCTGCTTGTTCCAATGGATTGATTCAAGATAATCGCGCACGAACTGCTTGTCGAATGAAGGCTGCGCTCCACCCGGCTTCCACGCCGCGGCCTCCCAAAAACGCGAGGAGTCCGGCGTCAGTACTTCATCTGCCAGAATAATTCCTTCCCCCGTTCTGCCAAACTCAAACTTTGTGTCGGCCAGGATCAGGCCGCGCGACTCCGCGTGCGCGGCAGCCTGGTTGTAGATGGCCAGCGTAAGCCGCTTCAACTCCGCCGCATCGGTCACGCCGATGGCCGCTACGGTTGCATCATAGGAGATGTTCTCATCATGTGTGCCGGCCTCGCCCTTGGTCGAGGGGGTATACAACGGCTCCGGCAGCCGCGATCCGTCCTGGAGACCGGCCGGCAGCGGAATGCCGCAAACGGAGCTGCTCGCCTTGTATTCCTTCCATCCCGAACCCGTCAGGTAGCCGCGAACCACGCACTCGACAGGGAACATCGCGGCCCGCTTGACCAGCATCGAGCGGCCTTCCAGTTGATCGGCATAGGGCTGCAAAGAAGCAGGGAATTGGCTGACCTCGGCCGTGATCAGATGGTTGGGAACCAACTTAGATACTACGTCAAACCAGAACAGGGAGATCTGCGTCAGAATCTTGCCTTTCCCCGGAATTCCCGTCGCCAGCACGTGGTCGAAGGCCGAGATACGGTCGGTGGCCACCAGCAGCAGGGCGTCGCCTACCGCATAAAGATCGCGAACTTTGCCCCGGCCCAGCAAGGGTGTTGCGCCCAGATTCGTATTCAAAAGAGCTGTCACAGGTAGGTCTTCCTCGGAGGGAGCTGAAACTCCGATTTTCAAAGCCGCGGCACGCTTTGTCAATCACTCTTGTGCGGGTTTTGAAAAGAAAGTGATTTAAGGGAACCGGGCGCGCCTCCAGCGCGAGGTGTTCGAGATTGACCGGCGGAGCCGGTTCAGTATCTGATTGAATCGAGGACGTCAGATTGGTCTTAAAGGTTGTTACACGGCCCTGTGACGGCCGTCACGGAACGCCTTGCGCACATGAGAGACACTCCAGTTGTCAACATGGTTCAGAGGGCGAGTAAAAATGCTCTCTTAGAGCCGGGAGACACGGAGTAGCCGTGGAAAGGGGAAGCCGCTGCTGACTTCGTTTGTGCAGGGATCACCAGTAGCCGCGTGCTACCGACCTCCAGTGCCGGCTACTGGTCCCCGTCTTGCTTGTAATCCGCAAGCGCCTCCGAAGAGACGTGATCCTTCGGAGGTAATTTTTTGTCTTCCAGCCGACATTTCTTGCATGTTTCAGGGCATTCTATCCTCGCCGCGGCTCAAGTCTTGAGCCAGGCGCAGGCATCTGCATGTAAGTTCCGCCAAGTAGACGGTGAACCATTCGACCAGAATTGAGCAGCCGCAGCCTGCGCCTCGGATTCTCCGAGGGCGTAGGAGTGGCGCAACCGTCCCCGTCGCATTGGCCGAAGAGTGACGAATCCGCATGGGCTCCTCTCCGAATGGAAGCGGCTGTTCATCAACTGAAGTTGCACTCCATCATCCCACCCGGTTTCGTAACAGTTCCTTCTCGCACAGCCAGGTGAAGATTACTGGCGTAACAATCAGTACGTGAACCAGCGAACTGAGCATTCCTCCGAGCACGGGGGCGGCAAGCGGCCTCATAAACTCTGCGCCGGTTCGAGTGGACCACATCAGGGGCAGCAGGCCTGCAACCACCGTTGCCACGGTCATCACTTTGGGGCGAAGGCGGAGCAGGGCGCCTTCCATCACTGCTGCGTGCAGGCCGGCGCGGGTAAGTTGGCCATCGGCGGCGATTCGCCGCGTCACCGCTTCACGCAGATAAATGACCATGACCACGGCGGTCTGTACTGCGGTTCCAAAGAGCGCAATGAAGCCAACCCATACGGCGACCGAGAAGTTGAGACCGAGCGCCTTGACGAGGAAGATGCCCCCGGAGAGCGCGAAGGGCACAGCCAGTAATACGTGCGCCGCCTCTTTAGCGGAGCCGTAAGTGCGATAGAGCAGGACAAAAATGATCACGAGCACAATGGGAATGACCAGTTCCAGGCGCTTGCGCGCGCTGATCTGGTTCTCGTATTGGCCGCTCCACTCGATGTAATAGCCCGGCGGCATCTTCACCTGTTGAGCGACGGCCAGCTGAGCCTGATCAACAAATCCACCGACGTCGCGGCCTCGCACGTTCAAGAGCACCGAGCCTCGTAGCAGGCCGTTCTCGCTGCTGATCATCGATGGTCCAAGAGTTGTCTTGATGTTGATGACTTTGTTCAGGGGCACCTGCGCGCCGTTGCTACCAGTGACCAGCACATCGCCAAGTTGCTGCGGGCTATCGCGGAAGTCGCGCGCGTAGCGGACACGCACCGGGAAGCGCTGCCGTCCCTCGATTGTAGTGGTCAGGTTCTTGCCGCCCACGGCGGTTTCAATCGCATCCTCCACATCGGCGACATTCAAGCCGTAGCGATCCGCAGCCGGGCGGTCCACTGTCATTTCCAAATAGGGTGAGCCGGTGGTGCGCTCGGCGTAGAGGTCGGTCGCGCCGGGCACCTGGCTCACCACTTCCTTGATTTCTTCCGACTTCTCTTCAATCACGCTGAGGTCAGGACCGAAGACCTTGATGCCGATCTGCGTGCGGATGCCGGTGGAGAGCATGTCGATGCGATTGCGAATCGGCTGTGTCCAGATGTTGGTCACGCCGGGGATTTGCAGCTTTTCATCAAGCCGCGCGAGGATGGCGTCCTTGGTGAGGCCCTTGGGCCATTGGTCTTTGGGCTTGAATGTGATGGTGGTTTCAGACATATTCACAGGCGCAGGATCGGTGGAGGTTTCCGCACGGCCAACCTTGCCAACCACCATTGCAACGGCTGGGTCGGCGGCGATGATTCCATCCTGCTGACGCAGAATCTTCGTCGCTTCAGTCAGAGAGATGCGCGGATCGGTTATAGGCATGAAGAGCGCCGTCTCTTCATCGAGCGGCGGCATGAACTCGGAACCGATGGTGGTTGCGGTATAGATGGCCGCGATAAAGAATGCCAATGCTGCACCGAGCGTCATGATTCTGTGGCGCAAAGCCCAACGCAACACGGGTCGGTAGATGGCGTGCAAGAGGCGCATCACTGGATTCTCATCCTCGCGATGCAGCTTGCCGCGAATCAGAAAGGTGCATAGAACGGGCACCAGCGTAATGGCCATGATGGTGGAACAGACCATGGCCAAGGTCTTGGTGAAGGCCAGCGGATGAAACATCTTGCCTTCCATGCCGGTGAGCGCGAAGACCGGAATGAATGCGAGAATGATGATGACCATGGCGAAGGAGATGGGCCGGCCAACAAGTCGCGCGGCATTCAGCGTGATCTCCCATATGTGTTCGCGATAGCTTCCGTGCTCTTCTTCGTATCGCTCTGCCTGGCGAATCACGTTTTCCGTCATTACAATTCCCGCATCGACGAGCACGCCGATGGCGATGGCGATTCCACCCAGCGACATAATGTTCGACGAGATGCCCGCGCCCTTCATGAACAGGAATGCGCCCAGCACCGCAAGCGGCAAAGGAATGGTGACGACGAGAATGCTGCGAAAGTGCCAGAGGAAGAGGATGTGCGCGAGTGTGACCAGAATGATCTCTTCAATCAGTGCGTGGCGCAAAGTGTCCACGGCATGGTCGATGAGGATGCTGCGGTCATAGAAGGGAACGATCTTCACTCCCGTTGGAAGGCCGGGTTGAATTTCCCCTATCTTCTTCTTGATGTCTTCGATCACCTCGCGCGCATTGGCCCCGTAGCGGATAACGACAACTCCGCCGACAGCTTCTTTGCCGTCCTTATCGAGAACGCCGCGCCGGAACTCGGGGCCAAGCTGAACACTGGCTACGTTGCCGACAGTGACGGGAGTGCCGTTGTAGGCGCCAAGCGAGATCTGTTCGATGTCCTTCAGGCTGCGGATCAGGCCAATGCCGCGCACGATATCCTCAGTGTCGCCAGCCTCGATCACTTTGGCTCCGACGTTGTTGTTGCTGCGCTCCACCGCGCCCACGACATCTTTGAGCGCGACGTTGTAAGCTCGCATCTTGATCGGATCGAGATCGATCTGGTACTGCTTAACGAATCCGCCGACACTGGCGACTTCGGCGACTCCAGGCACGGAGTTGAGCTGGTATTTGATGAACCAATCCTGCAGCGAGTGAAGTGTCCCGCTGTCGTAGGGGCCCTCGACCGTGTACCAGAATACCTGTCCAACTCCGGTTGCATCCGGCCCCATCATTGGCGTCACGCCCGCAGGCAGAAAGCTGCCCGCAAGGCTGAGACGCTCCAACACGCGGGTGCGAGCAAAGTAGATGTCCACGGAATCTTCGAAGATGACGTTCACCATCGAGAAGCCGAAGGCCGATGCCGAGCGAACCGTGCGCACGTGCGGCAGCCCTTGCATATTCACTGTGAGCGGATAGGTGATCTGGTCTTCGACCTCTTGCGGACTGCGGCCCTGCCAATCAGTGAAGACGATAACCTGATTTTCGCTTAGGTCGGGAATCGCGTCGATCGGAGTATGCAGCAGCGCCCAATAGCCCGCGACCGCGAATGCGGCGTAGACGGCCAGAATCAGCCAGCGATTCTTCATCGAGAATTCAAGGATCCGGTTGATCACGGTGTCTCCTATCTGGCGCCGAGGTGAGTGCGCATGGATGCGATCGCATTGCCGTCCTTGCGCGCTTCAACAATTACGGTCCACGTTCCCGGCATCGGCGCCTGGCCCTTGCCCTCGTACATCTGGCTACCAGCCTTCCACGCCAACTCGATAGAACTCTTCATCTCCGGCATTCCCATTGCAGGCATCGCTGGCATGATGAGGGTGACCGTGACGCGAGCATCGCTGATGGGCTTGCCGGCCGCATCTGTCAGCGTTACGCGAAGCTGGCTGTCTTCGCCGGCCTTCATCGGATTGGGGTCGGCGTGGAGGTCGATCTTCACCGCGCTTGCCTCTGCGGTCTTATTCGTTGAAGAGGTCGCCGCTTGTTGGGTTGCGGCAAATTCCTTCGAACCGCCGTAAAGCCCCGACATTCCCGAGCCGAGGTGAGCCTGCGAGTCGATGAGGAAGTTGCCGTTGAGCACAACATTGTCGCCCAGCGCCAATCCATGCGACACAGGAAACAAATCTTCCGTCGCCGCGCCCACTTGCACTTCGCGGGCTTCGAAGACGCCGTTGGGCCGCGCCAGATAGACGATCTTGCGCGTGCCCGTATCGAGAACAGCCGAGCGGGGAACCACGATGGACGGCTGCGCGGCGCGGCTCACGAATGTTGCGTTGACGAACATGCCGGGCAGCAGGCGCATCTCTGGATTGGCGACATGCACATGGACGGGAACAGTGCGCGTCAGGGGATTGGCGGAGGGCTCGATAAAATCCACATGACCGTGCAGAGTTTGATTGGGAAGCGACTCGGCAGTGATCTCCACCTCCTGTCCTTGACGAATCTGCGGCAGTTGCTCTTCGTAGACATCCGCCTTGATCCACACCTGATTGAGATCCGCAATCGTGAACAGTGTGTCACCCGCGTTCACATACTGGCCTTGCGTCACCTTGCGATCGACAACCGTTCCAGAGGCGTAGGAATAAATGGTGATGTGAGGGACGCCGTCTTTCTCCGGCGCATCCGACTGCTTGCCGCTGATTCCCCAAAGCTCCAGCTTGTGCCGGCTCGCCTTCACCAGCGCATCGGCCTGCGTGCGCGCAAAGGCATCGTCCGACTGCTTCAATTGATTGCGATTCTCCTCAGCCAGGTGAACCTCCTCGATCGCTGTGGAAACTTCAGGGCTGTAAATGTCGGCTACAGGCTGGCCGCTTTGCACGCGCTCGCCGGTGTATTGCACATAGAGCTTGTCTACGCGGCCACCGATGCGCGCGCTCACGGCGGCAAGCTGGGCCTCCGGCTGCTCCACGCGGCCAAAGGCGGCAATGTCGGTCTTTAGCGCGGCCGTGCTCACCTCGGCAACCTGCACACCCGCCGCTGTAATCTCGGCCGGGGTCAGCTCGACCGTCGTGCCGGGCTCGGTGCCTTGTTGCGCGGCCTGTCCGCTATCAGACCGAGTGGAAGCGGAGGGGTTTGCCGTATTCGCCGCCGCTGGGACAGGGTGCATCCCCCTCGCTGTCAGAAATCCAACTACCAGAGCCGCGCTCAAAACTCCAGCGCCGACACCGAATGCAAACAGCTTCTTTTCCTTCGTTGTCATTTGCTTATCCTCTCTGGGCTACTGGCCGGGTTCGCCACTGGCGCTCCTATCGCGCGTTCCAACTGCGCCATGCCCTCGTCCGTAGCTGCTGACGCCTTGTAGGTTGCGGTCTGAATATCGAGCAACAGGTTCTGAGCGTCGATCAGACTCGCAAACTCAGCGCGGTTGTTTTGGTATGCGGCTGTTGAGGCTTTGAACGATGCTTCTGCCTGCGGCAACATGGTGTCGCGATAAAGCTTGATGCGCTTCTCAGCCGCCAGCACTTGAATCTGCGCTTGTCGTATCTCAAGGAACACCGCGGCCGCGCGCGCATCGAGTTCCGCCTGCGAAACATCAGTCGCCGCATCGGCCTGCTTCGCTTCACCGTCGTGACGCTCGCGGTTCAACCAGGGAAGGTTCATCGACAATTCGCCCATGTACGCGTTGCGCGCCAGGGAGCCAGTGGGCATCAGCATGTACCCTAGGCCGATAGTGAATTCAGGCTTCATCGCCAACCGCGTCAGTTTTCCCTCATCCCTGGACTTTGCAATCTGCGTGCGCAGGGCCGCCAGCTCTGGACGATGTTCGATGGCCGTGCGCTCAAGTTCCTCAATGGAGGGCAGCGCAGCAGGGCTTGTATAGCTGCCGGCAATATCGATTGCTTCGTCCGAAGGCCGGCCCATCAAAGCGTTCAACTGTGCGCGCGCGTTGTCCCGCTCTTCTTCGAGCTCAATGAGTTGTTCGTTCAGGCGAGTCAGAGCCATCTGCGCGCGCAGTACATCTGCCTGCGGCGCCTTGCCGGCGGTATATTCAGCGAGCGCCGCGGCCAGAGCCTCTTTCAGCAACGAACTCTGGCGCTGCTGTAACCGCACCTCATCCGCATTGCGCATCAGGTCCACGCAGGTTTTGCGCACCTCGACGGTGACCTCCTGGCGCAATGTCTCCAGATCGTTGGCCGCCACGCCAGCATCATCCTCCGCCAGTCTCGCGCGCTGATCCCGCTTCTGGCGGTTGGGGAAGGTCTGCTGGATCGACACCATGAGCTGCGCCTGATTCAGATCCCATGGCCGGCGCAGGGGCGTATCCCAGTCACGCGTCATCAGCATGGGATCGTCGAGGCTGCGCGCGGTTGTGGTCTTCAACCGAGCCAGCGACAAGCGCCGCACAGCCGCTCGAATCTCGGGATTGTTTTCAAGGGCAGCCGCAACGGCATCATTAACAGACAAAGGCTGAGCAGCCGCGTCTGATATCGAAAGATCGGGTGCGGCAACGGAGCGCGGCTCCGCCTGCCCGAAACAGGCAATCGACAGCGCCAGCACAAAAGGCGCACAAACACAGATAGATTTCACTCTTCAACTCCGCAAGAATCGGCAAGGGGAGAAACGCCAGGGCGCAGAAGCGCGCACCCCGGTCAGCCACGGCGGAAGTGAAGATTCAGATTCTTAAGATGAATGCGCCCGTAGGCGGAGAGTGCGGAGGTTTCACCGACAAACTCGGAAATTCGCTCCGTAATGAGAATTCATCCAGGGAGAAGATCCCCTGCGCAACGGTCGTTGGAGCCGAGCCGGGAAGGCTGGTCGCAACGAGGACGGCTGGCAGTGGGGAACTGGCGGTGCAGCAATTTGTTTGAGCGGTCTTGTCGGACTCGGATGCGGGAGCGCAGCAGCCGTGCGCAGCCTTGTGCGCCGGTTGCAAGCAGGTTCCAAACGGCGCAAGCAATGAGCCCATCAAAACGATGGCCACCGCAGCCCGTTGGAAGACACCTCTCAACATGCTCTCAGCCTACCACAGAGTACGGTTCTTGCGGTGATATGTATCACAGGATAGGCAAGTCCAATGATTCAGAGACTCGTTTCGTGGAGAAGTATAGTCGGCATCCTTGCGTGCCGGCATCCGCTCGCACCAGTTCGCGTTCCATCCAGCGCCAGATGTTGAAAACATGTTTCCATGTTGGCTGACCAGGACCAGTGAAGCTCCGCATGAGATGACGCTTTATATGCGCTTGCGCGCCGCAAGCGGGTGAACCGCCACATTTGCAGGCCTATGTGCTCAAGGATCTTTGGCAAACAATTAGCGACCGCCTAGAAGCTGACTGTTCCAGATTTCAAAGCTTTCCTTAGGTGGTCTTCATTGACCGAGCATGAAATCTCTGCCAATACATGCCTACGAACCGGAACGTTGCAAACTTTCAGATTTCAGCAGGTTATTTCGCAGGTTCATGCACCATAGTATCCGTTGCCCAGAGTCGCGCTTGGATCGTCGGCAATTCGTTAGTTAAAGAGTAGTTACGAAGAAGAAAGAACGATAAGCGGAGATTGCCCAATCATTGTCAAGACGTTGAGAAGACATGACACCTGGCGACATCCCGGTACAAAGCCGGAGTTGATAAGAAGTGCATTTGCGGATTGTCACGATTCGGGATATGCAACCACACAGCCCGGTGATCCCGTCAATCCTCGCGGAGAACCTTTACTGGCTCAACACTTGCCGCCCTTACCGCAGGCGCTAGGGACGCGAGCGTAGCAACCAGCAGAATAAGGCAAATGACGCTCGCATACGTCGTGGGGTCGAGTGCTGTGACGCCGTAGAGCATTCCCTCGAGGAAACGGCTCAAACCCAATCCGAGGGCAAATCCGGCGAAGCAGCCAATGGCTGGCGCGCGTAGCCCCTGGAAGAGAAATCGCGCCACGATCTGGCTGGGCAAAGCCCCCAGCGCCAAGCGCACACCCACCTCGCGCTGCCGCATGCGGCCCATATAGCTCAGCGTCCCATAAAGGCCGATGCAGGCCAGCGCCACGGCAGTTGTTGCGAATAAGGAAAGCAATGTTGTGCGGAGGCGATTCTCAGTGGAGGCGTCGTCTAAGTGTTCCTGTAGCGATGAAATGCCGAAGACCGAGCGGCTGGGCTCAAGCTCATGAATGCGGCGCCGGATCGTCTCGGCCATTGCCATAGGATCGCCCTGAATGCGCACCAGGTAATTCGGAAACGGAGTCGGCGCGTTGAAGCACGAGTAGACAGTCGGTACTGGCTGGATGTTCAAACCCTCTTCGCGAGCATCGCCCACAATTCCACGGATCATGCCTTGAGGCTCGAAATCGTTGTACATTGCGCCCGACAACTGGTGCCCGATTGGCGAGGTATCGCTCATATACTTATTTGCGAATGCTCGATTTACCACGACATCGCTCGATGGATCTCCATTGAAACGGCGCTGCCAGAATCCATTACTGATGAGAACGGCATCGGGTCCACCCCAATGTTCCTCTGCCGGAGTAAACGCACGGCCAAATGCCGGTGCGACACCCATGACCTGGAGAAACCGCGGTGCAACGAGCGCCTCTGTAACCCTTCAGGAAGCGTGCCGGAGGTCTCTGAGAGATCGTCGAGATAGTATCCGCTGATGGCCTGGAAGGTTGTGTTCATGCGATTCCAGTCTTCAAGCCGGACAGGAGCTACAAAGTGGTTGGCATCGCGCCCTTTTGCATCATGCTGGTAGAGGACGGCAAGTTGGTCGCCATCCGGGTAAGGCAAGGGCCGCAACACGACTCCATCAATAGCCGAAAACACTGCGCTATTAGCGCCGATAGCCAGCGCCAGCGTAAGGGTGACCGCGATCGAAAAAAAGGGCGACTTACGCAGGAAACGCCCGGCAGCCTGTGCATTGAATGTAATGCTCTCAGCCAGGGCGGAGACATGGACCTCGCGTATCGTCTGCTTCACTTGTTCCAGGCCGCCGAACTCGAGGATGGCTCGTCGCTGAGCCTCATCCGGCGTAAGTCCATGAGCGATGTAAGACTGGGCCAGCTCCGCGATGTGGTAGCTGATCTCACGGTCCATCGCGTCGTCTGAAAGGCTCCTGGGAACGAGCCTGCGATAGAAACGCCTCAACCATTCCATGTGAGCCCTCCTATGGCGGTCTCAATGTGCAGTTTGAAGAATTTGGACAACAGCTTTAGACAGCCGGTTCCAGGTTTCCTCTTCAGTTGCCAGTTGTTTACGGCCTGCGGCCGACAAACGGCAAAACCGTGATCTGCGCCGCCGAAGGATCGGAGAGACTAACGACGGGTCCATCGACAAAGCCCGAGGGCCACGCATGGCTCTCGGCACAGTTGGCTCCAACTACGAAGAGATGCCGATCGGTCAACGCTAGAGAATCCGGGTTCATGCAGTCAGGAGCCAGATCAATCGTTTTTCCAATAGCAATGGAATTGTCATACCGCACTAATTGGCTGACGGTGTTCGAACCGTAGTTCGCCGCCGCCCCGAGGCCGTTCTTGAACTGCTGAATTCCCGCGTTCGTACTGGCGCCTCCCTTGCCGCCAGTGTGCAGCGTCTCTGCCCATGCCAGCGAGGGCGTGCCCGAGGTGTCCAGCTTGAACACTACGACAGCATTGCCGCTTGCGTCATTTGTGCTTGTGATCACCAGTGCGCCGCGTTCCTTCTGCCCGGTAGCGGCCAGCGCGGTAGTGACAAACAAGGCCGCCAGCGCAAAGCCGGAGCGCCACAGACTGGATTTCTGGTGCTTCTGAAAAGTCATTGCGATCTCCTTGGGGATTATGTTGAAGTTGCGCCCCGGCTGCGATTCTGCGAACTCGCCACGGAAAGAGAGCACCTTCACAAGTGGGTACTCGATCTGGACTGGGAGAAAGTTACGGTCTCAAATCAAGATCTTTGCCAGTGGCACGAATTGCAGATAAAACGAAGGCACCGTAACTTTTAGGCGCTTTGGAGCGAATGATTGTCAAAGGGGGTGTCGATTGCCGACGGCGATGTTATCAAACTTCTGAAGGGGCGCGTCGTGATAGAACTTGTTTGAGGATTCACTGCGCCATGTCGCCGGACGGCAATCTGGAAATACTGATGGCTGCTTATCAGAGTGGCGACTTCGGTGCGGCCACCGTGCTGATCGAGCGGCTGAGTCCTCAATTGCACCGGTTCTTTGCAGGCCAGTTTGCCAGCCGTAAAGATGCCGACGACTTGCTGCAGGAGACCTGGCTGCTTATTCATAAGGTGCGTCACACCTACCGCGCGGGCGAGCCTGTGATGCCATGGTTTTACGGGATTGCCAGGCACGTTCGCGTGAACCACTATCGCAAAGCGAGCCGTGTAGCACTGCACGAGGAGCAGGTGGAGACGCCATCGGAACTGCCGGCACCTGCCCTTGAAACACCGGGCACGACGACAGAGATGGCGGAGCTTCTTGCGCCGCTGCCTGAGAGCCAGCGAGAGGTCATCCTGTTGTTGAAGGTTGCGGGGATGAGCCTGGAAGAGGTGGCACGCGCCACATCATCCACCGTGGGGTCGGTGAAACAGAAGGCGCATCGCGGATATGAACGATTGAGGGAGCGGCTGGCAGCATTGGGGCTGTCGCAAGGCCGCAGGGGAGGGCTCTCGTGAAAGAGAGAGAGATTGACGAAGTTCTCGCGCGGGCCGCAAAAGGTGCGCCGGCGGTTTCCCCTGCCTTGCTCGAAAGCATCGCGGATTCGATAAAGCCTTCGATGCGCCCCGTTCGCCCCATGCCTCCGGCCTGGCTGCTCACCGCAGGTCTGATTCTGATCGCGGCCGCCGTCGCGCTTGCCGGCGCCGCGCGAGCCGGATTTTACGGAATCGAACGCCTCACCGCCCTCGAACGCATCCTCATCTTCCCGGCGCTGGTTCTTCTCTTATGGGCCTCCGCAGCGGAGTTCGTAGCCTCCAAGGGTCCCGGCAGCAGACGCCGGATTCATCCCGGTGTGTTGCTGGCAATCAGTTGTCTTGCGTTGATGGGAGTATTTGCGGGCGTATTCCGCGACTACCACACCACTCACTTTGTCTCGGCGGGCATCGCCTGCCTTGTAGCGGGGCTCGTTCACGCCATCCCGGTAGCTCTTTTAAGCTGGTTACTTTTGCGGCGCGGCTTTGCAGTGAATCCTGTGGCCGCCGGAGCCGTGGCGGGCACGCTGGCAGGCCTCGCTGGTGTAGCGATGCTGGAGCTTCATTGCCCCAACTTCCAGATGCTGCATGTCCTTGTTTGGCATACTGCGGTTGTGCCGGTCGCGGGAGCGGCCGGAGCGCTACTAGCGTGGGCGCTCCAATTGAGGGCGAGATTCAGCGAGCGTTAACCGGGCCGCCCTTGATGGATCGACTTTGAAGGTGTCGACGAACCGCTCGCGTAAACTGTCTCTATGTCGTTCACTGGAGCCGATAGCAAACCGGAAGAAAAATGGCAGGCTGCTTTTGTTTCGCGCCTGATGGCTCATCTGCAACAGCGCGAAGAGCAGGTATTTCTTCTTCTTTCGCTGTTGATTGGAGCGCTCACCGGACTCGCCGTTGTCGGATTTATTGTGGTTACCGAGCGGTTGGGTATGCGACTCTATCCAGTGGACAGCGCTGCGTGGAGGCGTGTGCTGATTCCTGTGGCCGGCTCGCTGGCCATGGGATTTTTGCTGTACCGCTATTTTCCCAACGCACGCGGCAGCGGCGTGCCCCAGACAAAGGCCGCCCTCTTCGCTCGGGATGGATTCATCTCGGTGCGAACAGTTCTGGGAAAGTTTTTCTGTACGGCTGCCACGCTCGCAAGCGGAATTCCGCTGGGCCGTGAAGGGCCATCTGTTCAAGTCGGAGCTGGAATCGGTTCGGTCCTTGGCCGATGGCTCGGATTGCGTCCGGAAAAGGTAAAAGCCCTGATTCCAGTAGGAGCCGCCGCCGCTATCGCCGCCGCATTCAATACGCCGATGGCGGCCGTTCTGTTTTCCCTTGAAGAGGTGATGGGCGATATGCACGCGCCCATTCTGGGTTCGGTCGTTCTCGCCTCTGCCACTTCCTGGGCGGTCTTGCGCCTCCTTCTTGGCAATAACCCGTTGTTTCAAGTGCCGCAATACACTCTGGTACATCCGCTGGAGCTTGCCATTTACGCATTGTTAGGCATCGCAGGCGGCTTTGTGTCCGTGGCCTTCACACGACTTTTGTTGGGAATGCGAAAGTTCTTCTTGCATTTGCCCAAAAGTACGCGTTGGTGGCATCCCGTCGTAGGCGGTATAACGGTTGGTCTGATGGGATGGTTTGTGCCCCAGGTTCTGGGAGTCGGGTATACCTACGTCGGCAATGCGCTGAATGGAACCATGGCGCTCAAGTTGATGCTGCTGCTCGTGGTCCTGAAGCTCTTCGGCGTTACTGTCAGCTACGCCTCCGGAAACGCTGGTGGAATCTTCGGCCCGAGCTTATTTCTCGGCGCGATGCTGGGAGGCGCCATCGGCATTGTGGCCCATGGTCTGTTGCCGGGATACACCGCGACCCCCGGCGCTTACGCGCTGGTCGGCATGGGTGCGCTCTTCGCGGGGATCGTCCGAGCTCCCATGACATCGGTCTTGATGATCTTTGAGATGACGCGGGACTACGCTGTCATCGTGCCGTTGATGATTGCGAACCTAACCAGCTTTTTCATCTCCTCCCGGTTTCAGAAGGAGCCGATCTATGAGGCTTTGGCTCATCAGGATGGCATTCATTTGCCTAGTCACACTACCCGCGACGAAGTCAATCAGCGCACTGTGGCCCAGATCATGCGGAAATCTCCCGCAACGCTCTCTGCGCAAATGCGCGTTGAAGATGCAATTCAGCAAACTCGATCGGGTCAGTTCCGAGTTTGGCCAGTCGTTGACAAGGCATACTTTCTGGGCATCGTAACGCGGGAGACGCTTGAGTCCGCCGATGGGGATGGAAGAAATGAGCAGCCAGTGGCAGAACTTGTGGAAACATTCCATGTTCCGCACGTCCACACAGATCATGCCTTACATTACGCGCTCGAACGCTTGAGCAAATATCATCTGGATGTTTTGCCAGTCCTCCACCGAGCGGATCTCCATAAGCTGGAAGGTGTCGTCACCTTGCCTGATGTGCTGGATGCGTATGGCATCAACCGTACGGAACTGAACTAGCAGACTACGGCCAACGCCTGGCGAGTATCTTTAAAGAGACGGTTATAGGTTCGCATCGAGAGAAATTCCGTATTCCGGCTTCTCAACTGACGAGAATAAAGCCAATGCGTTCATCCAGAGTGACTTGCAAGTCCTTTTTGAGGATTGGTCCCGCAAAACGCCGTCCCCGACGGGGCCCATTCAGCTGCGATCACAGTACCGGTTATGCGCCAATCGCTGTTCGAATGAGAGTTGGTGGGCCTGCAGGGATTCGAACCCCGAACCAAGGGATTATGAGTCACATTTTCAGCGTTTTGCACCACATCGCAATGTGTTGCACGTAAGAGAATAACGTATTTGTATTCATAAACATAAAGTGAAATTCTTCTTTGCAATGAATCGCACCGAAATGCAGGAAAGTTGGAAGCAAACAGCCATCAAAACAGCCACTAAGATTGGCCCATTTCAGCCCGTCTTATGGGCACTCAAATCGGCATACATTTTGTTCCTGGCTGGCGATGGCTGGCGCGTCGATCAAAGAGATTCAAGAAGCGGCGGATCACAAGTTGATCATCATGTCCGCCCGTTACAGCCACCTTTCCCCTGCACATAAGTTGTCTGTGTTGGAGCGGATCGCGTCTGCTTCCGAATAGCCGTTCAGATGAGCTGACATTCCCCGGATATTGGAAGATGTGCCGAGGCATGAGGGCCGGTGTCAAGGCTCTACGACCGCGCAGCGGCGCGCTTCAGCGCGGCCTTGACTCCGGTCCGGCCTCGGCTATGCTCTGTCTATCCGGGGAATGTCATTATCCGCTCCGGCGCTACAAGCCCAATCCGAGTCCCCGAGCAATTTCTTCGATATGAACAGATTGCGGCACGATTCTCTGCGTAGCGGCTTCCGGTTCGATTGCCGACGCATAATCGAGATACAGAAAACACTTGCCCATGAACAGCAAAATATACTTGTTCCATCACATCGTAATAGACTTGCACTAGTACGTCATAATAAACTTGTATTCGGACGTCACAATAAACGTGCAGAGGCACAGAAGACTATGGCTACCCCAAATGAAAAACTCGCCGCTTCCCTGGAAGTTCTCCGCAAGCTTCAACAGAACGGGCGGCATGTCTTTCAAGCCGGGCATTTGAGTCGCGTTCACCGTGACCGGCTGGTGAAGAATGGTTTTCTGCAACCAGTCGTTAAAGGGTGGCTCATGTCCACCAGCCCTGGAGCTCGTCCTGGAGATAGTACCGCATGGTTTGCGTCATTCTGGGAGTTCTGCGCGGCGTATTGCAATGAACGATTCGGTGCAGACTGGCATCTTTCGCCGGAACAGTCGCTGCTGCTTCATGCCGAAAACACGGTTGTTCCAGCTCAGGCCACGGTCTACAGTCGCAAGGGGCACAACAA
>JBEKOA010000019.1:0-53424 GCA_049522255.1 Occallatibacter sp.
ATGAGTCAAAACGCAGAGAAGGTGATCGACCACTTTGAGTTGTTCCGCGGACCCGAGTACACCGAGATGCTCGCGAACAAGAAGTGCATGTTCGAGGATCCCGTTCCGGCCGAAGAACTCGCACGGGTCAGTGAGTGGACCAAGAGTACGGAGTATCGCGAGAAGAACTTCGCTCGCGAATCGCTTACGATCAATCCCGCAAAGGCCTGCCAGCCACTGGGCGCTGTTTTCGCCGCGCTTGGATTTGAGGGGACGCTTCCCTTTGTTCATGGTTCTCAAGGCTGTGTTGCATATTATCGCAGTCATTTCTCGCGTCACTTCAAGGAGCCAACCGCGGCAGTTTCATCGTCCATGACTGAGGATGCCGCTGTTCTCGGTGGCCTGGCCAACATGATCGATGGCCTCGCCAATGCGTACAGTCTGTATAAGCCGAAGATGATTCACGTATCGACGACATGCATGGCCGAGGTGATTGGTGACGATCTGAACGGGTTCATCAAGAACGCGAAGGAAAAAGGATCGGTTCCGATGGATTTCGATGTGCCCTTCGCGCACACACCGGCATTCATTGGCAGCCACGTGACCGGCTACGACAACGCGCTCAAGGGAATCATCGAGCACTTCTGGAATGGCAAGGCCGGCACAGTGCCGAAGCTGGAGCGTCAGGCCAACGGCAAATTGAATTTCATTGGTGGCTTTGACGGTTACACCGTCGGCAACATGCGCGAGATCAAGCGTCTCTTCGACCTGATGGGAGTTGAGTATACAATCCTTGGCGACAACAGCGACGTTTGGGATACGCCAAGTGACGGCGAGTTCCGCATGTACGATGGCGGAACTACGTTGGAGGATGCGGCCAATGCGATCCATGCCAGCGCGACGATCTCCATGCAGGAGTTTTGCACGGAGAAGACGCTGGAGGTCATCGAAGCATCTGGACAAGAGACGGTTACCTTCAATCACCCCGTCGGCGTGGAAGCGACAGATCGATTCTTAATGGAGGTTGCACGCCTCACAGGCAAAACGATCCCTGATTCCATCAGAAAAGAGCGCGGCAGGCTCGTAGATGCCATCGCCGATTCGAGCGCGCACATTCACGGCAAGAAGTTCGCTCTCTATGGAGATCCCGATTTGACGCTCGGTCTGACGGGATTCCTGCTTGAATTGGGGGCTGAACCATTACACATTCTTTCCACCAATGGCGGACCGGCCTGGCGGGAGAAAGTGGAAGCGCTGCTGGTCGCGTCGCCATTCGGCAAGGGCTGTCACGTGTATGCAGGCAAGGATCTCTGGCATATGCGCTCTCTGCTATTCACTGAGCCTGTTGACTTTCTCATTGGCAACACCTACGGAAAGTTTCTTGAGCGCGACACCAAGACACCACTGATCCGTTTGGGCTTTCCTATCTTCGACCGTCATCACCATCATCGTTCTCCGGTCTGGGGCTATCAGGGCGGGCTCAATGTCCTTGTGAAGATTCTCGATCGGATCTTCGACCACATGGACCAAACAACGAACGAAATTGCAAAGACGGACTATAGCTTCGACATCATCCGTTAGCGTCTTGCTTTTTCCTGATAACGTTGCGCGGCGATTCAAAGCAGGATCGCCGCCCGACGAAGTTTTCAAGAGCAATGAAGAAAGACACTTCCAATGTGCGTCGGCAGCGTGAAAAGGAGCGGCGATGGGTACACTTGGCTCAAAGGTTCAGCAGGTATTGAACGAGCCGGGTTGCGCCACGAATCAGGCCAAGCCGAGCTTTGATCGGAAGAAGGGCTGCAACCGGCTGCTCGCGCCCGGCGCGGCTGCCGGTGGCTGCGCCTTCGATGGCGCCAAGATTGCTCTCCAGCCCATAACCGATGTTGTGCACCTGATCCACGGGCCAATCAACTGTGAGGGACACTCCTGGGATGGTCGTGGCGCCAAGTCGTCCGGATCAAAACTTTATCGCACTAGCTTTACCACGGCAATGACCGAGCAGGACATCATCTTTGGCGGCGAGAAGCATCTTTATAAAGCCATTAAAGAGGCTGTTCAAAAATACAATCCACCGGCGGTATTCGTTTACCAGACCTGTGTCCCAGCGATGATCGGCGACGACCTGGAGGCTGTTTGCAAGGCAGCCGCCAAGAAGCTCGGCAAGCCTGTGATTCCCGTCAATGTGCCTGGATTTGTGGGATCGAAGAACCTCGGCAATAAGCTCGCCGGCGAGGCCCTTCTCGACTACGTAATCGGAACAGAAGAGCCCGCAGAGACGACTCCATACGACATCAACATCATTGGTGAATACAACCTCTCTGGCGAGCTCTGGCAGGTAAAGCCTTTACTCAATGAGTTGGGGATTCGCATTCTAGCTTGTATATCCGGAGATGCGAAGTATCACGAAATTGCGCGCTCACACCGAGCTCGTGCGGCGATGATGGTCTGCTCAAAAGCCATGATCAATGTTGCGCGGAAGATGGAAGAGCGATACGGGATACCCTACTTCGAGGGCTCCTTCTACGGTATCGGCGATATGAGCGATGCCTTGCGCAAAATCGCCGAAATGCTCGTTGACCGTGGCGCTCCCGAAGAGTTGCTTGGACGTACCGAAGCCGTCATCGAAAGAGAAGAAGCACGCGCTTGGGAACGAATAGCGCCTTTCAAAGCTCGGCTTGCCGGCAAGCGGGCACTGCTCTTCACCGGAGGTGTAAAGTCATGGTCTGTCGTAGCCGCGATGCAAGAGGCTGGCCTCACCGTCATTGGCACCAGCGTCAAAAAATCTACACCGGACGACAAAGAACGCATCAAGGAAATCATGAAAGGTGATGCGCACATGTACGACGATTTGAAGCCGCGTGAGATGTACAAGATGTTGAAGGAGGCGCGAGCCGACATCATGCTCTCAGGTGGGCGTACACAGTTTGTGGCCTTGAAAGCAAAGATGCCATGGCTCGACATCAACCAGGAACGGCATCACGCTTATGCCGGGTATGAGGGCATGGTGGCGCTTGTAAGCGAGATCGATAAGGCACTCTCGAACCCCATCTGGGAGCAAATTCGCAAGCCTGCTCCGTGGGAGTCATCTGGCGTTCAGGACGAGTTCTCTATTCATGTGGCATAGGACGGGCATATGGCGAAAGTGACGAACAGCGACAAATACTGCACCGTGAATCCGCTCAAGATGAGTCCGTCCATTGGCGCGGCGCTGGCCTTCTTGGGGGTAAATAACTCCATGCCGTTGCTTCACGGTTCCCAGGGTTGCACCTCCTTCGGGCTTGTGCTGTTCGTGCGTCATTTCCGCGAGGCGATTCCGATGCAGACAACGGCGATGAGCGAAGTTGCCACTGTTCTGGGTGGCTTCGACAACCTGGAACAGGCGTTGGTTAATATCGCCGAGCGCACCCATCCGACGTTGATAGGAATCTGCACGACAGGAATCTCCGAGATTAAGGGAGATGATCTAACAGGTTTTCTTAAGCTGATTCGCGCCAACAACCCAAAGCTCAATGGCATCGCTCTCGTCGATGTCTCCACACCGGACTTTCAAGGGTCGTTTCAGGAAGGGTGGGCTGCGGCGGTTACACGCATGATCGAAGAGCTTGTTGAGGTTCCGCAGTTCGAGGCCAGACCTTCGCGACGCGTCAATGTGCTGCCTGGATGCCACATTACCCCCGGCGATATAGATGAACTGCGTGACATCTTTGAGGCATTCAGTCTCGATCCGTTCTTCCTGCCGGACCTTTCCGGTTCGCTCGATGGACATATTCCAACCGAGTTCACACCCACATCGCTTGGCGGGATTTCAGTTGAACAAATACGGAGAATGAGTTCTGCATGCTGGACAGTCGCCATCGGTGAACAAATGCGCGGGGCCGCAATCACCCTTGAACACCAGACCGGGGTTCCTTACAAGCTATTCGGCCGACTCACGGGACTGGCGGCCAACGATGAACTGATGGGATTCTTGTCGGAGATTAGCGGCGTACCCGTTCCAAAGAAGTATCGGCGCCAGCGCAGCCAGTTGATTGATGCAATGCTTGACGGGCACTTTCATTTCGGGGGAAAGCGAGTAGCTGTTGCTGCAGAGCCAGATCTGTTATTCGCAATGTCCCACTGGCTTCATGAAATGGGATGCAAGATTCAGGCAGCAATCACAACTGCAGCGTCGCCTGTGCTTGAGTCCGTTCCGATCGACGAGGTTCTAGTGGGCGACCTGGAGGATCTTGAACTGCGCTCTGCTGGGGCTGATTTGCTTTTTACGCATTCGCACGGGAGGCAAGCAGCGGAGCGTCTCCAGATTCCATTGTTTCGTATTGGTATTCCTGTCTTTGACCGTCTTGGCCCCGGCCAGCAGGTAACAGTCGGCTATCGAGGAACGCGAAACTTGATCTTCGATGTAGGTAATCTGCTCATGACAAATGCTCACGAGCCGACGCCAGAGACATGGATTCCAGAGCATCAAAAATCTCACGATCTAGCGCAACTTGTGCAGTAAGTGCTTTGTGCTTTTAGGAGGACTATGAAAGTCGCCTTTGCAACAGAGGACGGACAACACGTCAATGCTCACTTTGGATGGGCGAAGAAGATAGCGATTTACGACATCAATCCAGATGACTGCCGCTTTGTCAATTGTGTTGAATTCATCGGCAATCTGGAAGAGGACGGCAACGAAGACAAGCTTGCGCCCAAGCTTGAAGCAATTAAGGACTGCGCGATTCTCTATGTGGCAGCAATCGGTGGCTCAGCTGCCGCTCGGGTGGTGGCAAAAAACGTCCACCCGATCAAGGTTGCTGAGACCCAGGCAATTGATGATTCATTGCAGCAACTGCAAAAAGTGCTGAACGGTAACCCGCCGCCGTGGATACGCAAGGCGCTGAACAAGGGCAAAGAGCGCTCCCTGGATTTCGAAGATGAGGTGATCTATGGCTGAAAACGCATTGGAAGTCGTCGCACCGCCAGCGCGAGGCTTCCTCAGTGAGTTGATCAAGCAATGGCGGGCTCAGGATCTGCATGGTTCATGGGATGCAAAGAGCGATAGTGATCTGCTGGAACCATACATCATGACACGCGAAAAGCGTCTTCAGATTCCCATCATGAGTGATCCTGATCCGGAAACCCTTTGGCGCATGGAACTGTACTACAACGCTATCGGACTGATCATCGAGCGTGTTACCGGTGTGATGGTGTCGCCACTTATGAAGTTGCACCACGAAGGCTTTGGCCGCCTCGTACTTACTGCGGGCCGGTTGATCGTCTTCAACAAGCACTTGCGCGACGTGCATCGGTTTGGATTCGACAGCCTGGAGAAGCTGGAGTCTGAGGGCGAAAGAATTGTCGCCGATGCGATCGAGTGGATTGAAAAATATCCGGAAGTTGCGCGCTACTGAATGATGCGGAGGAATAAATGGAAGCTGAGCAGATTGAAACCCAAGCAGTGACGCGCGATGGAAGAGCATGGCAACCCTCTTATCTTCTGGACATTGACCAGGAGATTTGTATTGGCTGCGGTCGTTGCTTTAAAGTCTGCGGCCGTTCTGTGATGACCTTACAGGGAATCACTGAAGACGGCGATCTCGTAGGGCTCGATGACGACGAGGAGATATTGCGCAAGGTAATGACTGTCACTGATCCGGGAGCGTGTATCGGGTGTGGTGCATGCGGTCGAGTGTGCGGAAAGAACTGCCAGAAACACGGTCCATCGTAGGGAGCGGAGATGACGCCAGACGCTTTGTACACGCAGTTGATCAAAGCAAACGCGGCCACCGCGTGCGACCCTTTCGATGGGCATGTACTAGCGTGTGTCTTTGCCGCCGCTCAAGATGAGTGCCGCGCCGGCGGTTCATTCACAGACGCTCTCGGCATCTGTGGATCAGCACTCCGGGACCTTATCGCAAGTTACTTCCCCGGGACTTTGGAACGTATGGAAACATTCAAGCTCGATGTCGAGCCGACAATCAATGAAGATGAGAGGTGCTTGCGAGAGCTATTGTGGCGCTTCCGTACCGCGACATCTCCAATCAACTCATTGTTGACTCTTCTCGTAGCCCGCAGAGCCACTCGACCAAACCATTTATGGCAGGATCTTGGACTGGCAAATCGAAGCGAGTTGTCCAAACTCATGCTGCGGCACTTCGCTCAACTGGCTCGCCGCAACGATCAGGACATGAAATGGAAGAAATTCTTCTATCGAATGATCTGCCGCGACGAAGGATTCAATATGTGCGTTGCGCCATGCTGTTCCGAGTGTGATGACTTCGATGGTTGTTTTGGCAGCGAATCGGGTGAGAGCCTCCTGGCTCAGACGCTTTTTCATGGTGAGCCTTCCAGGTTGATTGGCATCGGCTCCTCTTTCGCACAATGAACGGCAATCGACATGTCGCAAACGCGACAAGCCTCTCGTCCCCTGGACTCAGGCAAGTGTAAGTGTATCTATTTTCAGCAAACTCCGATTGGCATCCAACGTGCAGTAAATCAGACAACCAGTAACGGAGGGTGCGATGATCCAATTGACAGAAGCTGCGGCAGGTGCTTTGCACTCGGCAATCGCAACTGTGCCCCGATCGATCGCGGGACTGCGTTTAATGGTGCGGTCAGGCGGTTGTGCGGGACTCGAGTACGAGATGGGCCTAGTGGAAAACGCAGGACCGGAGGACATCTCCTTCGAGAGCCACGGAGTGAAGATACTCATCGATCCATCCTCGATCGCGTTGATATCTGGCACCACGATTGATTTTATTGACAATCAAGACGGAACAGGCTTTTCGTTCGACAATCCCCATGCCCAAACCAAGAGTGGCTGCGGCAAATCATGCTGTTGATTGACGCTGTCTGAGGAAATTCGATATGACAGGAACGTTTATACAAAGACCGTGGGTTTATTTGGATAACAACGCGACAACGCGCATGGATCCGCATGTTGTTGACGCGATGCTGCCATTTCTTCGAGACGAGTTTGCAAATCCATCGTCTCTGCATGATCTAGGCTCTTCTGTGAAAGACGCTGTATGCACGGCGCGAGTCCAGGTTTGCATGTTGATCGGAGCAGAACGCGATAGTGAGGTCGTCTTTACTTCAGGGGGGAGCGAATCGAATAACACAGCGATCCTTTCGGCTCTCGAAACACAGGAGGGACGGAACGAGATAGTTACTTCAGTGGTTGAACATCCTTCTGTGCTTGCGCTGTGCGCGCATTTGGAGAAGACAGGGAAAGCTAAGGTTCATCGCATTCCGGTCGACGGCCAAGGGAACCTCGTTCTCGACGCCTACCGGAAAGCTCTCAATGAGCGGACAGCCCTTGTCTCTTTTCAATGGGCCAACAATGAAACTGGAGTTGTGTTTCCCGTTGAGATACTTGCGCCCATGGCGCACGCGTTCGGAGCCTTGTTTCACTGCGACGCCGTTCAAGCCGCGGGGAGAATCGAAGTCAAAGTGAATAGAAATGAGATCGATATGCTTTCGATTTCGGCGCACAAAATGCATGGTCCTAAAGGAGTCGGCGCTCTCTACGTGCGCAATGGAGTGAAGGTGGCGCCGCTTATTTATGGCGGACGTCAAGAACGTGGAAGGCGCGCGGGTACAGAGAACACGCCTGCAATCGTTGGCTTCGGGGTGGCCGCTAAGCTTGCAGCTCAGGAATTGCAGCGTGATATGGATCGGATCTGTTTGTTGCGCGACCGTCTGGAACGTGAGATTTTGCGCCTTGTTCCAACCGCAATTCGTGTTGGAGACCGTCTCAACTGCCTGCCCAACACACTCAACATTGCTTTTAAGAATATCGAGGCCGACTCGGTTCTAATCATTTTGAATCGTGAGTCAATTGCCGCATCCTCGGGATCGGCATGCACGTCGGGCTCGCTCAATCCTTCTCACGTGTTGACTGCGATGAAGATTCCATTCAGCCATTTGCGCGGATCGGTGCGCTTCTCGCTTTCGCGCGAAACCACTGACTCTGAGGTGGAGCGGGTGATCGGAGTCCTTCAGCGGGTAGTAAGCGATCTGCAAGCCGGCTCTGTCCCCTTGGAGGCTGTGTATGCATAATGTGTCTCGCGTTGTCATAAATGACTCGACGCTCAGGGATGGAGAGCAGGCTCCTGGAGTTGCCTTCACGCTAGAAGAAAAGCTGGCGATCGCCTTGGCGCTGGAAGACGCTGGTGTGGACGAGATAGAGGCGGGCACTCCAGCAATTGGAGGCAGGGAAATCGAGGAGATCGCAGCCATTGGTGGCGCTTTGAGCAAGTCCGAACCCATTGCCTGGTGTCGCATGACACGCGCCGATGTTGATGCCGCGCGAAAAACCGGGTTGAAGAGGGTGAATCTTTCCATACCGGTTTCAGATATTCAAATGCGGGCCAAGCTGAATCTGGATCGTGCCGGCATACTCAACCGCATTCGTGATGTGATTGCCTATGCTGTCGATTGCGGATTGAGCGTGGCCATGGGAGGTGAAGACTCCAGCCGCGCCGACATGAACTTTTTGCTGCTCGCAGTGGAAGCAGCCGCAAGCACCGGCGCTCATCGCTTTCGTTACGCGGACACGCTCGGCAACATGGAGCCATTTGCGGTTTATGACGCATTAACACAGCTTGGCCGCGCGACTGGCGTCGAGTTGGAATTCCATGGCCACGATGATCTTGGTTTGGCAACGGCCAATACGCTGGCGGCAATTCGCGGCGGAGCAACTCACGCCAGCGTCTGTGTACTCGGCTTGGGAGAGCGCGCCGGCAATGCTGCTCTTGAAGAAGTTGCTGCGTGCCTGAATCGTTTCTATGGGACTGGAAGCAACGTGAATCTTGCACAACTGCCACGACTTGCTGAAATCGTGGCCAGAGCCGCGCGCCGCTCTATTCCGGTCGGGAAAGCTATCGTTGGCGCCAATGCTTTTACGCATGAATCTGGCATCCATGTCGATGGTCTGCAGAAGGATCCATCCACATACGAAGAACTGTCTCCGCAGACCTTTGGCCGCGTGCGTCAAATTGTTTTGGGGAAACACTCCGGTATGGCATCCGTTGCAGGCGCGCTGCAATCCCTCGGACTCTACGCGGACAAACTTCGGACGCAATCGGTGTTGGCTCAGGTTCGGCAGCGATCCATGCAGGCAAAGCGCGTAGTAAGTTCTGAGGAGTTGTTGGATTTCTATCGGCAAGCCTGCGACGCCGCGATACCCGTGTTTACCCCAATGGAGATGAAATATGACTGTGCTTGAACAACTGATGAAGCTTTCGTCTGCTGAGGACTACTTTCGATTTCTTGGCGTCTCATATGACCCTGCGGTGCTGAATGTGGCACGGCTGCACATACTGAGGCGTATGGGAGACAATCTTCGCGAGGCCGGCATGGAGCCGGACGAAGAAAGGGCTCGCGCCTACTTCCGTGCGCATCTTGAGCGGGCGTACCAGGATTTTGTTAGGTCTACACCGATCAAGGAGCGTGTATTCAAGGTGCACAAAGACGCGATGCGCCCAACTGTCTCGCAATTTGTGCGTCTTTCAATTCCAGGACATGAACGAGAAGCGCTTTAGGGTCGAGTTCGTGGCTGGCTCTTCCGATTTCATTTCTGAATCTTCATTTCTTCCTTATCTCATAAGCTTTAGTCTTCAGATAAATCTTTCAGATTTGTTATGTCGTCTCGTCCAGCGAATCGGAGACGAGTGAGCCGCAAAGACGACCGGGCCTATACACGGGGGAGCAGCCGAAAAAAACATCACGTTCAGGAGAATGTTCATGGCAGATCTAAAGGCACCTCAGATGCAGGCCACTCTGGGCCTAACCGGATTAACCAGCAATGCAATGGCCCTCATCGCCCCAGGCGCGTTTCTTTGGCTCACATTCGTCATCCAGGCCGGCACCGGCACCACTGCGCCGACCATGTGGCTAGGCATCTTTGCCGCCCTGCTGCTTTGCCTGGCCACGGCGGTCGCCTACGCGGAGATTTCCAAACTCTATCCCGGCGCCAAGTTCATTGTCGGTTGGGGCTCGCATCTTTACTATTGGGTCTATCCGGGCGTGATGGTGGCGGTTACTGGTGTGTTCGTGGGCTACATCGTCGGCTTCCTCTATCCAAACTTCATGAGCGGCTCGAATCCTGGCCTTATCTTCATGGCGCTGGTAGCGATTGCTTTCTCATTCTTCGTTGGATGGATTGCATCGAAGGGCGCGGGGGCTTCAACAGCCGTCAATCTTGCTATCAACATCGTCCAGATTTCCGCTCTCTTGGTTTTCAGTGTACTCGCCATCGGCTATCGTACAAGCCATCCTGCCGGTTCGCCAGCCTTCCAGTATGACGGACAAACGCTGGCAACTTATAGCTACCAGTTCGCCACAGCAAAGGATGGCTCCATTGTCCGCGACGCCACCGGCACTCCTGCGCCGCTGCTGGACGCTTCCGGCAAGCCGGTCCCATTCACCATTGACTATCCCGAGAAAGATGCAACCGGCAATTTCCTCACCCACACAAGCGCAGCCTCGGTTTTGGCGCCGCACAAATTCAGCTTTGTCTTCATCCAAGCTACGGTCGCCATTCTGATTCTGGTTGGATTCGAATCGGTAACTTCGATGGGAGGCGAGGCAAAGAACCCCACCAAGCATATTCCGATCGCAGTCATCTCTTCGCTGCTGATTCAGGGCCTGGTGTGCTACCTGATCGAGTATTTCGCAGCCAACTACTTTCTCAACTCCGGCTATACCATGCAAAGCGCCGTCACTTCGGCGGCGCCCATCGGCGACATGATGATCATGGTCGGCGATGGGTTGCTGGGCCACGGCCACGGCAAGTACTTCATGCTGGCAGAGGCCCTCACTGTCTTTCTTGCGCTGATCGGCACCACGCTTAGCTGCATGAACACCGGCGCTCGTGTCACCTATGCGATGGGCAAAGACGACGAGGCACCCGAGCACTTCGGCATTTTGCATGCCGGATCGCTCAGCCCCCGCAAAGCTATTTGGACCCTGGCCATTATCTCGGCTGTGATCGGTGTTATCGCCGTTGTTCTAGTCTTCGGCGACGCAAGCGCACCCTCTGACGCGGCCATTGCCGCGCTGCCGCATGGCATCTTTTCAAACTTCGGCTACCTCTCGCACGACCAGTTAGCGGCGCTGCCGAACTCTTTGCTGACCATCACGCTTACCTCCAACTTTGGCACTTTTATTCTGTATGCACTGAGCTGCTTGCTGTGTATCATTGCCTACCACAGGCGCCATGACTACAGCGTGGTCCGCCACCTGCTCATCCCTGGCTTCGGGCTCCTTGCCAACATTGTCTGCATGGCCTTCTATTTGATTAGTCCGGTCTTCGGCTTGGGAACATTCAAGGAACCTCTGCTCGCACTGGGCATCTCCGCCGCTTGGGGCCTCTACGGAGCTATTTACTTCGTCCGCTCCTCGAAAGCCAAAGGCAAGGCTGTTTTGCTTACAGCCAAGTAAGCAAAACAGTCAGAAACACAACCAAACAGCTCACCGTGTGGGGTCTCCGCTCAACTTATTGCAGGGTCGTCACCTGGGGGGATGCAATAGTCAAAGAGTTGTCCACGCGAAAGAGATTCGACGGTTCCTGTTTGTTGATTGTGGAAGGCCGTGGGCACGGGTCTGAACGGTAAATCTCGCTTTGGGAGGTGTCGTTGTTTCGTTACGCCAACTAGTTGGCTCAATGCCCAGTTTTTCCTGTAGCGGCTTGAGGCAAGAGCGCGCAAGAATTGGGTAGCTGGAATGAAAGCGTCAGCCATCAGAACATGAGCCCAATCTGTTCGGAGGCAAACAGCGTCAGGCGTATCTTTCATCAGTTTGATTTGAAGGCCGATCGCAAATTCGGCGAGTATCACGCGAGTTGAAGACCACTGCAAAAGTCATGGCAATGGCCCCCGGGACAGGGGTATCAATTCGTCTTGGGATTCAGCTCCTGAAGAAGGGGGGATACCAGTGATACCGATTCATTGCGGAATGTCGTCCCGTGGTGAGAAAACTAGGGAAGAGGGGCGCGCCAGTGAATTCTGGCAAGTTCCTGATGCGGCGATGTCTCGCCTTTAAATCCAACAAAGAAAACGGCATAGTGGCCATCCGGGAACGAGGGTTCGAATCCCTCCACCCCGACCATTAGAATCAATATTTCAACCTTGCTTCCCGTTCCCGCTATCCATCATGATGCAAATCAGGCCAGTTCTCAGCGGAGTGGGTACGCGCCAGGGGTCTTTGCTTCAGCTTCGGTCCAACCCAGCAGCGAGCGAACCTCGGCAGGAAGGAAGTTGATGGCCGGCGCATCGGGGAGCGCGCGCTGCAACTCGAATCTTCCCGCGTCGGGACCTTGCAAAACCGAGCGAGGAGAACGATCGATCTCGACGCCGTTCTTTTCAAAAGCTGGCTCGAGTTTGCGGAAGGCCTCAAGCGATGCAAGCCGCGAGGTGCATTTGTCCGCATCCGACGGAGCGTAGAGGATCAGCGGCGCGGATGCACCGGTGGCTGACGCCGCTCGAATATAGACGTTTCCATCGACCTCCGTTGCCTCCGGATGCACCAGCTTGCCGCAGAGCGCGGGCGGCCACTGCAAGATTTCGAGCAGCGGATCGGGATGGGAGTCCGTATCCGCCATCAGGTTATGGACAAAGATATGGCCCTCACGTTGATCCAGGCCTGGCCCGGTCGTGGCATGCCAGTCGAATGTGTCGCCCGCGGCCACGCGCTCATTTCTTTCGAAATCCACCCGCGCATTGACGAAGGTGTTGTTATAGGCGTGCACGTCCGCCGAATTCAGCACATAAAGTCCGCGATAGGAGTTCTCGACAACATTGCCGGCGACGGTGGCCCCGCGCGAGATCTCGATCATGATGCCGTTGATTGCGCCCTCTACATGGTTGTCGACGATTATGGCGTCTCGGTTGCCCACGTCAAACCAGACGCCGTTGGAGTTAGGCTGCTCCTGGATCAGGTTGTCGCGGAAAGTGACCCGATGGGTCTGGTTGAAGATCTTCACCGCGGAGGGGAAGTAGCCGGTGAGTTGCTTGATGTTGTTCCGGCGGATGATATTCCTCTCCAGCAGCACATCCGACGAACCGATGACGTAAATACCTTCCGTGCTGGTATCGCTAACGAGCGAGTTGCGAATAATCAATCCGTCGCCGCGGAAGTAGCCAGCCACATGACTGCAATAGGTGATGGTCACATTCTCGATGAGCGTATTGCGCACCTCTTTGCCATAGCTCGCCGTGTCGGAGATGCCGACGGGCTCGTTGGTAGGCTCCTCGTTGGCAGTGAAATGCCGCTTGCCCTCGATCTCCAGCGCGCGGTAGGCATACTCGGTGAAAGTGATGCCGCGAATCACCGGCCCCTTGCCGTCCGAGGTCTTGCCGTGCGCGGGTCCGGCGGTGCGAACCAGGGCGCTGTCGTAAGCGGTGATCTCTACTTGATGGTGCGCAGGGTCGGCGCCGATGTAGACGAACCCGTTCTTGTAATCGATGTAGAAGGAATGCGGATCGAGTTCTCCTTCCCAACCCTTTGAGCTCAGAATCTCGCCATCCACGAAAACCATATCGTTGTTGAAGCGGTGCAGGGGTGTCTTCATGCCCTCATGGCTGCGGTTCCACCAGGGCAAAGGCTCCGCAGGGAAGAGATGGGACCAGCGAGTCCTCCAGACGTTGTTGGGCAAGGTCTCCCATTGCGTCGCGATCTCAGTGCCCTTGAGAACTGGATGCTCCTCTTCGAAGGGCTGGATCGTGATGCCCTGATTGAGCACCAGGCCGCCAATTCTGTAGACTCCGCCGCGCAGAATGATGGCGTCGCCTGTGACTACTCGCTCCATGGCAGCCTCGATGGCGGTGGGATGGGCAAGTTCAGTGCCGGGCGCATCGGCTTTGCCGTCCGGAGCGACGAAATAGACCTTTCCCGTCTTGGGAAGCTCATAGCGCTGGTCGATCGGACCGTAAGGCCCTCCAGAAGGTTGTGCGCAGACTAATCCGGGGACTAAGAAAAACAAGGAAAAACAGAGAGAGCGGAGAGTTTGCATGAAGGCCCTTTATGTCACTTTGCATGGCGCGCTGGCTGACGATGAAACGCGGCAAAATGCAATGAACTGTGCATCTATTGTAGGGTATTCGGCAATGGCTCTTTTCGAATCCTCTGAGTCTGACTACCAAAAGGCAAAGCCGCGCGTCGCCGTCCTTCCCACGGCGACGCGCGGCATCTCGCAGACCAGCAGGTTTGCCTACCGCGAGACGATCTTCGCCAGTCGGGGATCATTCCATAGCGGGGCAAAGTCCGCATCGGAATAAACCGCGACCAGATTGTGATAGTTGCTCAGTTTGGCCCGGCCCAGATAATCCAGCGCTCCGTCGACGTTGCCACGCTTCATGTACGACTTGGCAATCATGTAGAGAACGTGGGCGTGCTGCTGCGGCGTCATGATCTGGGCGACCGTTCCCCCCTCGCTATCGCTCAGGACATCGGCGTCAAGCTCCAAGGCACGGGCATATTCGGTCATGGCGCGGTCCACCTCGCTCAAGCCCATCCAGGCCTCAGCGAGATTGAGGTGGGTCGAGGCAACCGACTCGTCCAGCGCCAGCGCCTGCTTGAAGTAGTCGGCCGCAACCTTGTACCTCTTATCCAGCAGGGCCACCGCTCCGAGGTTGTTCAGCGCGGGAACAAGCCGGGGATCGTACTTGACCGCCTGTGCAAATTGTTTGCGCGCCGCCCCTCTCTCGTTCAGCTTGAGTTCCACAACACCCAGCTTGTTATAGAGCACCGCATTTTGCCGTGAGATGCGAAGAGCCGCCGAATAGCAAGCGACCGCCTTTAGATTGTCTTTGTGAAGGCGCGCCAGATCGCCTTTCTCCTCTGCCACCCTGGCGGCTTCAAGTTTATCCCCGTTGGCTGCGCCCGGAATGGACTCTGTCCTTCCGTATGGAGCCGCCAGCATCACCAGACACGTTGCTACGAACACCATCACCAGTCTTTTCATGGGTCACCTCTCCTGCATTTGGGCATTTCGCCGGACGCCTGACCGGCTTCCGCGATCTGTTCCCTGCATTGACTCAAGTAAAGATCGGGCGCGGCCTGCCCGCAACGCTATACCTGCTACCTGAACGTTCCGCGGGGGTTAAATCTTGATCTGTGGCGCCGGAACTCTCACTCCTGCTATTACTTGAGGGTGGTGCGCGGGCTGAGGTAAAAACGGTGTACCAGCGACGTGCCGGGGGGGTTACACGCGCTACACGGCGGTTTCTTCCGCTTCCTACACCGTTAAGCACTAGCCAAACCGCAAAGGATCGATAGCATTACAATCAGTCCGGGGATGGTAGCGATGGCGATTGAGAGCCCAGAAACGATCGACCTGGTGGCACAGAGAGCGGAACTCGAGGCAGTGCTTCGTTCCGAGCAGTTCACCCGAGCGCCCACGCTCGCCAATCTGCTGTCTTATCTGTGCGAAAAGCTCTTTGCCGGTGAGGCCTATCAGATCAAGGAGTACTCCGTGGGCGTCGAAGTCTTCCATCGGGGCCCCTCCTTCGATCAGGACTCTGACTCGATCGTGCGGGTCGAGGCAAACCGCCTGCGCAAGCGTCTGGCCGCGTACTATGCCGGGGACGGAGCCTCGCATCGGGTTCAGATCTCCATTCCTCTGGGACAATACGTTCCCGAGTTCAAATCTGTTGCTTCGCGGCAGGGAGGAGATCAGACTGCTGCCGCTGATACCCTCGATGACGCTGCGCCCAAGGGTGCGGAAGGATGGCTTCGCCTCTCCGGCCGCCTGGGGTGGTGGATTGGCGCGGCTCTCGCATTTCTGCTTTTCGGATTCGGAGGCGCCTTGCTCGTCCTGCGGCAGAATCACCCGAGCCCACAAGTGTCTGAATCGAATCAATCCCCTGCCCCGCCCGCGGAGTCAAAGCTTGGCCCGCCCACGGGCGAAGAGATTCGCATCCTGGCCGGCTCAACTCGCAGCTTTGTCGATCATGCCGGAAAGTTGTGGAATGCCGATGCCTGGTTCAGTGGCGGCACAGCCGTGAAAAGCTCTGTGCAGCACATCGGTCGCACCCAGGATCCCGATTTTTACCGCACCAGCCGCGAGGGGCAATTCAGCTATAGCATTCCTCTCAAAAAAGGCATCTACGAGTTGCGCCTGCACTTTGCCGAAACGGTCTTTGATCCGGAGTCCGCCGGTGCGGGTGGCGAAGGCAGCCGCATCATGACTGTGCGCGCCAACGGCCGAACGCTGCTGAGCCGCTTTGATATCGTTGCCGATGCCGGAGCCAGCCAGACCGCTGATATCAAGGTCTTCACCGGGATTCAACCGGCCAAGGACGGCCTGCTGCATCTGGATTTTTCCGGCGAAGAAGGCAAGCAAGCGACTCTCTCGGCCATCGAGATTCTCCCCGGCTTTGAGGGTCACATCCGGCCCGTGCGACTGCTGGCCCGGCAATCGCCCTATTACTCCAACGACAGCCACTGGTGGAGTCCGGATAATTATTTCCAGGGAGGCCAATTGGCCACCTATGCTACTCCGGTAAATGGGACTGACGATCCGGAGCTTTATGAAACCGAGCGTTGGGGTAACTTCTCCTATGCGATTCCAGTCTCGCCGGGCAAGTATTCTGTGACGCTTCATTTCGCGGTGCGCCACGGTGACTGGGATCAGGCCTCATCGCCATCCGAAGAGACCAGGGCCGCAGTTGCTCACGTCTTCGATGTTTACTGTAACGAAAACGCGCTTCTGAAAAACTTCAACCTTCCCCTGGAGGCGCGCCAGACGGATGTAGTCATTCGCAAATTCGCGAGCCTCGCGCCGAATGCGCAGGGAAAGCTGTTGCTGAGTTTCGTTCCAGTGGAGGGCTATGCAACCGTAACCGGAATCGAAGTCCTTCCGCAGTGATTCTTGATTGCTTTCCCCTGTGAAAGGCCCTCATTACTCCAGCGGTAGATTCTGGAGCAGTTTCCGGAATGCTGAGATTCGACTAGAGCGGGATTTTGCCCTCACACTTCAGGATTGAACGGGGACCTTCTGTTCCTCTCGAGCGGTCTGCACGATCTTATCGGAATAGAATACAAATTGGTTTCCACCCAGGCGCTTGGCGGCATACATTGCCATATCGGCCCGCTCGATCAACTCTTCCATTTGATCGGCGTCGGCGGGAAAGATGCTGATGCCGATGCTGGCGCTCACATGCACCTTCTGATCGAGAAGAATGATAGGGATGTCGATGGCGTGCAAAAGCCCTTCGGCGACTCTTACGGCGTCTTCGCTCGTGCCCAGGTCAGACAAGATGAGCATGAATTCATCGCCGCCCAAGCGGGCCAGCGAATCGCCCTTGCGCACCAGGGAGCGCATGGTATCGGCGATGTGAACAAGGACATCATCGCCTGCGGCATGGCCCAAACTGTCATTCACCGGTTTGAAACCATCCAGATCGATATAGAGCAAAGCAACTGAGTTCCTTCCTTGCTTCGCACTCTCGATGATCGCCGGCAGGCTTTCCATCAACATGCGGCGATTGGGAAGCTCGGTGAGGAGATCGATCAGCGAATTCTCCACGGCGGTGTCTCTGGAGCGCTGCAACTCGATCTGGTGACAGCGCATTTGGGTGACATCGATGGCGATGGTCTCATAGGCGATGCCTTCTGAAGTCTCTACTGGGGAGACATTCTTGAGCAGATAGACGACTGATCCATCGTCGCGGCGGAGCGTGGCCTGGCAATTGCTCAACATTTCGATCTGTTGAGCGCTTTTGATCTCCTCCAGATGCTCCGATTCGATCTCGAACTCCCAGTAGGAGCGATTCTGAAGTTGTTCCTTACTATCGAGGCCGAGCAATTTAAGGAAGGCATCATTACATTCGGTGATCACGCCGTCGGGACGCAGGGAATAGAGCGCGGCCAGATTGCGCTCAAAGAGGCGTTGATACTTGGTGGCCAGCCGAAGCTCCTTCTCCATCTGCTCGTTGTTGATGGCTATCTGTTTGCTTACAGTTCTCTTCAACTGCTTCACCCAGGTAAGGGGAACCAGAAGGCACAGTGCCGTGAACCCTAGAATGGCCAGCACGCGTTGCCAGGTGAGCCAGTTATCCGCCGGACGTAGCGTGAGATCATCCGGGGATTCAATCAGAACCAACACGGAGGGGGGGGCATTTTTGCCATTGTCTTCGAGAACTTCGACACCCAGCAACTCCAGTGTCGATCCCTTGGGAAACGCGTCGACCTTGCGGGAGTCTTCACTCTGCAGCAACAGCGCGGAGAAGGGGTGGCCCTGATCCGTGAAGTGAAAGGCAATCTGCGATGGATCCCCAACCTGACTGTCCAGGCGCGCCTTCAGATGAACGCGCTTGCCGTTGAGGGAGTTCTTCAGAATCGCCTCTACAGTGGTGTTCAACGGGGCAAAGTTCACCGGGACAGGGTAGTCCGTGGTCACGTGAACGGAGGAATCCGCAAGTTCCAATCCGAAGCGCCCGTGGGAAGGAAATCCGATGACGTCGACCGGGTCGCCCAGGTGTACCAGCACAGGCGCCACGGTGCCGACGAAGATAGTTCCAGTCTCATCCTGAAGGGCAAAGAGATGGAGCGAGGCCCAGTTGACCCGGCCGCGCAAATGCGTCTCGCGAATCATGGTCAGGTCCGCATCCTCCGGACGCAGACTCTGCACCGTCACAGGCGGGGAGTTCTCCGCCAGCCGAGGCATCTCCACTTCGATCTGCTTCGTGCTCTCGAGCAGAATCGTTGATCCGATGCGCTTGTTATCTTTATCGATCATTGCGGCGCAGACGCCCCTGGCTCGAACCGTTGCACCCACCAGGCTGTCCGTGGCCGTAGAATGTCGCTCAAGTAGACGCAATTCAAATTCCGTCTCACCCTGCAAAAGCCGGAAACAGGCGCGGTCGAGTTGCTCGATGCAAGGGCGTAAAACCCCCTCGGTGACAACCAACTGGCTGTCGTAAACACCCGTATTCAACTCCTCGACGGTTTTGGGAATCGGCTTGACCTCAGGTCCGTTGCTCAGAAGCTGTACTTTCGGCTTAGTTATGGAGATCGAATAGCCGGAGAAAGCTGTTACCCCTGTCACACGGACACGCGAGCCCAGAGGAAGATTCGTCTTGTGAATACCCATATTGATGTAGGTGTGCCCTAATTTGTCCTGGACGAACAGCGTTCCCCATTCCGCATCGCTGTAGGTGACAACGGCTTCGAAATCAACCGGATATCCCAGAAGCGCCTGGTCTTTGGAAAGGGCGTAAACTGCGGGGATGGAATGCAGAACTCGGAGGGGCGCCGGCGGAGGCGCGCTTTGCTGGGCAGCCTGCGCTGGCCAACAAAAGAGAAAAAGAACACAAGAGACCGGAACCCAGGAAGCGGCTCGAGGGAAGCACGTGATCTTTCGAGTTTGCAAGCTACTGTTAATCGTTCCCCTTCCAAACTTGCTTGCTACAAGGGGCCGTCCTTAGAGGAGCCATCCCCGCTAAACAGTCTCAGTTTATGCTCCGTCGCTCACTTATCATCGGCAATTATGGAAAATCTTCTAGAAGACGTGCGGTTTGTCGCCTATTTGAACACTGCACAATGCCTCACCAGCACTTCTGTCGCGTTCGGCCATTATCATTGCCATTATGAACAACAAACTGCGCTGGGGAGTTCTCAGCACCGCCAACATCGCCCTCAATAAGGTCATCCCGGCCATGCAGCAGGGGCAACACACCAGCGTCGTGTCCATCGCATCCCGCGATCTTGCCAGAGCCCGGGAGGCGGCCGCGGCTCTCGACATTCCCAAGGCCTACGGCTCTTATGAGGAACTCCTCGCCGACCCCAACATCGACGCCATTTACAATCCGCTCCCCAATCAGCTTCACATTCCCTGGACGATCAAGGCAGCCGAAGCCGGCAAGCATGTGCTCTGCGAAAAGCCCTTGAGCCTCACCGCCGCGGAGGCAGAAGCTCTGCTCGCCGTTCGCGCACGCGCCGGAGTCAAAATCGGCGAAGCCTTCATGGTCAACTGCCATCCCCAATGGCTTCGCCTCCGCGAACTGCTCGATGAAGGGCGCATCGGAAAAGTGCGCTCGATTACCGGCTTCTTCAGCTACTTCAACATCGACCCGTCTAACATCCGCAACCAGGCCGGGAGCGGCGGGGGCGCGCTAATGGACATCGGATGCTATCTCATCCATGCCTCGCGCTACGCCTTCGCCCAAGAGCCCACGCGCGTCGTCGCGCTCATCGACCGCGACCTCGAGATGTGCACCGACCGCCTCACATCGGCGATTCTGGACTTCCCCGGCGGCCACGCCATCTTCACATGCAGCACTCAGTTAGTCCCTTACCAGCGCATTCACTTTCTCGGCACTCGTGGCCGCATCGAGATCGAGATCCCCTTCAACGCGCCACCAGACCGTCCCACGCGCATCTTCATTGACGCAAGCGGCGACCTCTTCGGCGGCGGCATGGCTACGGAGGTTTTTCCGGTCTGCGATCAATACACGCTGCAGGGCGATGCCTTTTCCAAGGCCGTGCTGGAAGATACTGAAGTACCCGTTCCGGTCGAGGACGCCATCAAGAATATGGCCGTTATCGATGCCGTTTTCAAATCCGCCCAGTCAAAATACTGGGAGACCGTGCGGCAATGAAGGATCTAACTCTCTCGAAGGTCTATCAGTTACTCGAACCCGGTCCGGTGGTTCTGCTGACCACCTCGCACAAGGGCCGCGCCAACGTGATGACCATCTCCTGGCTCACGATGGTCGAGTTTCAACCGCCCTTGATTGCTTGTGTCGTCAGCAATGCGAATCACAGCTTTGTCGCATTGCGGGCTACCAAAGAGTGCGTGATCGGGGTCCCAGCGGTGGAGTTGGCGCCCAAGATCGTCGGAGTCGGTAACTGTTCTGGACGGGATGTAGATAAGTTCAAGAAGTTTCGCCTGACGCCCGCGCTGGCGGCCCGCGTAGCACCGCCTTTGGTGGCCGAGTGCTTCGCCAATCTCGAATGCCGGGTGGTCGATACGCATCTCGTCAACAGGTTCAACCTCTTCATCCTCGAGGTCGTCAAGGCGTGGTGCGATCCGTCGCGCAAAAATCCCAAGACAATCCACCATCACGGAAACGGCAGATTCGCCGTGGATGGGCCAATGATCAAGCTGAAATCGAGGATGCCTTGAGCAGCATGACTCAGCTTTGCGAACCGCGGACGAGTGAGCCTCCGCTCGCCTAAGCAATGAAGAATTTTGCAAAAGCACCTGCGCATATTACTCTGGATCGTTAATGAAAGGTATTGCATGACAGAGCTTCGACCATTGGACAAAGCCCGGCGCCAACGCATGCGCTATGCCGAACGAAAGCTGGAGGAGGCGCAACGGCGCCTGGCGCGCGCCAACCGCAGCATCGTTTATTGGTCACGTATCGTTGCCGACCTAAGGCATGAGCGAACCCGCGCTGTTCAGCCGCCACTCTGGCCGGAGGGAGAGGCAAAAGAAATCAATTGAGCTGACGCGGGTGGGTAACCGGCGCCAGCCCATCTCTGTACGGAGGAATGCAGGACTAGCTCGCCGCCGCGGCCTTTTGTGTCTCCCAGCGCTTCTTGACGGCCTCGGCGATGCGCTTTCGGCCCTCGGGGCTGAGACTCCTTTTCTTCTTCGCGGTCTTCGCGGCAGGCGCTGCCACTGCGGCTTTCTTTGGCGCTGCGACAGCTTTCTTAGGTGAAGCCGTTTTTGCTTTCTGAGCCGCCCAACGCTTCTTCACAGCATCGGCGATTCGCTTCCGGCCTTCCGGAGAGAGCTTTCTTTTCTTCTTTTTTGCGGGTTTGAAGGCGGCCGGTATAACTGCCGCGGCGACCTTTCTGGGTCTGCCGACTTTCTTCTTCGCTACCGGCACAGCGCTGCCGCTCAGCAATGCGCGTGCCTGCTGCAGTTGGCCAATCTCGTGATCGATCGATGCCAGAATCTCCGATACTCCCATGGTTCCTCCCTGAATGAGTCAGGCAAATAGATCGCTCTTGGCGGCGCTAAGCGAAAAGGCCGCGCCGGGTAAGCCATCTGTTCTGACGCTCTAACATACGATACCCGACGGATGGCTTGTTCACCAACATCTTTCATCTTTCGCTCTTTTATAGGTTCCTTCGCGGTACCTTGAATAACAACACGATTTCTTCATTCCAATCTCTATCCAGTAGCCCGGAGAAGTATTCGTCAAGCTCAACATATCTGCATTAGTATGGAGGTCCGGGGAAACACAGGAAAGAGCGATTGCCACGGGCGGTGTCTGCACGATCACTCTCCCAATCTCAATTGCGTTGATGGGGTCTTCAAATCACGGTTGAACGATTCTCGATGTTACGCTCTGCGGAAGTCGAGCCTGCATAGATTGAAGCCTGGCATCAGGCGAGGGTTGCTCGTGGCAGAGGGGTTGAGCGATGATAATCTTGCTGCCATCGAGAGTACGCTTTGAGCATCGGCTCGCGTGCCCTATCGACAGTTTGGATGGCAAGCGGTGAATACGCGACCTCGCTCGCTCGCGGGTTTATTCAAGCCTTGGTCACTCGATAAGAGGAGGATAACCGTCATGCAAACCGACCTGCAACTGCGGCAACATGTGGTCAAACTACTCAAGGGCGGCGACACTCACGCCGACTTTGACACAGCGATCGGGAATTTTCCAGCGACCCTGCACGGCAAGAGACCTGAACACACCGGGCATTCTCCCTGGGAAGTGTTGGAACACATGCGCATCGCACAATGGGACATTCTCGAGTTCTCGCGAAATCCAGGCCACCAATCGCCCGAATTCCCGGTCGGCTATTGGCCGTCCGCGCAGGCGCCCCCGGATGCCGAGGCCTGGGACAAGAGCGCCGAAGCCTTTCGCAAAGATCTTCAGGCCCTGTGCGACTTGGTCAGCGATGAGTCGACTGACCTCTTCGCCAGAATTCCGCACGGCGATGGGCAAACCATTCTGAGAGAGGCATTGGTCGCCGCCGATCATGCTTCCTACCATTTAGGCGAATTGATTCTTCTTCGCCGCATCCTGGGGGCGTGGCAATAGATTCGCGCCTGGGCGCTGGTGCAAAGAGTCGATGATGGTCGCGTGATTGCATCCACCGGCGTGGCCTTTCTCAGGCAGGACAGCATCAAGCAAATTAAGGTCTGCCTTCGTCAATGACTTCGTCTCTGGCGTGCGCAACGCGGAAACGAAGAGAGACCGGTCGCCAGGAGCGAAGAACCCGTCGAATAGATCCATCAGTCATTGTAGGAATTGCCCTACAGTCTTAAACGCAAAGACTTACATAAAGTCCAGAATTCGCTGATTTCAACGCAGTTTCGCCTCCCTTACTTTTGATTCAGAAACACCCAAGCGATCGTCGTCATTGCACTGCCAACCGGTATACGGTTGTATATTCCACACCTGGCAATTGACGAAATCGGGCGAATGAAGACTGGTGGCGCGAAGTAACGATTGAAACGCCGGGGCTTCGGAATTCACAATGTTGAAGTGTTAGAAGATTGGAGGATCACCAGAATGATGATTGTGGAGGAATATGTCCCACCGAGAACGATTCCTTGCCCTCCTAACGCCAGACTGTTCATGGAAGCGGAGAAGGAACTGTCGGCGTTTCTGTCCGCTGTGACCGAGGTCCACGGTGAACACTGTGTAATGACTGCTGCCAAGCACTGGATGCAGGCTTTTGAAGATGCGTGCCTACCCGCCTTTCCATCGAGAGAATGCTTTCGCAAGATAACCCTTGCCGCGGCCGTCTCCCTCAGTCATTAATGCAGCATGGATACGGCCGAGGAATCCTTCTGGTCAAACCCATCCAAGCACTCGGAGTGGGAAGCGCCGGCACGCAACCCCCGACACGAGCCAGACGGCAACGATCGACGAAATTGAATGACTGATCGGCAAACAGTTTGTAAAACAGAATCGAATGAATTTCCAGGAGTATTGCCAATGGGCCAGTTAAGATGGTTGCGAGTGTTACATGACTGTTGCGCCATGATGAAGCGTGAAGCCGATAGCGCGCTTCTTCGAATGAAGAATTCTCTCCATGCAGCTCTTCTGGCTGATAAGGAACGAAACGAGAACGCGAGGCGATGCCAGGATGATGATCCTGACCGTTGCATCGAAGGCTGCACCTCACTCATTCAGTCAGGGGAGGAGCCTAACAACAACTTATCCCGAGCATTCAATAATAGAGGACTTGCTCTTGGACTCAGGGGCGAACTCGATCGTGCTATTCGAGATTTTGATCAAGCGCTCAAGTTGAATCCGAACTATGCAGAGGCCCTGCGGAACCGGGGTGAGGCGTATCGGCTTAAGGACCTGTATGACTTGGCAATCCAGGACTTCGACCAGGCATTGCGGCTGGACCCGGATCACGCACGAGCCTTCAACGGCCGGGGAAATGCCCACGAAAGCAATGGCGATCTTCACCGCGCGATCAGAGACTATAAACAAGCGGTCCGGCTCAATCCGGATTATGACAGTGCACTGAACAATCTTGCCTGGCTGTATGCAACGGCTGCTGATAGAACCCTTCGAAATCCCGCAAAAGCCCTGGAGTGCGCTCTGCGCGCCGTGGCACTCAATGGAGCAAACAATGCAGATGATTTGGATACCTTGGCTGAGGCTTACTACGTCAATCGGGATTACCTGAATGCAATCATGACGGAGAAGAAGGCAGTGGCACTCCAGCCGGACAGCGCGATCAGAGAAGAGTTTGAACAATCCCTTGCAAAATATGAGCAGGCCTATGAGCTAGCCCACGATAAGGTTGATCTGCGTCAAAAAGGCTGGACGATGCCCCAGCATGAGAGTCAGCTCAGCATCTGATCGACGCAAGTTTGCCCTGGAGGGAGCTCCTCTCAGAGGTACTGAATCAGAACCCGTTTCATATGTTTGCTCTCGAGTAATCGCGCGATGCGCTTGACGATATTGCGGCGGAGGTCGAGTTCGACCGGGATATTCGGATCCTGGTGCGCTTCATTGATTCTGGTGCCGACAGCGAACTTCACGATATCGCTGTCGAGCAGCATGGTCGCAAGCCGCACGGCCGCATTGGATCTCATCTCTTCCGGAGCAAACCCTTCCTCCAGAAGCCGTAGCACTTCGCCGAGAGTGAGCGTGCCTTCCGTCACCAGATCGAAGCCATCCATCCTGGCAGAGGGTGGGACCTTCGAATGCAATTGCTGCCGCATGTCAATCTGAATCGCACGATTGAGCATCCGCGAGATGATGTTGGCGGTCGTTCCGCCGCAGATGACTTTGCGCCCTGGGGTACGCTCGGCCATCTTTGCGAGATCCTGGTCGTGAGCGCGGTTGAATGGGGCACCGGTCATCACCAACAATTGACGAGGGCTGCGGAAGTAGACCACGCCGCACGTGATGTCGTCCTTTGCGCTCAGTCCATCGACCTCTTCCGCTTTTGCCACTAATATGCGCGACAACTCGCGGGCCGAGATATAAGGATACCGGTCAATCCTTTCGCGGACAAATCTGTCGACACTCTCCAAACCCCACCCGAGGGGCGTGCGGTACTCGCCCATGCCGGCCTGCGTGATGCCATCGGAAAAGAAGATGATGCGATCCTCGCGCTGCACGTCAAATTTGGAGAAGCTGATTACACGATCTTCCCAGCGCTTGGGACGCACCTCGGTTTTCTGAACGCTCAACTCTCCGTTGGGTCGGATCAGCAGGAAGGGTGGATTGCCGTGCTCGATGATGCGAGTCTCGCCGGTGCTTGCCATATCGACGACGGTAAACGTCGAATAGCTGATCTTCCGCACGCTACAGATAGGCAAAGTGTCCATGATGATTTCTGCTGAATCGTGAATGTCCATCGCGCTGGCCGTGAACTTCAACGCCATGGTTGCAGTCATGGAAGCCAGTACGCTTGCCTTTACGCCGCTGCCCAGGCCGTCGGATAGGACCGAGATCATGCGGCCTTCCGGTTCCACTTTTCGCGAGAGAAAGACATCACCGGAAATTAACTGTCCGTGTTTGGCCCGCTGGTATGAATCGACTTCGATAAAGCTGTCGGCGCCGGTCACTGCTGGCCACCAGCCTCGTTGCCGTCGACCTCTTCGGGGCTGAACGAGCGCACGATGGAGTTGAGAATGATCTCTGAGTCGGCGGCGTTTTCACCCAGAAGAAAGGCAATCTGCTGCACTGTCTTCAGGTTCTTCTGGATGACCTCGCGGGCACGTCCGATGATCTGCTCTTTCTGGAAGATCGGCTTGGTGATGTCCTGGAAGATTCCGCACATGACCGAGTGAGGCTCGATGGTAAATATGCTCGTGTTCAGGATGCTCCGCTGGTATCGGATGTCGTGACCCACGATATCTTCGTCCGAGTCGAGTACGCGCCGGAACAGATAAGAGAAGGGAATCACGGCGTCCAGGGCGCTGCCTTCAAGGTCTTTCGACTGCTCGACATCGGCGGCGAAGAGATGCGCAAAATTCAGATTGCATTCAATGATCTTCAGATTCTCATCGACGATCACCACTGCGGAAGGCATTTTCTTCAGAAGTGCATTCGCTTTCTTCTGCGCCAGCTTGCGCGTATAGGTGGCACACATCATGCGCTCGGCGTTGCGAGCTATCAAAGCATGGGCGAAGTCGCGGCAGGAGTCATATCCGCAACCTCCGCAGTTCAGTTCATCGTCGGCCGAGTACTTTCCCACGGTGCGCAGCGCTTCCTGCAATTGCTGTTCGCTGTATTCGTTGCGAGCCACCGGGGAGGCAGAGTAGTGGCTATCGATTCCCAACGACAGCTTGCGAGGGACTTCCGCGGCCGGCTTTGCGTAATGAAGAATATCGTATCGGCGGCGAGCCACGGATGTGTTGCGCGCCGCCTTCGGCCCGTTCACGCAAGATCCTGCGCATGCCGTCAATTCAAAAAAGATATTGTGCTCGGGCTTCCACTCTCCGATGCCTTTCAAAGCCTGCTCGACATTCGCAAGTCCCGAGAATGCCATGAAGTGCGAACTATTAACTTGGCGGTTGCCGGCTACGTCGGGAACCATTCCGCCATCAATGGGATAAAGTGCACCTTCTTCAGCCTCGCCGGGCCGGAAGCGATCCTCCGCCGTCTCAACGATCTCCGCCAGAGAGATACTCTCTTCTGTCAGCCAATGATCAAGATCTTCGAAGGTCAGCACCGCATCGAGAAGTTCGGGATGCTGTTCGGCCTCAGTCTTCTTGGCGATGCAAGGTCCGATGAAAACGATTGCGATGTCTTCGCCATAATGCGCGCGCAGCATCTTGCAATGCGTCAGCAGGGGCGAAAGAACGCCGAAGATATGGGGCTGACACTCCGGATGATACTTGCCGATGAAGTCCACGACTACAGGGCAGGCTGAAGAGATCCATATCTGTTTCGGCTCGCTGCGCATCAGCTTAGAGATGCTGGCCGATACCTGTTGGGCGCCGAGCGCAGTTTCTGATGTGGCATAGAAGCCCAACTTCTTCAGCGCGTGAATCAGTTGTGCCGGGCGCACACCGGAATACTGCGCTACAAATGAAGGAGCAAGCGAGGCGACTACCTTGCGTCCGCTCTTCAACAGAGCCTTGGCGTCGGGCAAATCGTCGCGTACTCGCTTTGCGTTGCTGGGGCACGCCAATACACAGTTACCGCACATGATACAAAGCTCAGGCACTACGCGCGCATAGCCGTCCTCTACACGGATTGCCTTGACCGGGCACTCGCGAATGCACTTGTGGCAATCCTGACACTCGCGCTCCTGTGTGTAGATGGGGTTACGCCGCTCCATGATCTCCCCCCAATGGACCGCCTGGCTGCTGCAACAGTTCACGCAATCTTGTAGCGGTTACGCCGTGGTAGATTTCTCCGCCGATGCTCAGATTGGGCCCCTCTTTGCATTGGTCCTGACAGAGCTTGCCTGTGAGCCGAATCGAAGCGTTCAATCCGAGGTTCTTCACATGCTGATTGATGATGACAAGATTCTCTGAATTTCCTCTGGCGAAACAGGAACTTCCCAGACAAACCACAATCTCGACAACGCCGTCATCGGAAGCCATGACTCACCTCTCTATGCCCGCAACGGCACAAATCGCGAAGAGACATCAGGCAAGACGCTCGTGAGAGTCTCGATCGTTCCTCGCCCGCCTTGCCCCTCTCCGGCAAAACGGCCGAGAGAGTGAATCTGGCCGCGCAGGCACTGGCTGCAATCCGCGGCGCTCTCATCAATGCAAGCCTTCTCGGGATAAATCTCATACATTCGGCGATACTTCGTCGGACTCAGGTTGGGCATCACGACATTGGCGCCGGCCTTGAGCCCCAGCTTTCGTCCGTCGACTCTGTTGATCGTTGCCAGTGCTGTCGTGCTGGGAATGTTTGCGGTGGGGCAGGCGATACGCGTCAAGGCGATCATCTTGTACACCATCTCTTCATTGCTCGGAACCTGCTCAGATGGGACAATCGCAGGACGAAGCGCGCCGGAACCCAACGGCGTGTCGGCGTGCGCAATGTAAGGGCCGATGCCGATCATGTCGAGATCAAGAGCGCGAAACATGAGAACGTCCTCGGCCAAACTATCGAATGATTGGCCGGGAATGCCGACCATCACGCCTCCACCTGCCTCATAACCGAGGCTCTTGATTTGCCGCAGCAGCGTCAAGCGGTCAGGCCCACCGGAATAGCGATTGGGGTGAATGACTCGAAACAAACTTGCATCGGAAGTCTCGAAGCGGAGCAGATAGCGATCTGCTCCCGCGGAGCGCCATAGCTTCAGTTCATCTTGTTGCCGCTCGCCGAGGCTGAGTGTCACCGCCAGTGGCGTTTCACGCTTGATCCAGCGCACGATCTCGGCAATCCACTCGGCGGTAAGCAGATCGTCTTCACCGGCCTGCATCACGACTGTGCCGTATCCCAGCCGTTCGGCATGGCGAGCGCAATCGAGGATTTCTTCCCTCGTCATGCGGTAGCGCTGCAAGGCGCGATTGGCTTGTCGCAGTCCACAATACATGCATTGTCGTGCGCAGTGACTCGAAATCTCAATGAGGCCGCGTAGATGCACGGCATCGCCGACGTTCTGCTTGCGCACGCCATCAGCCCGCTCGTACAACTCCGCGAGACGCGAGGGTCGCCGCTCGCGGAGCCATTTGAGTATCTCGAATTTGGTAAGTTCGGCCACGGCTAATTCACAAGACTCATCTCGATTGCATCCAGGTCGGTCAAGCTGCTTACTCCGACCGCTTCCAGTTGTTCCTGGCGCGCCTCCTTGTACGCGGCCAGCGCCTCCGGGAAGGGCTCCAGCGCACGCTCAAGAATACCCAGCGAATACGCGATCACCAATCCGTAGTTCGTGATGGGCACTCCCTGACGATGGCACTCCGCGATGCGGCTCATCATCTCCTGGCGATTCCACATGCACGCGCCGCAGTGAATCACGAGCCTGTAGGGTGACAGATCCTGCGGAAAGTCGCGCCCCTTGACGGTAGTGAATTCGAGGTCGCCGCCTACGTATTTCTGCAGCCACCGAGGAATCTTTACACGGCCGATATCTTCTTCGATCGGATGGTGCGTGCAAGATTCCGCCACGAGTACCTTGTCGCCGGGACGCAGCGAATCCATCGTAACTGCCGCCCGGGTCTGTGCAACCAGATCGCCTTTCAGACGTGAAAGAAGAATCGAAAACGCGGTCAGCGGAATGGAATCCGGAGTGACACGCGCCACCTGATCGAAGACCGCCGCGTCTGTAACAACGAGACTGGGAGGAGTTTTCAAGTTGTTCAGCGTTCTCGCGAGCCCTCCATCTTTCACCACCACGCAGGAAGCCTCGCCGTCGAGTAGCTCGCGAATGGACTGCGCTTGCAGTTGCTTGATGCGGCCTTTGGGAGCTTCCTTGTCGATCGGCATCACCAACACTGCCGTTTCGTCCGGACGGATCAGATCGCGCAGCAGTGGCGGAGGCTCGACGGATTCCGCGGGCGCGATCTCCCAGAGCTTTGCGCGGAGTTTATCCATTCCATCGCCGGTCGTTGCAACGAGTTTCACATACGGAAGATTCTCCTGCTCGAAGCGAATCATGTGGTCGGTATTGGGGCGCTGCAGATCCGTCTTGTTCAAAGCAACGAGCACTGGAATTCCATGCGCGCGAAGCTCGGCCAGAAGCTTTTCTTCAAAGTCGGTCCACACGCCGGATTCGCAAACTAGCACACCGATATCGGTACGAGCAATAGCCAAGCGCGTCTTCTCAATGCGCTGCGCGCCGAGCGCGCCGACGTCGTCCACTCCGGCCGTATCCACAAAAAGCACCGGCCCAATGGGAAGCAGTTCCATGGGCTTCTCGACCGCATCGGTCGTTGTTCCAGCCTCCGGTGAGACGATCGAAACCTGCTGCTGGGTGATGGCGTTCAGCAAGCTGGATTTGCCGACGTTGCGGCGTCCGAAGAATCCAATATGAAGCCGAAAGCTTTTTGCTGTTGCCCGAATCATGGTGATCTCCTTTTTTCTAGACGAAGACGTCGCGTTCGCCGCGGCGAACCTTGTTTAACATCGGCAGCGCGCAGGCGGTCTGCTGGCCGTCCATGTGCTGCAGTTCAATCGAGATGAGCTTTTCGCCGGCAGACTTTGCCTGCGGGCTTGCATAGTCGCTCAGGTATTCCTGAAAAGTCGAAAGCGCGTTGGGATGGCAGTGATACTTGATTTCTCCAGGCTTGGCAAGATCCATGAAGTCCTGCCCCGTGCGCCCCAAACGATAGCAGGCGGTGCAGAAAGAAGGAAGGAAACCGAGCGTGACAACATCGCTGACAACCTCTTCGACCGAGCGGTGATCGCCGAGTTGAAACTGGCTGCCGTTTGGATCGCCTTCGCCGTCTTTGTAGCCGCCCGGATCGGTGCGGCTTCCGGCTGATATCTGCGAGATTCCCAACTCCAGCGTCGCGCGGCGTACTTCCGCCGTTTCGCGCGTGGACATGATCATTCCGGTATATGGAACGGCGAGACGCATGATCGCGATCATCCTCAGGAAGTCTGCGTCGCTGACCGGGTGCGGAGGCTGAGAGGCGATATCGGAACCCACCGCCGGCTCCATGCGCGGGAAGCTGATAGTGTGCGGTCCAACGCCAAACTTGTTCTCGAGATGACGAATTTGCTGCATCATCGCAATGATCTCGAAGCGCCAGTCGTAGAGTCCGAACAAGACGCCGATGCCGACATCGTCAATGCCGGCTTCCATGGCCCTGTCGAAAGCTGTCGCGCGCCAATCGTAGTCGCGCTTCGTTCCTTTCAGGTGGACCGCCGCATACGTGGGGCGATGATAGGTCTCCTGAAAAAGTTGAAAGGTTCCGATCTCCGCTTGCTTCAGCAACCGGAAGCGTTCCGTCGTTTGCGGCGCGAGATTCACATTGACGCGCCGGATTTCGCCCGGACCGACTCGCGTGGAGTAAATGGTTGCGATGGAGTCCAGAAGATATTGAAAACCATCGGGAGGAAGCGCCTCGCCGGAGACCATCAAGACCCGCTTGTGTCCCTGGCGAATCAGGATGCGAGTCTCTTCCGCAATCTCTTTTTGCGTCAGTGTGCGGCGCTTGAGAGATGCATTGGTCGCGCGAAAGGCGCAGTAGGTGCACTCATTGGAGCAGCGATTGGAGATGTAAAGCGGTGCGAAGAAGACCAGCCTCGATCCGTAGATGTCTTCCTTGATCTGCTTGGCCGTCGCGAAGATCTCCTGGAGCAGTTCGGGACTCTCGACGAAGGACAGCGTAGCGACTTCATCCATCGAAAGCCCGCGCATTTCGCGTGCTTTGGCCAGCAGTTCGCGGACCTTTAATGGCTCCGGGCTCTTGTGATGCGCCAGGATCGTTTCTATCTCTACCTCGTTGATAAAGTCTGCTCGTTCATGAGTAATCAAAATAGTCTCCTTTCCGATCACTCAGTCGGCGCCGGGGCTTGCCAATTCCGCGTCGGCTGCTTAAGCCGGTTTCTCTGTTTCGATACGGCTATTCAACTCTTCAATCGCCTTTGCGGCGGTGCAGTGATGCACATGTTCGCCGTCGATCATTACGGTTGGACCACTCTCGCATTTCTCGAAGCAGAACCCCGCCCGCACATCGATTCGGCCTTCGAGCCCGTTCTGTTCACAATGACGAAGCACTCCATTCAGCACGTCCTGCGAGCCCTTCAAGAAACAGTTCGTTCCCAGGCAGACACTGACTTTGAGTTTGTCTGTTCCCCGCGCCTGCGTGAGCGAAAGCGACTCATCGGTGATGCGACGGCGGCTCTGGTAGCCGGTGTGCAGCAGATGATGCGCCTTCTCTCCTCCGATCTCTCCGAGGAACTTCGCGTAGCACTCGGTGATGAAGACGTTGTCCTGCGACTTGTGCAGTTGCAGCATCTTGTCCGCGTGATACAAGCCTTTTGTTCTGAGCGCGCGCGCTGTTGTTGAAGTGGTAACCGGCTGTCCGGCGCCGCCGATGCATCCGCCCGGGCAGGCCATCACTTCAATCAGGTCGTAGTGGCTCTTGCCCGCCCTCACCTGTTCGGCGACGACACGAGCATTCCGCAATCCGTGGACGACGGCCAGCTTGAGTTGCGTGCCGTTGACCTCGATGGTGGCCTCGCGAAGGCCTGAATCGCCGCGCACCTGCTCGAATTCAACGTTGTCCAGCTTCTTGCCGGTAACTTTTTCAGCGGCGTAGCGCAGCACAGCCTCCATCACGCCGCCCGAGTTGCCGAAGATGACTCCGGCGCCTGTGTAAAAGCCAAAGGGCATATCGAACGACTCAGGCTGCAACGAGTCGAAGATGATGCCGGCGGACTGGATCATCTGCGCCAATTCCTGCGTGGTCAGCACATGATCCACGTCGGGATCGCCATCGACGCCCATCTCCGGGCGCTGGGCCTCAAATTTCTTCGCCGTACACGGCATGATGGCGACGACCTTGATGTCCTTGCGTTCGATCTTGAGTTGATCGGGAAGCATCGCCTTTACCAGTGAGCCGAACATCGCCTGCGGTGAACGGCAGGTGGAAAGATTCGGCAGCAGCTCAGGGAAATATTGCTCCGCGTACTTCACCCATCCGGGGCAGCACGAGGTGAACATTGGTAGAGTGCCACCATTGGTCTTGCGCTCCAGGAATTCCGTGCCTTCTTCAATCACAGTTAGGTCGGCGGCGAAGGAGGTGTCGTAGATTTGGTCAAAACCCAGATGCTTCAGAGCCGCGACGATTCGGCCGGTGGTGATCTCGCCCGGCTTCAGGCCAAAGCACTCGCCTAGGCCGACGCGCACGGCTGGCGCGATCTGTACGATCACTGTTTTCTTCGGGTCGGCGAGCAATCCCCAAACCTGCTCGACCTCGGACTTCACCGTCAGCGCGCCGGTGGGGCAGACGCTGGCGCATTGGCCGCAGTTGACGCACTCGACCTCGCCAAGCAGTTTGCCAAAGGCCGGTTGCACACTGACCTCATGGCCACGATGAGCAAAATCAATTGCCCCGATCCCTTGTATCTCCGCACACATCCGGACGCAATCGCCGCACAGCACGCACTTGTTGGGATCGCGAACCAATGAGGGAGAAGACTCGTCCAGCGGAACCGGAGTATGCACAGACTTGAAGCGCACCTTCTTCACACCCAGCCGCAAGGCCAGACTCTGCAACTGGCAGTTGGCGCTGCGCGAGCAGGTTGGACAGCTCTGATCGTGGTTTGCGAGCAGCAGCTCCACTGCGATCTTGCGGATCTCGCGAATCTCCGGAGTTGTAGTGAGAACCTTCAGCCCGGGCTCGGCTGGTGTGGAGCATGCGCCCTGGATTCCGCGCCCTTCTATTTGCACGAGACAGAGCCGGCACGCGCCATAGACGCTGAGCTCGGAGTGATAGCAAAAAGTGGGCAAGTCGATGTTGGCCTTGCGAACAAGTTCGAGCAGATTGCGCTCGCCTTCGATCACTACCGTTTTTCCATCGATCGTCAAAGTTGGCTGCGTGACCTTGTTCATTCCGCTATATCCCCTCGACCGCATGTATTTTGCAGGCTGTTGCACAGGCGCCGCACTTGATGCACAGTTCAGGATCAATATGGTGCGGCTGCTTCTTCTCTCCCGTGATGGCTCCGGTCGGGCAGGCCTTGATGCACAGGCCGCAGCCCTTGCACTTCACTTGATTGATCTCTGGACTCAACAGGGCCTTGCAGCGGCCCGTCCGGCAGCGCTTCTCGAATACGTGCTCTTCGTATTCCTTGCGGAAGTAGCGCATCGTCGAGAGCACCGGATTCGGCGCCGTCTTTCCCAGTCCGCACAAAGACCCGATCTGTACCGCGCGTCCCAGCTTATCGAGAAGGTCGAGCGTATGTTGATCAGCGCGTCCTTCAATCACGTCATCCAGTAGTGCAAGCAGTTGTCGCGTTCCTTCTCTGCACAGCACGCACTTGCCGCAAGATTCGCGTTGCGTGAACTCCATAAAGAAGCGTGCAATGCTCACCATGCAGGTGCCCTGGTTCATCGCCACCAACCCGCCCGAGCCGACCATCGCGCCGACAGATCGCAGCGATTCGTAGGCCAGCGGCAGATCGAGATGTTCCTCGGTCAGACATCCGCCGGATGGGCCGCCGATCTGTACCGCCTTGAATCCGGTCTTCCAGATTTTTCCTGCATCGTCCGTCACTCCGCCGCCGATGTTGTAGACAATCTCGCGCAGCGTTGTTCCGAACGGAACCTCGACGAGGCCGGTATTGGCCACATGGCCGGTGAGTGCGAAGGTCTTGGTGCCCGGAGATTCCTTGGTGCCGATTTGCGTGAAGACCTCGGGACCTTCGTTGAGAATGCGGCAAACATGCGCCAGCGTTTCGACATTATTAATGATGGTCGGCTTGCCCCACAGTCCGCTCTGCGCGGGGAAGGGCGGTTTGGGCCGCGGCATGCCGCGCTGGCCTTCGATCGACGCAATCATGGCCGTCTCTTCGCCGCAGACAAATGCGCCCGCGCCCTCCATCACTTCGCACTTCATGGAGAGACCCGTGCCAAAAACATTCTTGCCAAGAATTCCTTCACGCTCAGCAGCCGCCACAGCGCCACGCATGCGCTCAACCGCCAGCGGATACTCCGCGCGAACGTATACCAGTGTCTCGTTGGCGCCAATCGCACGTGCCGCGATCATCAGTCCTTCGATGACGCTGTGCGGATTGCCCTCCATCACGGAGCGATTCATGAACGCGCCGGGGTCGCCCTCGTCGCCGTTGCAGATGACATACTTCTTCGTCGAGTTTTGAATGCGCGCCGCGTCCCACTTGCGACCTGTGGGGAAACCGCCGCCGCCACGTCCGCGCAAACCCGAGTCCAGGATGGTTTTGCAAATCTCCTCGGGCGCCATTTCTACGAAAGCTTTTTTCGCCGCCGCATAGCCGCCGTGCAGCATGAATTCATGTATGTCTTCGGGATCGAGGAAGCCACACTCGTGCAGGACAAAACGGCTCTGGCGCGCGTAGAAAGGATTGTCCTCAATTCCCTGACAGCTCTTGCGCGTCGCTGGATCCTTGTAGAGCAGCCGCTCCACGATCTGACCCTCGGCCAAAGTCTTCTGCACAATCTCGGCAACGTCTTCTTTGCGAACCTTGGTGTAGAGAATGCCGTCGGGCACCACAGAAACCAGGGGCCCCATCTGGCAGAAGCCCTGACAGCCGCTCTTTGATAAGCGAATCTCATCGCTGGTGGCTTCGGCGCGCAGTTCGAGAATCACCTTCAAGCCTGCACCCTTGATCTCGCTTTTGAATTGCTCGAAGACCTTCATGGCGCCGTTGGCCATGCATCCGGTCCCAGCACAGATGATCACCCGCCGCACCTGGGCAAGCGTGGAAATTCCCTTCTCATTTCCCGGAGTGGATGTGAGCGCTTCCGTGTTATTCATGGTCCACCTCGGCTGAGGGCTGCTCAGATTCAGGAGCGGATGCGAGTCCCGCTTCCATCGCCTTGATCTCATCCACCAGCGCCACAGCGCGCTCCGGTGTGATCTGGCCGTAGACTTGTTCGTCGATCACGACAACCGGCGCCAATCCGCAAGCGCCCAGGCAGGCAACCGTCTCAATGGTGAAGAGCATGTCGGGCGTAGTTGTGCTCTTTTCAGTCGTGCCCAGTTTCTCGCGCAGCGCATTCAGCACGGGGAGAGACTGCTTCACATGGCAGGCCGTTCCGTCGCAGATCCGGATGACGTGTTTTCCCTTCGGCTCCAGCGCAAAGTGCGCATAGAAAGTTGCCACGCCAAAAACGCGCGCTGGAGGAACATCGAGCGAGGTCGCCACATACGTAAGCACTTCTTCCGGCAAATATTGGTACTCGTGTTGAATCGCCTGCAGGATCGGAATCAACCCTGACGGACGCCGGGAGTAGCGATCGAGAATGCTGACTACCTTCTCAAACTTCTCCGCGCCATCAACAACAACGGGCATCGACGCCATCTAAACAGCCTCCTTCTCTTGAATAGGCACCCTGAACCGTCTTGCCAGCTTCCAGGAGAGAGAGGCAAGCGTGGAATAAAGATCTTCGTTATGCACGATGATGTCTTCGGGAACTTTGAGCTTTACGGGAGCGAAGTTCCAGATGGCCTGGATGCCCCCTTTCACCATTTCATCCGCAACCGTCTGTGCCACTTCAGCTGGGGTCGTGATGATTCCCAGATGGATACTCATGCGCGGCGCAAGATCGGCGAGCTTGTCGAGAGACAGCACTGCCTTCTCGTGAATCCATTGGCCAATTTTGTTGGGGTCGGTGTCGAAGGCAGCCACGATCCGCAGTCCGAACTTCGAGAAGCGTTCGTGTCCCAGCAGAGCGGTCCCAAGATTCCCCGCCCCCACAAGAAACGCCTCGTTGATGTTGTTCCAGCCAAGAAATGTCTCAATCGCCTGGATCAGTTCGGAGACCGAATAGCCGGTCTTGGGCTTGCCGATGATCCCCGTGTATTGAAGATCTTTTCGCACTTGCACGGGGACGAGTCCAAGATCCTGGCCGATCGCGCTACAGGAAACCCGGTTGACTCCCCTGGCCTCAAGCTCCACCAGGTAATGGTGGTATTGCGGCAAGCGCCTCAGGCTCGGCTGCGGAATCGACCGTGACTCCGGTCGAATGGTCGGTAGTGGATTCGATAAATTCATATCGATAACCATATACCGAGTGTAGGGCTGGGTCTACTTTAAAAACAGTGACGGCGGTCACGGTGTTGCGAGACCAGAATCGCGACCCTTCTCCAGAGCCCTTAGTTGGCTGGGTTTCAAATCGGCAAACGAACTATATCTGTTGAAAACAATCTGGTTATAGAAGAGTTGGGGGCCGATGGGGCAAAAAGAGCCTCTCTGATTTTGGGTTGATCGGATTTTTTACGGCCCGCAGCCCACTTTCAATTGGTCTTCGGCTTCGGCGGACTCACCACTATCGGGAGCAGCACAGATGCGGCCATGACGCCGGCAATCGCATGAAGACCACTGGTATACGATCCGCTGGATTGGCGCATGTGGGCAACCAGCAGCGGCCCGAATGCGCTGGCACATCCCCATGCCGTCAACATCAGGCCGTAGATGGGACCGACGTTCTTAGCCCCGAAATAATCGGCCGTGAAGGCCGGCATCGTGCCGAAGCCTCCGCCGTAGCACATCAGGATGATGAACGACACCACGGTAAGAATTGTCGCGGAAGACAGGGCTGGCAGCGTCCAAAAGAGACCAACCTGCAACAAAAACATCGCCGCGAATGTCCATCGCCGAGTGATGGCATCGGAGGTCCAGGCCCAGAAGATACGTCCGACGGCATTGCCGATGGCGACAATGCCTACCATCCCTCCGGCCACGATCGCACTGACCTTGGCGATCTCCTGAAACATCGGCGATTCTTGCGAGATAAGCGAAATGCCAGCCGACACGTTGAGAAACAACAGCGCCCACAACGCCCACCATTGCCAGGTCTTCAGGGCGCCGCCAAGCGTATAGTCCCTTGTTGCTCGTTGCGCGTTCTGGGCTGCGCTCGGCGCCCAGCCTGCCGGTTTCCACCCGTCGGGCGGGTTTTGCATGTAATAACCGGTCGCCATGGTAACTACTAGATACCCAATGCCCAGCCGGGCAAATGTCTGCAACACGCCGACGCTTTGTATCAGGTGTGTGGCCAAAGGCGCAGTAATAAGAGCGCCGGCGCCGAACCCGCCCACCGCGATCCCGGTGATCAAACCTCTGCGGTCGGGAAACCACTTGACCAATACAGCGACCGGGACGATATAGCCAAATCCCAATCCGATTCCACCGATTAACCCGTAGCTCATATAGAGCCACCACAACTTGTCAGCGGAGAAGCTTGCAAGAAATACGCCAAGACCATAGAGGAACCCGCCTGTTAGCGCGACCACGCGCGGACCTTTCTTATTGAGCCAGAGGCCGCCGAAGAAGGCCGAAACACCCAGGACGAAGATACAGATTGTAAAGGTCAGGGTAACTTGGGAGATAGACCAGTGAAACTGTTTTGAAAGCGGAACCTTGAAGACGCTCCACGCGTAGACCGCGCCGAGAGCCATCTGCATGAGGAATCCCGCCGCCGCGAGTCCCCAGCGATTCGTAATCGACATACAATCCCTCCAAGGCAACTCAAGTAAATGAAGCCAGTATTATTTACAGCCTCCTCGCGCCTTGATCTGATTGCCGAGAGTTTCAAGAAACCGGTTGATGAGCGCCATACTTCTCCGTAATTCCTTGTGGCGAAATTGACCGAGAAGCGCGAAAAGCCCCGGCGGTTCGATGACCGGCTTGTCGTAGCATCCGAGAGTTTCACCCACAGCCGCGGCCACGCCTTGCAGAATCTCTGGATTGATGGAGCTGAGCATCTTGCCGAGAATGATCGCGTTTCGCATGGCGCGCAGGGAATCGTCGGACTTGGCGGCGCCGACCGCGGCTTCCACAAGCTTATCGCTTGCGCCAAGCGCTCCTTGCAAGAGCTGCAAGACACCGCGGTCGTGTAACTGCTGGAGTAACTCATAGGACTCGAGCAGAGCTTCGGCATGTTCGATAGGAGCCTCTTCAAGCCGATTGCGTAACTCCTGCCGGGCATCGCGGGGCAACCGATCCAGGGATATTGGTTGAGCCATCGAGTTTCTCCTATCTGGCCGGCTGGATTTGCACCAGTTGGCTCCCGGGTTCGCGATAGTCTGCTCGCCTCCACTTGCGCTCCACTTCCACTCCATTCTGAGGCGTTGGATGTCCGTGGCGGGAGTTCGTGCGCGGCAGTGGATCATTGCCGGCTTCACCCAGCGGCTTAAGCTGAACAGAGGTCTCCTTATAAGCCGGTGTATGAGTGACTTTGTCTGTGTAACTGCTAGTCAGGCGATTGACCGGCTCATCGACGGAATTCATCGGCATATACAGCTCATTCCCTTGAACCCTGGTGGTGATGACCACCTGCGCGCGCACCTTCCCATAGCGTGATGTAAGCTGAACCCAGCTGCCTGTTTGAATTCCACGCTCGGCTGCGAGTTCCGGAGACACTTCGACAAACGTGCAGGGTGTCTTCTCGCGGATGCCTTCGGTTCGATAGGTCATGTTGCCTTCGTGAAAATGCTCGAGAAGGCGCCCGTTGTTCAAGTGCAGGTCGAATTCCGCATCCTGCTGATCGGTTGGCTCCGTCCAGGGCACAGGGAAGAAAGTCGCCTTGCCGCCGGGAAGCTTGAATTGCCGGGCGTAAAGGAGCGGTTGGTCGTTACCGTCTTCTGCTATCGGCCATTGCAGCGACTTATATCCTTCCAGGCGCTCATAAGTTACACCCGCCATCAATGGCGTAAGCGGTGCGATCTCTGCGTAGATCTGGGAGGGATGCTCATAACTCCAACCCGCGCCAAGCCGGTTGGCGATCTCCTGAATAATCTTCCAGTCGGGCCGACTCTCTCCGAGGGGTTCAAACACCTTGTAGAGTCTCTGAATTCGTCTCTCCGTACTTGTAAATGTTCCTTCCTTTTCCAGACTCGGACAACCCGGCAGGATAACATCCGCAAAACGGCATGTTTCGGTGAAAAAAATCTCCTGCATGACAAAGAAGTCCAGTTTAGACAACGCAGCGGCCACATAGTTAGCGTTCGAATCAACCATGCTCATCTCTTCGCCGAACACATACATTCCCTTAAGGCGCCCGTCTTGAATTGCATCGATCATCAAGTGATTATCGAGGCCGGGCTTCGGAGGCAGGGATACGCCCCAGGCCTTTTCGAATTTAGCCCGAATCGCAGGATCATCCACCTTCTGATAGCCAGGAAAGTAATTCGGCATCGCCCCGTGGTCGCTCGCGCCCTGCACGTTGTTATGACCGCGTAGAGGGTACGCGCCCGTTCCCGGCCGCATGTAGTTACCTGTAGCAAGCAGCAGGTTCGAGATTGCAGTTGAGGTATCGGAACCCATGACGTGCTGCGTCACTCCCATGGCCCAGAGAATGCAAACGCTCTCTGCCTCCGCAATCATCCGCGCAACCTTGGTAAGTGTTTCGATCGGCAGACCGCATCTCTGGCTGGCCTTTTCCATTGTGAAGGGCTCAAGACTTTTCTTGTATTCCCCCGCGTTGTTGACCCACTTATCGATAAAGGTCTGGTTGGCAAGGCCATTGTCGAGAATATAACGTGTAACTGCCGAGAGCCAGAATAGATCGGTACCAGGGCGCGGATGCAGAAACACATCCGCTCGCCGCGCCATCTCATTTTCGCGAAGGTCAGAGACGATCAACTTTTGTCCCCGCAGTTTGTGGGACCGCTTGACGCGAGTAGCCAGCACTGGATGGCTCTCAGCGGTATTGCTGCCGATGATCAGGACCAATCCGGCGCTCTCGATGTCGGAGATCGAACCCGAGTCACCGCCATAACCAACGGTGCGAAAGAGCCCGGTGGTCGCAGGCGCCTGGCAGTAGCGGGAGCAGTTATCCATGTTATTCGTACCGATCACAGCCCGTGCCAGCTTCTGCATCAGGTAGCTTTCTTCGTTGGTGCATTTTGACGAAGAAATGAAGGCCAGCGAGTCGGGGCCAGTGGCGGCTTTGATTTCGGCAAAGCGCCGTGATACCAGAGTTAGAGCCTCGTGCCATGAGGCCTCTCGAAATCCGTCTCCTTCGCGAATGAGCGGCGCGGTGAGCCGATCCGGGCTGTTTACATAGTCCCAGCCGAACTTGCCCTTGATGCAAGTCGAAACACCATTGGCCGGTCCATCGGCCGGTTCCACCTTCAAGATGTGACGGCCCCTGGTCCAGATGTCGAAGCTGCACCCGACACCGCAATATGTGCAGACGGTCTTTGTGCGCTTGATGTGCGACTCCCGCATGGCCGATTCCATTTCAGAGAGTTTCAAGATGGGGCCATAGCCGACCTCCGGCTCGATGCCTTTGACCACATCGATCATGCCGTCGAGTGCGTCTTTCGGGAGAGACGTAAAATAGCCGGCCTCGCCAAGCATGGATTTCTCCATGAGCGCATTGCAGGGGCACACGGTAACGCAGTGTCCGCATGAGACGCAGCTCGATTCGCCAATCGGCGCGCCCCCATCCCACAACACGCGCGGATGAGCTTCTTCCCAGTTGATGCTCAGAGTTTCATTTACTTGCAGATTCTGGCATGCCTCAACACAGCGTCCGCAGAGGATACATTGATCCGGATCGTAGCGGTAGAAGGGATTGGACGAATCCACTACGTATGGCTTGTGTTTGAAAGGAATCTCCTGGTGCTCAACCTGCAGCAGTCTGGTTGTGTTATGCACCGTGCAATTACCGTTGCTATTGTCGCAGACCGTGCAATAGAGCAGATGGTTGGCGAGGATCCGGTCGAATGCCTCGCGCTGTGAAGCGCCGGCACGAGCCGATGCAGTCATTACATTCATGCCGTCCAAGGCGAGGGTTCCGCAAGCTCTCGCCAGCTTTCCATCCACCTCTACCATGCACGTGTCGCATGTCTGCAAGGGTCCTAGTTGGGGGTGATAGCAAACCTGGGGGATTTCAGCGCCGCTGCGGTTGATCACATCGATCAGGCGCTCACCGGGCCGGATCGCCTCCGGCCTGCCGTCTAGGATGATCGCCATGGGAGTATTCCTCCTATGTGCCTGATTTTGGATGTTACTTCACAAACCATGGATGCTTAAAATTATTTACTTTTTCGCTGTCTTTCAGTTCTTGATTGTTTGTGAGGCTCTTACATTGGCGGAATGGACAAATTCTTGCCTTCGTCGGCGCGCAGGCAGCGAAACTCTCCCGAATACACGATAAAGCGGCGGCCACGCAAGAAGCCTACAAGCGTGAGCCCAAGTTCCCGGGCAAGCTTGACGGCCAAACTGGAAGGCGCTGAAACCGAAGCCATGATCGGGATTCCCATTGCAAGCGCTTTTTGAGCAATCTCAAAGCCGCCCCTGCCGCTGACAAGCATCACGTTCCGGGAAAGCGGCAAATCCCCCCGCAGAAGAGCCCATCCCGCGATCTTGTCCACAGCGTTGTGCCGTCCGATGTCCTCGCGGAGGGCGATCAGTTGGCCGCTGGCGTCAAAAAGTGCAGCTGCATGCAAGCCGCCTGTCCGGCTAAAGACCTCCTGTTCCGAACGGAGAGTCTCCGGTAGCCGGCACAGAATCTCCGGATCGACACGAAAGCCTCGATTGGGCTGCCGCAGGCCGCGCACCCTGATTGCATTGATGGAGGCTTTGCCGCAGATCCCGCAACTTGATCCGGCAAAGAAGTTCCGCTGCAATTCTGTGCGGTCAAACTCCGCGTCTTTCAGCTCAGCTTCCACCAGGTTGCTCTTTGCGCCATTTTCGGGCGCAACGGCTCGAAGGCTGGTAATCTGGTCCTGCGACTGAATAATTCCCTCGCTCAGCAAAAACCCTGCCGCCAGTTCGAGATCACTTCCTGGGGTCCGCATCGTAACTGCAAGCGCCGCGCCATTGACTCGGATCTCGAGGGGCTCCTCGGTTGCCAGAGAGTCTTGTAGCGTGCGATCGCGCCCATCATTCCACTCCGTGACCTGCGTCAGCTCTATGCTTCTCTCTGGTGCCTTCATTTGAGCTCCGTACTGCCACTCCAATTCGACGTTGACGCAAGGCAAACAGTCTGTCAAGGCTGATCGAGGCTAGCAGAATTCAAACAAACCGCCATTCGCCCAATCGGGCCTCTCGAAGACCAAGCGGCATCGCAATGGTTGAGACCCAAAGCCTTGCTGCAAACCACATTGAGATGTGGTTAAATCTGAGTAGACCATGGACCCCGCGGTGAGGTGCTCGTTCTACCCTCGGTGGATTCCTCACTCGCGAATGAGCTTCTTCCCCGCAAGCCGGCTTGTCGCACCTATTGTCCGATTAAGACATTCTCCCCATGAGGTCGCTGATTGCAAAATATGGAATCAAATCTACGGTGCGCAGCTTGTTCTTCCGCACCGAGGGCAGCCTGCGTATCCGGCTTCAAGCGGTTACTGCAAGAGTCTTCCGCAATTGCAATCACGGCTTGCTTGTTTCTGTGCCTTGCTGTGATCTCTTGCGGTGGAGTATCCGGTTCCGTTTCAAATCCGGCGCAGCCGCAGGACTTTTCAATAACAGCGACACCCGCTACCGTTACGATTGTGGCCGGCGGCCAAGGACAAAAGATCAGCGTAAATGCCGTTCCAGCCAACGGTTTTACCGGGACCGTCACCATCACGCTCACTGGACTTCCCACCGAAGTAACCGCAAGCCCGGCGACGCTTTCCTTGACTCCGGGCACAGCACAGAATGTGACGCTCACCGCCGCTTCAACAGCCACGGCAGGCAGTGCGACGGTGACTTTCACTGGAACATCGGGAACGCTCAGCCACTCGGCCACTGCTGCACTCACCATCTCCACAGCCCCGCCGCCGCCGGACTTCTCGCTGACAGCAGCGCCGTCGAAGCTCACGATTGTCGCAGGTGGCACGGGCCAACCGGTCGCAGTGAATGCCGTTCCAGCCAACGGTTTTACCGGAACCGTCACCATCACAATCACCGGACTTCCTACCGGAGTCACAGCGAGCCCGTCGACGCTCTCGCTGATCCCTGGCACGGCGCAAAACACAACGCTGACGGCAACGTCCGGCGCTGCGGCGTCGACTTCGACTCTCATGTTTACGGGTGTCTCCGGCAGCCTCACTCATAGTGCTTCGTTGAATTTGACGGTGCAGGCGACAGTCTCAACGACCAACGCGCCGGATGTGACCACGTATCACTACGACATTGCGCGCGACGGGCTCAATGCAAAGGAGACCGTTCTGACGTTGAACAATGTGAACTCCGCACAGTTCGGCGCGATTGGCTTCGACACCGTCGACGGCCTGGTCGATGCCGAGCCGCTCTATCTGGCCAATGTGACAGCCGGGGGCGTACAGCGCAATGTGCTCTATGTGGCCACCGAGCATGACAGTGTTTATGCCTTCGACGCCGATACTGGCGCCCAGATTTGGATGACTTCGATTATTGGCAGCGGTGAAACGACAAGCGACGACCGAGGCTGCAGTCAAGTTACGCCGGAGATTGGAATCACCTCCACGCCGGTTATTGATCGCCAACTGGGAGCGAACGGGGCTCTCTTCGTTGTTGGCATGACCAAGGACGCAAGCGGGAATTACCATCAGCGCCTCCATGCGCTGGACATCGTGACCGGCGTTGAGATCGGCGCCAGTCCGGCGGAGATCTCGGCCAGTTATCCGGGGACGGGAGACAACTCCTCGAACGGCAATGTCATCTTCGACCCTGGGCAGTATAAGGAGCGCGCGGCTCTGCTCCTGCTGAACGGCAACGTCTACCTCGCATGGGCCTCGCACTGCGACTACAGTCCGTATACCGGCTGGGTGATGGCCTACAGCGAGTCCAGCCTGCAACAGACGCAGGTATTGGACCTGACGCCGAATGGGAGCGAGGGCGCCATCTGGATGAGCGGCGATGGCTTGGCCGCCGATAGCAGCGGAAACATCTACCTGCTGGATGCCAATGGCACCTTCGACACTACCTTCGACTCCAATGGCTTCCCCGCGCAGGGCGACTTCGGCAATGCAATGATCAAGCTCTCGACAAGCGGGACACTGGCGGTTGCCGACTACTTCGAGACCTATAACACCGTCATCGAATCTGCCGATGACGAGGATTTGGGGTCGGGTGGCGAAATTCTGCTGCCCGATCAGACGGATGCGGGCGGTGTGGTTCACCACCTCGTCGTTGGCGCAGGCAAAGACAGTTATATCTATCTCGCGGACCGGGATAACATGGGAGAATTCAGCGCCATCGGACCCATCGACAACAATATCTACCAGGTACTGACTAGCGCTCTCGGTGGCTCGGTTTTTTCCACGCCTGCATTTTTCAATGGCGTGCTCTATTACGGAGCAGCCGGGGATTCTCTCAGGGCCTTCCCGCTGACAAATGCGACGCTCGCGACGAAGGCGTCGAGCGTGTCGGCAGCCACGTTTGGTTATCCTGGCACGACGCCGAGCGTCTCCGCCAACGGAACGCAGAACGGAATTGTGTGGGCGTTGGAATCCGGTATGAGCTCCCCCGCCGTGCTGCACGCCTACGATGCGACGAATCTGGCGAATGAACTCTACAACAGCAGTCAGGCTGCCAACGGAAGGGATAGCTTTGGAAATGGGAACAAATACATCACCCCACTGGTTGTAAATGGCAAGGTATATGTAGGAACTCAGACCGGAGTGGCCGTCTTTGGACTGCTCGTTCAGTAAGTTTCTTGTTGAGCAACGGCAGCGAATTTAGCCGGAGATATCCGAATGAATCATCGTCGCTATACCGCGACAAAAAGATTATCTGCGAATTGCCACTCACTATCCATCCATTGCGCAACACACTCGAACCCCGTGCGCCGGGCCATCTCCAGGGGTTCGTTCTTCCCATACTTGTGGCAACTCTCCGTCCAGATAGTCTCATCGCTGCGGAGCCTGTAACTGGTCTTGTCAATCGTGACGGTCTGGGCTTGAACGGAACGGAGATGCATCTCGATTCGTCGCTCTCGGGCGTTATAGTGGGCGACGTGTTCAAATCGCGTTAAGTCGAAATCCCCTTGAAGCTCCCGGTTGATGCGGGCCAGCAGGTTACGATTGAATGCCTCCGTTACGCCGAGAGAGTCATCATAAGCAGAAATCAGTTGTGTCAGAGGCTTTTCAAGATCCGTGCCGAGCAACAGGCTATCGCCAGGCTCAAGCGTCTGACGAATCCTGCGCAGAAACTCATCGGCTCGTTCACGGTCGAAGTTCCCGATTGAGCTGCCCAGGAATAGCACGACAACCGCGTCACCGCGCTGGCGCCGAGTTACCGCCCTTCTCAAGCCGTCAAGGTATTCAGTCTCGAAGCCCAGGATGCTCACATGGGCCAAATCGTCGAGCTCGCGCTCGCAGCTCACTAGAGCTGAAGAAGATATTTCGATCGGACAATAAGTCATTGACTTATTGTGAGCGAGGGACTCAAGTATCTGGCGCGTCTTTTTGCCGCTGCCGCTGCCAAGTTCAACGACCATACCGTGCGCCGTAAGATGCTCGGCAATCTCCTTTGAGTGCTGCCGCAGAATCTGTTCCTCCGCCCGCGTCAGACCGTACTCGGGAAGCTTGGTGATCGCTTCAAACAAGGCTGACCCAACGTCGTCGTAGAGATACTTCGACGGTAACTCCTTCTGTCCGTCCCGTCCCAACCCATCCCGCACGTCTTCGGCGAATGTGTCTGCGGTCCGTGTTGCCTCATCACGAATCAGCATGCTTGGTCCCTTCAACTCTCTATGCATCGGAAAGATGCGTATACGTACGGATAATGCGGTTGGAACCAGTTGCGGAACGAGCGCCGCAACATACAGGCCGCAGTCCGCGGCGAGGCGCCCTTTACGACGTAATGGCTTTCATCAAAGAAGTTTGACGAATAACCTGAATAAAATGGGAACGGCTCAAATCCCGGCAAGGGTTCAAAGTGAGAGGCGGTCCACTCCCAGCCGTTGCCGAGAGCATCCTCCAATCCGAAGGCGCTTCGGCCGCGTGGATAGCTGCCCACCGTGACCGGATCCCAACGCTGAAAATCAAAGTTGCCGCGATCGGCATCGGGTGCCGCATCGCCCCACGGATACCGCCGCTCCGTTCCCTTCGGAGTTCCATAGGCGGCGCGATGGAATTGCGCTTCCGTGGGAAGAGAACGGCCGGCAAAACGCGCATAGGCCGCGGCTTCCGCGTGACTCACATAGACCGGCCAGTCGAGCGGTAACTCGATCTCTTCAAACATGGCCCGATAAAACCACTGCTCCCCTCGCCTGAACCACAAACACGGATGGCCGATGTCTTGTTCTTTGATCCAGGCCCAGTCCCCATCGCTCCACCACCGCCGATCGCCGTATCCGCCTTCGCGCAGAAACCTGAGAAACTCCCCGTTCGTGACTTTGTGAGAGCCAATCGCAAACGCCGGCACTTGCACTGGATGCTCTTCAAACTCGTTGTCCCAGCCAAACGATTCTCCTTCTCGCAGAATCCCCAAAGTTGCGATTCCCGCCGGGATGCCGATCATATGCGAATCGATTGGCGGCTCGGGCCGGGAAAAGTCAGTAAGACGATAACTTCGCGGGACAAGCTTCCGCTCTTGAGTTAGCTGATGCAGCATGTAGGCCAGGGTTTCCGCGTGCATCAATCGATGCTCGATCGCAACATTGAGAATGGTCCTTTCCGGGTATTGCCAATCGGTCGCTGAGGTCCGCGAATGGCTAGTGAGGATTTCATCGATCCTTTCACGGACGCTGGAGCTGTAAGCGCCGATCTCTGAAAGTTGAGGCCAATCGGAAGGCCTGTCGTCCGGAAGGCCGCCCCCTACAGGATCGATGCCGAAAGCAAAGAGCCGATCAAACTCCTTGTGCGCAGCTCCGAGGCCCAGCGCCTGGCCTGCGATAAGATTCCAGTCAAATGCCTCAAGGTGGCCGATGTAAAAGACAATCCGGTGCCGTTCAGGAATGGGTCGATCGTACAACGCCTCCGTGCGTACGACCCGAAACAAGTCATCGGTCACCGAGCGCGACTCGGCCAGGCGTGCCAAGAGCTGTTCTCGCTTATCTAGTTGGATTGCCGAGACATTCACAGGGTCGTCTGTTCCTTTCGACCGCTAGACTTCTTTCGCGAAAATGGTTCGATCATCACCTCATCGACATAACACCATCCCCAATCCTCGGCCTGCTCAAGCGATCGCATGATGGGATGCTCTGTCTTCCCAAAGTGTTTAGTGGCATGTCGGTTTTTCGAGGAATCGCAACAGCCGACGTGGCCGCAGATCTCGCAGAGGCGCAGATGGACCCACGAGTCGCCCATCTTCAAACACTCCTCGCATCCATTGGTGTTAGGGGATGGGTTTTGTATCTGGTCCTGGTGCGTACAAGTCTCCTGCATCGTCTCCCTCCATCGCGCCAATAGCTTTGCTCTTTGGCTGAGTCAAAGGTAAGTAAACCTGGAATCGAGTGTCGCCGGGGTGCGAAGTAACCTGTATCTCGCCGTGATGATTCCGGATGATGCGGCAGACCGTATCCAGTCCCATCCCCGTTCCCTCGCCAACCGCTTTTGTGGTGAAAAATGGCTCAAAGATGTGAGGCAGAATTTCGGGCGGGATTCCGGGTCCGCTGTCGCCAACCTCCACCAGTACGCGGTCCAGTTCCCGCGCGGTTCGCACCCGCAACTCGCCCTTCCCGTGCATGGCCTCGATGGCGTTGGCCATCAGGTTTGTCCAAATTTGATTGAGTTCCCCGCCAAAGGCGCAGATTCGCGGCAGGCGCTCGTCATACGCGCGAATCACCGTAATTCCGCTCTTGATTTTGTGGTTCAGAATCGTAAGCGTGTTCTCAAGGCCCTGATGAAGGTCGACTTCCTTCATCGCCGCCTGATCCATATACGAGTACTCCTTCACCGCCTGGACCAGATAGGTGATGCGCTTGGTGCTGATTTCGATCTCGTCGATCAATTTTGCAATGGTCAGCAGCGACGCGATGCGGATCAGGGCATCGCACAACACCTCGTCGCCAACCTCGCCCGCGAGGCATTCCAGCCTGGGGATCTCCACGCCGGCGTCGGCGATGGCGGGCGCGATCTTCCAGGCGTCCGGCACATGCCGCATTTCAAGCCATTGGATAATTCGCTCTTCGTGGTCGCTCTGCCCCAAGGGGTCCGCGGAATTGCTGGCTGTGTGCTTGGCCTCCCGCTCGAAGCGTGTAATCTTCTCCCGTTGTTCAGCGGAAAGCGCATGGCGCGACAGCCTGATACTCGCCTCGCGCACCGTCTCAAGCGCTTCGCGCAGGCTTGCGGTTGCGCGTTGTGCTGCCGCGGCGGGGTTATTCAGTTCATGCGCCAAACCGGCGGAGAGCTTACCAAGCGCCACCAACTTGTCACGCTGCGTCTCGATCCTTGTCGTCTCTCGAATGCGGTCCGCCATAATCGAAACCAATCGCTGGCCGAGCAGGGGCATGCGCTGAAGCATCTCAGGGAAGAGGCTTCTGTGCAGGGCCGCGATTTGAGTGGGAAGCACAGCACGGGTGGTGCCGCCGTAGTGCGTCAGCCGCGAGTAGGGGAGCAGGCCGGTAACCTGGCCCGCAAACCCTCTGAAGATCATCTCGTCTCCGCCGCTGCCCCGTTGTATCTGAATCTCCCCTTCGAGGATGACGATGAGATTGTCCAGAGGCTCACCTTCCCGGCCCATGATTTCGCCCGGCTGGAAACGCAACTCCTGAAGATGCTCCGCCAGCCAATCGAGTTGCTCCTGGGGCAAGTCAGCGAATACCTCAATCTTGCGCAGGTCGTCGATTGAAACTTTGCCCGCTGCAGTCCGAGTCCCTTCTGTTGCACTCGCCAGGTTCTGCGCCAAGTTACACCTCGCTGAGATATTGATGAGTAAACTGTACGGCAATCGAGCCTTCTCCCACGCCCGACGCAACCCTCTTCACTGAACCGTGGCGGACGTCTCCGGCTGCAAAAACTCCGGGCACGCTCGATTCCACCCAGTAGGGATTGCGCTCCAATTGCCACCCCTTCGGCTTCTTTCCGTCGCGGACCAGGTCGGCTCCCGTAAGAATGAATCCACGTTCGTCCCGCTCAACCACACCGGAGAGCCAATCCGTGTTGGGCTCCGCTCCAATGAAAATCGAAAGCAGGTTTGTCGGCACCTTCGAAGTATCACCGGTCTCCGCGCAATGAATGGAAATGGCTTCGAGGTGTGTATCTCCGTGAACTTCCGTGACCTGGCAGTGGGTTTCCACCTTGATGTTCGGTGTCTTGTTGATCTGGTCGATCAGGTACTGCGACATCGTCGCGGAGAGGGACGGGCCGCGAACCAGCATGACCACTTGCCGGGCATACTTTGAGAAATACATTGCAGCCTGCCCGGCTGAATTCGCGCCCCCGACAATATACACGTCCTCGCCTTTACACTCCTGTGCCTCGGTCATGGCCGAGCCATAGTAGACGCCGCATCCTTGCAGCCGCTCGGCGCCGGGCACATTCAGCTTGCGGTATGCAACTCCCGTTGCAATCAGCAGCACCTTGCAGCCAATATCCGATCCCGCTGCCAACTTGATGATCTTCGAGGGGCCTTCCACGCTGACGCCGGTCACCTGCTGTGGACTCAGAATCTCCACTCCGAAGCGCCGAGCCTGGGCCACGGCTCGCCGTGTCAGGTCACCACCGCTGAGCCCCGAGGGGAAGCCAAGATAGTTTTCGATGCGGGAACTCATTCCAGCCTGACCGCCTGGCGCTTCCATCTCGATCAGCACCGTGCTGAGTCCCTCCGACGCGCCATATACGGCCGCCGCCAAACCAGCAGGCCCGCCACCGGCGATCACCAAATCGTAGAACGCGACTTCAGGTCGAATGCGCAGGCCAAGCTTCTCGGCCAATTCACCCACAGTTGGGTCTGACAACGATGTGCCATCCGGGAAGAGCACCTTCGGCAGGCTGGAGATCTCCGCTCCGGCAGCTTCCACCATGCGGCGCACTTCTGCAACCTGCCCGGCCGTCTCTACATCGATCCATTGGTAAGGCGTCTGGTTGCGCGTCAGAAAGTCTCGAATCGCATACGAACGGGGAGACCAGCGTGTTCCGAGAACCCGAACTCCCTCGATGGGCGGCCGGTACGACCCCATCCAATCATCCAAAAGGCCATCGAGCACAGGATAGAGCTGCTCCTCCGGAGGGTCCCATGGCTTCAGCAGGTAATGGTGGATCCGGGCATCATTGATGGCGCGAATCGCAGCATCGGTATCGGCGTAGGCGGTCAGCAGGACGCGTTTGGCGTCGGGGAAGATTTCCATCGCCTGCCCCAGGAACTCCACGCCGGTCATCTGCGGCATCCGCTGATCCACCAGAAGAAGCGCCACGGAATCCCCCCGCCGCTTGAGCCCCCGCAAGGCCTCCAGTGCCGTGGCGCCGGAGTCCGCACGCAGCACCCGGTAGCGTTCGGCATAGCGCCGCCTCAGGTCACGCTCGACAGCGCGCAGCACCTCGGGGTCGTCATCGACCGTGAGCAGCACAGGCTTTGCCATGGATCTCCCCTTACAATTCCTTGCGCGGGGTTACAAAAGAGCAATTACGGGCGACCTCTTCTACTCCCTTACACCGGCAGACGTTTAGATGAGGCTTGGCCCTCGCCGGTTTCAGTCTTATTGTCCGGTTCAAAATCCGGCTTCCACTGGATCGGCGGCAGCCTTTTCCCGCCCCATCCGGGCGGTGCTTAAGAAATCTGTTGAAAAACTCCGGCTTTGTATCAGGGCACGACTTCGGTCGTGTCGCATCTGCCACAAAATCAGCGTAGGCTTTAGCCCCTGAGGGCCGAAACTCAGCTCCGGGTTAATCGCAACAAATTCTTCGCGAGACATTCCCGGCTCCTCCGCTTCCCATGCTTTCTGGGAGCCGTCTCTTCCACCTGGCATTCGTTCGCCAGTCGGTCTTAATAGGTTGGATTTGCATTCCGATCGTACGGCTGGCCGAATTTGTTCAAGTGGTCTGTCGGCCGCTGTGTGATTGCGGGGATGATCAGTTCACCAAGGTCGCCGGAATTGGCGCTGAGGTGAATTCGGCGAGTGAGGTGCTCGAGCACCGGTTCCTGCGCGCCCTCCACCCACACATGCAATTCGTAGTCTCCCGCGGGGACGTCGCGCAGATGAAATGCTCCATGCGCATCCGCAATTGCATGGAACGGCGTTGAAAGTGCCAGCACGACCGCGCTCATCTCCGGATGGATGTTGCAGAAGATGTAAGAGACGCCTTCCCTGGAAAACGTCACCTCCCGGGTGGAACCGGCTTCGTAGAGTCCCAGATCGAATCGCTTGCCGTCAAAGAGGGAGAAGACATTATGAAAGTAAGGATCGGCGTTGGGGAAGAGCACTACGCTGCCAACCGGAACAACCAGCAAGTGCGGTCGAAACATCCGGTTCTGCTGCATCAGCGTGTACCGCTCGTGAGGCTGGTTCGATGTAGAGGGGATCTGCTGGAGCGGCTTCAACCAAAGTACGGCTGGAGGCACTTTCTGCCCCGCCTTCCCGGCGAAGGCAAGCCGCATCTGCACCTGAACCATCTCCGGACTCTGAGCATGCACCATCATTGAAGCGGCGATGATGAACCCAAGCAGCCAAGTCGTTCTCTGCAGTCGCGTCGTCAAAACTTGTACCCCGCTGCGATGCCGATCGTGTCGCCGATCGCCGTCGGACCAACTACCGGCGAACTCGCGAGGCGGCGATACTCCAACGAAAAGAGCAGGTAAGCGCTTGGGCTGTAGATCACGTTTCCAGTCGCCGTGCGGTTCCGCGCAAGGTTCTGATAGACGGCGGTGGGTGCACCCGTATAAGGAGCCAGTTCCCCCGCGGGCACGTTATCGATGCCAAAGGCCGCGTTGAACCTTAGTCGTTCACTGGCGAGCCATTGCCACTGCGCCCATCCGCCCACATCGTCGAGTGCGCGAAAGTAGTACTCGGCGGGATAAAGAGGATTGACCGCGAATGCGTAGTCCTTGTAGCCCCCTCCACCCAGGCCACCCAGAGCCAGCCCACGATAGAAGTTGGCCGTAAGATTCATCCGGCCGGGCAGCGGCTCGCGATAATCCAGCGTGCCGGCCCATGAATCGAAATCGATTCCGCCGAAGGTGCGATGCGGCGCGAAGTACCCTCCCACGCCAACTTGAGGGCTCTTTTCCTCGTGAGCGCCCAGCAGCGCAAAGCGAGTTTCGACGCCAGGCCACCTGCTATTCTCTGCAGTGGTAGTTAGAGGGGCCGTTCCCAGGCTCGCACCGGCAGGATTGCCGTAGAGCGCAGGGGGATCAGAAACGTCGATCAACGCTGCTTGTAGACGCAGCCGCGGTCCGGCTGAACGCGAGATATCCTGCGTCGCTCCGATCTGCGCATTCCATGCCCAGAGATTGCCCGACCAGGCCAGCGCGGGCAACGCGATAGCGCTCAGTGAGTCCGGGGTATAAGGGCTGATAAGAGGATGGTCGTAAGAGAAAAAGATTGCCGTGCGATCCCAATTGAGCCCCGCATGAGCCGTGCGCATTCGCACAAAACTGTCAGCATAGC
>JBEKOA010000020.1:0-41835 GCA_049522255.1 Occallatibacter sp.
AGCATCGCCTTCTCTGCCGTGCCGCCAATACCGATGCCCAACATTCCGGGAGGACACCATCCCGCGCCCATTGTCGGCACGGTCTTCAGCACCCATTCCACCACTGAATCCGTAGGGTTGAGCATGATGAACTTGCTCTTGGCCTCCGAGCCGCCGCCTTTGGCCGCCACTGTTACGTCGACCGTTGCGCCCTTCACCAGTTCGACGTTGACCACGGACGGTGTGTTGTCTTTGGTGTTCTTTCGCGCGCCTGCCGGATCAGCCAGAATGGACGCCCGCAATTTGTTGTCGGGATCGAGATACGCACGCCGCACACCCTCATCCACCATCTGTTGCAGGTCTTTGGCTTGCTCGCCAGCGGCGGGCTCAAAGCGCGCGTCCATGCCCACCTTCACAAAAGCGTTCACAATCCCCGTGTCCTGGCAGATAGGCCTGTGGCCCTCGGCGCACATGCGGCTGTTGATGAGGATCTGCGCGATGGCGTCGCGCGCAGCCGGCGACTGCTCGCGCTCGTAGGCTTTGGCCAGGCTGGTGATGTAGTCCTCGGGGTGGTAATAGCTGATGTATTGCAACGCGCCCGCAACACTGGCGATAAAGTCCTCTTGCCGGATGACGCTCATGGTGGGCTCCTCTGACCTATCTAGGGTAATCGAAGTGCAGAGACGAGCGACAATGGAAGTTTTTTCCAGAGTTGGTAGTTTTTCCCAGCCTGGCTGGTTGGCGCACATGTATCTTCTGCAACTTCAGCTGCTTCAGGTTTGGTACGCAATGTGCTAACAGAGCGGCGCAAGACAAATTCGATCTCTGGAGGTACTCCCCCATGAGTTCCATCAAGCGTGAATTGGTTCTCAGCTTCTTCCTCGGCGGGCTTGTCGTAGTGGGCGCCCTTGCCTGGGGAAATCCATACACAGCAGACGCGTCCGGCGTGGCGATTGCGCAGACACAGGACAAGCCGGCACAGCCGCAGGATCAACCCAAGGCCGCGACCTTTACCGGAACGATCGTGCAGGACGGCGACCAGTTCCTACTGAAAGACACGGCGGGCCAGACTTATAGGCTCGACGATCAGGATAGCGCCAAGCCGTTTGCCGGCAAGACTGTCAAAGTCATCGGTCAACTCGATGAAGACGCCAAGCTGATCCATGTCGTAAGCATCGAACCCCTTGCGGCGTGAAGGGGCCAAAACTCATCTGGTGCCGCGCCGGCAAAAGTGCGGCATCCAACATTTCAGGGCGAAAGGGGAGATTGAGCAAATCTCCCCTTCGGTCTCCCGCCCTTTCGCCACGTATGCGAAAAGGTGGGGCACCCGCGAGTTACCAGATAATTACCTGCAAGGTTTTGAAAATATAAATAGGGGGGTAGGGGTGCGCTGGTGGTCAGTGAACAGGAATCAGTGGTCAGGAATACTTCAGCCTACTGATCAATTCAATTGTGCGCCGGTAAGGGGATATTATCGGCAAAGTGCGGAAGGAAAAGTTCGTGGTTTCCCATGTCCCAAAAGCGGGACATGGGGCACCCGGCTTGTCAATTTGTCCGCAACCGCCTAACCCTATACCGAATCGTCAGCATGGTAACCGACCCGCAAGTCAACAAGCTCGCCGCCATGCCGAGGATCAACGAAAGATCTTGCTGGTAGAGACCATGCACAATCCCAACCACTTGCAGCAGGCTGAAGCCGCCGAAGGTGATCAGGGAAATCCCTTCATCGCTCTTCTTGCGCCATACGGTGAGTACCTGCGGCACAAATAGCAGCGCGTTGCACCCCAGCCCCAACCCGAAGATCACGGCGACAATCTCTTTCATGCCGCGCTCCCTTTTCCAAATCTCTGTGCCCCGCGCGCCTTTGCCTTGGCCGCCTCTTCCTCACGGCTCCTGGGCGGCGCATTGGTTTCGAGCGCACTCAGCAATCGCGCCGACGCTGCCGTGACCTCATCCACCGCCGTCAGAAACACCGCTTCATTGGCCTTCGAAGGCTTTGTGAATCCGCTGACCTTGCGCACAAACTGCAACGACGCCGCGCGAATCTCTTCCTCCGTTACGGGAGGGTCAAAGTTGAAAAGCATCTTGATATTCCGGCACATCTCCTCAGCACCTCCTGATTGGAATTCGCCAATGCAATTGGCGCCTGTTCAATCCTCTCGCTCTCACTGTAGAATGCCCGAAGCACACCGGCGGGCGCAAAAAAGATGAGCTATTTCGACCAGGTCTCTGAAGCAGCCGCGTTTCTGCGGGCCATGCTCGGCCCATTCAACCCTAATGTTGGCATCGTTCTCGGCTCCGGCATGGGCGCCGTGGCAGACTCGCTCAACGGGCGGGTCGTCGTTCCCTATGCCGAGATCCCGCACTTTCCCCGCTCCACGGTCGAGGGTCACACGGGGCGGATTGTTGCAGGTCACTTAGGCGGTGTTCCAGTCGCTGTGATGCAGGGCCGCGTGCACTTTTATGAGGGCTATACGCCCGCTCAAGTTACCTTCCCGATGCGCGTACTGGGCGCGCTTGGCATCAAGGCTGTCGTGCTGACCAACGCCGCCGGGGGCATCGCCGGGAGTTACAAGCGCGGCCAGCTTGTGGCGCTTGCCGACCACATCAACCTGATGGGCTGGAATCCGCTGGCGGGGCCGAATGAGCCGCGCTTCGCGGTGCGAGGCGGCGCCGGGCTGCGCTTCTTCGACATGACAGAGGCATACTCACTGCGCCTGCGCGCTCTTGCAAAGGAAGCCGCCGCTGAAGAGGGATTTGCGCTCGGCGAAGGCGTTTATCTGGCCGTCAGCGGGCCGAGCTTCGAGACGCCGGCCGAGATTCGCGCCTTTCGCACGCTGGGCGCAACTCTGGTCGGCATGTCTACCGTGCCGGAGACGATTGTGGCCCGCCACATGGGGATCGAGGTGCTGGGCATCAGTTGTGTCACCAACCTGGCTGCGGGATTGGGCGCAACCCCGCTGAGACACGAGGAGGTTTTCGAGACCGGCCGGATGGTGGAGAAGCAGTTGGCCGGGTTGCTCAAAAGGCTCGCGCCGAGAATCGCTGCGCTGGCAAGTGAGCCGTAAGCGGCAGAAAACCAGCCCAAGAACAATCGATTGCCGGGGTCCAATCAACCTTCCGGATTGAGGTAGCTTCATCTTCCATTGCCCATTTGGGTCCGTTTACCGAAGTTTCATTTGAAAATTATCAAGATGCACCTTCGCGCCGATAACATAGATAGCGTGACAATGGATGCGATCAAGCGGAAGGCGGCCGTCTGGCTGCGCCAGGGCATCTCGCCGCGGCGGCTTGCGCTGACGCTTGCTCTGGGCTTCGCCATCGGATGCATTCCGGTGGTGGGCGTCACCTCGGCCATCTGCCTGGTCGTGGCGACCTGCCTGCGGTTGAACTTCCCCGCCATTCAAGCGGCAAACTGGGCCGCCATGCCGCTGCAGGTGGCGCTCATCGTTCCATTTGTCCGGCTGGGCGGACGGCTTTTCGGTTTTGGCTCAAACCACGCGATTGCGATGGGGGCTTTGCTGCATGCGTCGCCGCTCCAAATGCTGTCGGGGCTGGGATGGCTGGCCGGTCAGGCGTTGCTGGCGTGGCTGGTCATCGCCATTCCGGCGGTGCTGCTGCTGACCGCAACGCTGACCGCTTTGCTGCGCCGCGTACCGGGTGTGGCCGCGGCAGCCCGCTGATTTCAGAGACCAGGTCCGGCCCTATTTCAAAAAACTCTCCAGCGCGGCATCGAACTTCTCCGGCTGGTCGTACATGATGAAGTGGCGGGAGTCATCGATCCGCTTCAGCGTGACATTCGGCATGGTCTTGTACGCGGCTTGAACGGTGGCCTCATACGTTGCCGCGTCCGGTTGCAGCGCCGCCGGATCGTAGGCATAGAGCACCAGGGCGGGCATTTTGATCGAGGCGACATTCGCGCGCAGGTCGGTTTGGAGATCCTCTTGCATCGCCTCTACAGCCACCCCGCGGTCGCTCGCAACGAAGTTGGCTGCAACCAGCTTCTGCGCATCGGGATTTTTGACCATCCGGGCGGCCATCATTGGCTGCATGGCCGCGTACTGGTCCGGTGGCAAGGCCATCATCTGCTGCTTGATCGCCTCTGTCTGAGGCATCATGCTCTCTGAAGTTGCCGCCGGATCGATCAGCACGGAGGCGAAGGGCAGCGCGTCCACGATGACGATCTTCCGCACATCCTCCGGGTGCCTGCCGGCCAGCATCAGCGTCAACAGGCCGCCCATCGAGTGGCCGATCAGCACCGGGTGCATTTTGTTTGCCACAATGTAGGCGTGCAACTCCTCGACAATCGGAGCCAGCATCAGCCCGCTCGCGTTGGGTCCCGCCGGGGCGCCCGCGAATCCGTTGACTTGCACCAGGTGCAACCGGTAATTCGGCGCCAGCAGGGTCGCCTCAGCATCCCAAACGGCGCGCGAGCTCGACATGCCAGGAATCAGCAGCACATCGGGCTTGCCTACCTTTCCCTGGTCCACGACGCTGAAGCGCGCCGGCGCAAATACGACGGTGGGAGGAGGCAATGCCGCAGTGGGCTGCGCGGCCAGTGGTGGGACGATCACGGCTAAAACAAATCCAAATGAGGCGACGGAGGCAACAAGACGAAAACCCTTCATGATGTGATTCCTTTCGATTTCCAAGTACCTGTTTCAGAAACGTAAAGCTGACTTTCCATTTGATCCTAACGCTAAGACGATTGAATGTCAAGCCAGCTTGTCATTGGCGACGGTTCGACCGCTGAATTCAGAATCAGTCTCTTCGCTGAAGATTGCCTCGATGGTGGTTTCAAAGAGACGCGCCAGTTTAAAGGCCAACGGAAGACTGGGGTCGAATTTGCCCGTCTCGATGGCGTTGACCGACTGGCGCGAAACCTCCAGCCGCTGCGCCAGATCGGCCTGCGACCACTCCCGCTCCGCACGCAGTACTCGCAGCCGGTTCTTCATTTGTACCTCGCCAGCAGCACGGGGATGGAAAGGCCCAGGAAGACCCAGAAGATGGTGATCGTAAAGATGGGATCCAGGTGCCGGATGTGGACGTAGTCCTCAAGAAAGCCCCAAACGCTCGTCACCGTCAGGGTTCCTCCAATCCCGCAGAGCATGGATTGGACTCCGACTGTGCGCTGGAATTCATCCTTCTCTTCCGCCAGATACAGTCCAAAAATGGCCAGCAAGCCGAGCATGGGGATTGCGGGAAGAACGGCCAGCGGATAGGCCAGCGGACCGGTTGGATGGTAGTGGACAAAAACCAGAGTCGTCAGAGGCAGGATCAACGCATAAAGCACAAATGTGCCGAGAAAACGGCGATAAAAGCGCCGTGCGGCGGGGTTGTTGGTGAGGCATTTCATGATGGGTCTCCTTGCTCGGCAGCGCCTGGCTTTGAGAGTCAGGGGTGCGATCGATTTTGCTGAACAGACAATTGGCGCTGAGGGTTTTTCACCTGTACCTCAGCTTGACGATAAACCTGGCCAGATAAACGAAAACACAGCAGATCGGATATACCAGAAACAGATCCAGTCCCCGGATGTGTGCGAACTTTTGCAGCGAGCCCCAGACGGTGGTCAAGGCCAACGTGGCTCCAACGCCCCAGAGCATCGACTCGATAAGCAAGCCACGTAGAAACTCATCCTTCTGTTCGGCCAGGTAAAGACCAATGACGGCAATGGTGGCGACGACCGGCAATGCCGGAAGCAGGGCCAGCAGGTAAGCCAAAGCCCCAGTGAGGTGAAAAAGATCAAAGCCCTGACTGGTTGCGATCAACGCAAGGGCATAGAGCGCCATGACGGCGAAAAGCCGGATATGGTAATTGCGATTGGCTGGATTGTTGGTCTTGCGGTCCATGTTCAATTCCTCTCCGTTCGTTCAACACGACTTTGTCTATGAATTCCGAAGCTCGATTGGGCCCGGCGCGCGGCACACGCAGAGAGCTATCTACCGGTATCTGCGCCTGATCAGAATTCGGGCGGCGGACATGAAGAGACAGAAAAGAGGCATGAAATACACAGGATTGAAATGACGAACTTTCTCGAAGAATCCCAGAACGCCCCACGTCGAGGTGACAATCATGGTCGCTCCCACTGCCCAGAGCATCGATTGCGACTGAATCGCGCTCTCGAACTCGTCTTTCTCTTCCACCAGGTACAACCCGAAATTAACGATGAATCCGATGTAGAGCAGCGCCAATAGAACTGCAAGCAGGGTAGCCATCCAGCTGCCTGGTTCAATGTGTTTGTAGCCGTATCCCCAGATCGTGAGAACGAGAGTCGTTACAAGTAACGGCATCCCGAAAAAGAGAGTTCGGTCGTCCATACGGTTTCTGGCGGGATTGTTGATCCGCTGCTCCATGTTTAGTCTCCTTTACTTTGTGACAAGTAAACATTACATCACAATTGAAACGATGTCAAGTGTCGTTGACAACTATATTTCGCACGGGGGACACAGGTCTAACAGCCCGCAGCGCAATCCCCCACCCTTGCTTCCACTGTGGGCGAATTACAAGTGACGTCGAAGGAGCAGCATCAGTTTTCCTAGACCGGGGTGGAAGGCAAAGAGTCGCGGCGATTTCTGGGATACTCTAGACTCTACCTATGGGTTTCCAGCAATTCTTGGGCAATGCGGCTACTGTCACCCATCTGCGCGAGAGCATTCGCGCGGAGAGGTTTCCCCAGTCTCTGATCCTGGCGGGGCCGCGCGGGGCAGGGAAGTACACGCTGGCGCTGATGCTGGCGCAGGCCGTCAACTGCCTTCAACCCACCGAGTCCGACGGCCTGCCCGACTTTTGCGGCGTCTGCGCAAACTGCACGCGCATTGCTCTTTCTGCCGATCTTGAAACCCTCGTGGCCGAAGCCATCGCCGCGCGCGACGAGATGCGCGACACCGACAAGCGCGAGACCCGCATCCTCATCCAGACGCACCCGGATCTGCTCGTTGTGCCGCCCGACCCGCCGCAACTGCTGATCAAGCTGGGCCAGGTCCGCCAGGTGATCCACGTGGCCTACTACCGTCCGCCGGTCGAGTCGCGGCGCACCTTCACCATCTTTACCTCATCGGCCTTTATGAAAGAGGCGGCCAACTCGCTGCTCAAGGTTCTTGAGGAGCCACCGCAGCACACCTCGCTGATCCTGCTCACGGAGAACCCCCAGGAGCTGCTGCCCACTATCTGCTCCCGCGCAGTCGTGCATCGGCTGGGCGCGATTCCCCCCGCCGATCTGGAGGCGCTGCTCACCCAACGCCGCCCTCAGCTCAAACCGCAGGACCGTGCACTGGCCGCGCGCCTCGCCGAAGGAGCTGTGGGCCGCGCACTCACCATCGATCTCAGTGTCTATCTCTCCAGCCGCGAGGACGCTCTGATTCTGCTTCGCACAGCTTTGCGTGAGCCAGATTACTCCGCGCTCTTTCACGCTACTGAGAGTTACAGGGCCGGCGCCGAGGGCCAGGAGAAGACCATCAACCTGCTTCGGGCACTCGGCAGCCTCATCGAAGACCTGCTGCTCATCGTGGCCGGCACACCGCAGCTCATCCGCAACCTGGACATCGAGGCTGAACTTGCCCGCCTAGCCCAGGGCATTAATGTCGATTGGATCGACTCTGCCGCCTACGCTTTTGTCCAAGTGGAGCAAGGCATGCGCCGCAACCTGCTTCGCTCTCTCTCGCTCGACGCCATGGCCTTTAGCCTTGACCACAACTAGATATGCTGTTCCAGGAAGGAGTTCTTTCCCATGAGCCTTGAATCCAAGCTCCCCGGCGCGAACAAGCTATCCGCCTCGCCCGTCCGCACACGCATCAGGCCCGGCTCCGTCTCTAACCTCCACTCGCCGGCTTTTGGCTATGGCCAAAATCAGGATCAGGGGCTTGCCCAGCGGCAGGCCGAGCTCTTCTATATGCAAAAGCAGATCCAGGCTCAGACTCCCATGGTTCTCGTTCTCGAAGACGGGGAGCTGGTCGAAGGCTGCATCGAATGGTATGACCGCAATGTGCTCAAGGTCCGCGGCCGAACCAAGACGCTCGTCTATAAGGCCGCTATCAAGTACATGTACAAGCTGGGCGACGCGGGACAATAAAGACAGGGAACAGGGAACAGGGAACGGGAATAGGGATCAGGACATAGCCGCCTGCATATCCTGGAATCCGCTGACTTGCTGACTCGCTAGCTTGCTGACTTACTCTCTCCTGCTTTTGTCAGTCTGTCGCGGATGGCCGTCCCGATTCCCTCAGCCGGCGGCAGCGGGCAGAGAATTGCTGTGCAACCCTTCCCGTCCAGCTCTCGCAGCCCCGCGTAGAGTGTATGGGCCATCTCCTCTGGAGCCGCCCAATGTCCCCAAGGGAAGACCGCCGCGACCCCGGAGGGTACGGCCACCTCGGCCGGCAGCATCACTCCCACTCTCTCGCCTTCAAGGCCGCGCATTGATAGAACGAGCCGCGCAGCCAACTCGATCAATTCACCTTCCACCAGCACAAGTCGCGCACTGGGCGCATAATGACGTAATCCCACGCCCGGCGAGGGCAGCGCCTCGGGTGGTTTGGCCTCTATTGCTCTTACGTCGCGGTAAATCTCCACAGGCCCGGCGATGGCTCGAATCTGGTCGATGGTCACAGCTCCCGGCCGGTAGATCATCATCGGGCTTTGGCAGGGATCGAGGACCGTGGACTCGACTCCGTAATCGGTTGGCCCCGCATCAAGAACAGCATCAATCCGCCCGTCCAGATCCGCAAGAACATGTTCAGCGGAGGTCGGGCTGGTGTGGCCAAAGAGATTGGCGCTGGGCGCGGCTACCGGCACTCCGGCCCTCAGGATCAGTTCCAAAGCCACCGGATGCGCCGGCATGCGCACGCCCACCAGCGGACGGCCCGCCGTCACCGCATCGGGCACCGCAGCCGTGCGCGGAAGCAACAGCGTCAACGGCCCCGGCCAGCAGGCGGCCATCAGCTTGCGCCCCGATTCTGGAAGCTCTCGGACGATTCCACTTCGTCCGTCAGGCCCAGCCAGCGAAGCTTCGTTGGCGATATGCACAATGATCGGGTCCCACGAGGGCCTTTGCTTGGCCGCAAAGATACGCGCCACCGCATCTGCATTGAGCGCATTCGCTCCCAGCCCGTAGACGGTCTCGGTGGGAAGCGCCACCAGCCCGCCTCCGCGCAAGATCGCTGCGGCACGCTCCAGTGCTTCCTGAGCCTCAGGGGTATCCAGATGCGCCGGGTTCACTATCAATCGCAGAGTCTTCACATCTCTATTGTCGCCTCTACAACCGGAGTTCTGCCCGCTGCCGTATACTCGCTCTTTACGATGCCCATCGAGACTGAGATCAAATTTCGCGTGGACGACGTGGCTGGATTGACCCAGCGCCTCGAAGGAGCCGGCTTCAGCCTGCAAACTCCGCGCGCATTCGAGAGCAATATCCTCTACGACACGCCAGATCGCGCGATGCGCGCCCGCACCGAGATTCTGCGCATTCGCGGCTATGCCGGCCGATGGACCGTCACCCACAAGCGCCTGCCCGATGTGGGGCCTGGCGAAGACACGCACAAGCATCGGGTCGAGACCGAGACCGAGGTCGCCGACGGCGAGGCTCTGGCTCAAGTCTTTCTGTCGCTCGGCCTGGTTCCCGCCTTCCGTTATGAAAAATGGCGCGCCGAGTGGACCGACGGCGAAGGCCACTGCGTGGTCGATGAGACTCCCATCGGCAACTACGCCGAGCTCGAAGGCTCGCCGGAGTGGATCGATCGCGCCGCCGCCCGCCTGGGCGTCGAGCCGGCGCAGTACATCATCCTCAGCTATGGCCGCCTCTTTGAGCAATGGCGCGAGCAGCGCCACGCCGACGTGCAGGACCTGACGTTTGAGGCGATCGAGGCAGCTGTTAGTTTTTAGCTGACAGCTAACAGCTAATAGCTAAAAGCTGAATGCTGTACTTCCTCCCATTCCATCGGTAATCAGAATCTGAAAATGCATTAATGAGGGTTCATTCGACGCCGATAACCCCAAAGAGCGGCAAGAAAGCTCAGAGGCTTCCAATGAAAAAAAGCCACTTTAAGCTTCATTCCAATGGGTTGCGGCGTGCGGGAGTGCGGCTGATTCAAACGGTTGCGCTGGCGTTGGTGGTGGCCTTCACCATCCCCGCCAATGCGGCGGATAACCGCGCCGTCAAAACGCGGGTTGCGCCCATCTATCCCGAGATGGCCAAGCGCATGAAGATTGCCGGCGAGGTCCGGTTTGAGGTCACTGTGGATCCGGAGGGTAAGGTGACCGACGTAAAAAGGCTCAGCGGGAATGGCATGTTGTCAGCTGCAGCCGAGGATGCCGTGCGCAAATGGAGGTTCGAGCCTGGCCCCGACACCTCGACGGTAGAAGTGGCGCTCAATTTCGCATTTGCCCAATAGGCAGATCTGCTCAGGAGCACACAGGATGGGGGGCGAGAGAAACCAGGATCCCTGGCGGGTGTTTTTTGGTCGCTGGGGTGGAACGACAGGTCATCGTCGCTGCCGGTAGAGAGAACCCGCTCGACCGCGCCTCTCGCACCCCGCACGCCACTGCTTAATCGTTCTCAGAAGTTTGGGTTCACTTATCGTGAGAACCAGATGTCTTTTCGGAAGCGCCGCCTTGGCTTAGCATCATTCAGGCTGAACCTGGGCGGCGAAGCAGGCAAATGGAAGCAGCAGATGCTATGCCGGTTCACGACCAGATCTCCGACGCCGCTGACGCCGTCGTGCTTTCCATTGCGGTGATTGATCCGGACGATCAATGCCGCAAGGAGGTAGCCGGCGCACTGACAGGATTCCAGGGCACAACGGTGCGGGAGTACTCCTCATTCCCAGCCGACCTCGATGACCTGCCGCAGATGCTGGAGAAGCGCTACGACGTTGTGCTCATCGGCATCGACAGCGACCCGGAGTATGCCTTCGATGTGGTGGAGAGGATCTGCTCCCACAACTCCTCTGCCGTGATGGTCTACTCGGCGCAGACCCAGCTGGAGCTGGCCATCCGCTTCATGCGCGCGGGCGCTCGCGAGTTCCTCACCGTGCCTCTGCTCCGCGCGGACATCGTCGGCGCACTGGCGCGGGCCTCGATCCGCCGTTCAGCGGGTTGCCACGGTAAAAGAGGAGGTAGAAAGCTCTTCGTCTTTCTCGGTTCCAAAGGCGGCTGCGGGGTCACAACCATCGCATCCAACTTTGCCGTTGCTCTGGCTCTTGAGTCAGGCCAGCGGACATTGCTGATCGATTTCGGGCTTCCTCTGGGAGATGCGGCGATCAACCTGGGGATGGTCAGCGAGTACTCAACCGCCAACGCTCTCCAGGACTCCGGCCGGCTGGATCCTAACTTTCTGCGCTCGCTGCTGGCCAAGCATAGCTCCGGATTGTGCGTGCTCGGGGCTCCCGGCGAATTCTCGCCCATGCAGCCGGCCAACGAAGCGATCGATAAGCTGCTGACCGTAGCGCGGCAGTGCTTTGATTATGTGGTCGTCGATGCCGGCTCGAGAATCGACTTGAGGGGAACTGCTCTCTTTGAAGAATCGGCGAGCCTCTACCTGATCACGCAGGTGGGGGTCTCAGAGCTGCGCAACTCCAATCGCCTGATTACCCAGTTCTTCTCTGCGCGCAATCGCAAGCTTCAGATCGTGCTCAATCGGTATACGCCTCAAGCTCTGGTCTTTGACGAGAAACAGATCGCGAAGGCGCTTACCAAGCCCGCCAATTGGAAGATTCCCGACGACTACGCCACCTCCCGGCGCACCCAGAATACGGCCAAGCCGGTCGCCCTTCAGGACTCGCCCATATCGAAGGTGATCCGCCAGATGGCCCGGACAGCCTGCGGCCTGCCCGCCAACCGGGAAAAGAAGGGATTCTTTCTCTTTCGCAAGGAGTTCTGGTCTTCTCCAAAGCCTGTGCGGGAAACCGCAGAGGCCGCTGAGGGATAGATCGGGCCGTGCAGCCTTCTATTTCTCGGCTCCGTGGCACTTCTTGTATTTCTTCCCTGAGCCGCAGGGGCAGGGGTCGTTGCGGCCTACCTTTTCGCCCGTGCGGCGCTGCTTGGGCTGGCTCGCGTCCCCGGCGCCCGCCATGCTGGCGGCCTCAAGCTCCCGCTGCTTTTTGCGTTGGAACTCCTTCTCCAATGCGTCGATGGTAGTTGAGGGCTGGCGCGTCGGAATCCCAATCTCACGCGGCGCGGCATCGAGCGTGATCGGCTGGGCAGCGCTCGACACAGGCGGCGCCTTGGGAACCTCCCGCCGAGCCTGGGGCGGTCCATCCATCGGCTTACCATCCGGGCCAAGGATCTGCATCCGGAAGAGGAACCGGACCGTGTCCTCCTGGAACTTGAGCATCATGGCCTCGAACATGTCGAAGGATTCGCGCTTGTATTCGACCAGCGGATCACGCTGCGCATAGCCGCGCAGTCCGATTCCTTCCTTCAAGTGGTCCATGGAGAGCAGATGGTCCTTCCACAGCCCGTCGATCACGTTCAGCATCACCATCCGTTCGTGATAACGCATCGTCGCGGCGCTGAGGATCTTTTCTTTGGTCGCGTAGTGCTCCTTCAGCTTCTCGAAGATCGCCTCGCCCAGCTCATGACGGCTGAGTTCCAGAGGCTTGATCCCAACTCCAGCCAGAGTCATCCCGAAGTGGTCAGTGAGCTTTTCGTCGAGGCCCTTCAGATTCCACTGGTCCGGATGCACCTTTTCACCGGCGAATTCTTCCAGGATGCTACTGAGAATCCCTCCGACATAGTCTTCGAGAATCAGATCGCGCTGGTCCACGCCCTCCAGCAGTTGCCGCCTGAGCCCGTAGACCGCCTCGCGCTGCTTGTTCATCACATCGTCGTATTCGAGTAGGTGCTTGCGCGACTCGAAGTTCTGCGCTTCAACGGCTTTTTGCGCGCCCTCGATGCGCTTGGTGATCATCTTCGACTCGATGGGCTCGTCGTCTTTCATGCCCATTCGCTGCATCATCGAGCTCATCCACTGCTTGGCGAAGATGCGGATCAGGTCGTCTTCGAGCGAAAGATAAAAGCGCGACTCGCCGGGATCGCCCTGACGGCCCGCGCGTCCGCGCAACTGGTTGTCGACGCGCCGCGACTCATGCCGCTCCGTGCCCAGAATGAAGAGGCCACCCGATGCGATGACCTGCTCGTGTTCCAGTTGCGCGGCCTTGGCATGAACCTGGAAGACCTCGGCCCAATCGGGCTCGGCGATCTCGAACTCCTGCCCCTGATAGTAAAAGCGCAGGAATCCCGGCGGCGCCATGGGATTGATCGCTCCCTCGGCCACGCTGATGGCCCGCGCCTTGCTCTTCTTCACCAGCTCCTGGCGAGCCATGAAGTCGGGATTGCCGCCCAACAGAATATCCGTTCCGCGGCCGGCCATGTTGGTCGAGATGGTCACCATCCCCACACGCCCGGCCTGCGCCACAATCTCCGCCTCGCGCTCGTGGAACTTGGCGTTCAGTACTACGTGCTGCACGCCTTTACGCTGCAGAATCCCCGAGAGCCGCTCGCTCTTTTCGATCGACACCGTGCCCACCAACACCGGCTGGCGCTTCTTGTGCAGCTCCACAATATCGTCGGCCACTGCGTTGAACTTGGCCTTCTCGATCAGGTAGATCACATCCGGATTTTCAAGCCGCAGCATCGGCTTGTTGGTCGGGATGACGACGATCTCCAGCTTGTAGATCTTTTCGAACTCGGCCGCTTCCGTCTCCGCCGTGCCGGTCATGCCTGACAGTTTTTTGTAGAGGCGGAAGTAGTTTTGGAAAGTGATCGTGGCCAGCGTCTGGTCTTCCTTGCGGATGCTTACGCCTTCTTTGGCCTCGATGGACTGGTGCAGCCCGTCGGACCAGCGGCGGCCCGGCATCAGGCGGCCGGTGAAGGTGTCGACGATGATCACCTCACCGTCCTTCACTACGTATTCAACATCGCGTCTATAGAGGGCGTGCGCCTTGATCGCCGTCTCTACGTAGTGCTTCATCTCCCAGTTCTCTGCGTCGGCGATGTTGTCGATCCCCAACAGCCTTTCGATCGTGACCCAGCCTTCGTCCGTGACGCCGATGGTCCGCTGCTTTTCATCCACGATGTAGTCGCCGGTCAGGTACTTTTCGCCCTCAGCGAGATTGAGACCCAGTTCCTGTACGCGCTTCGTGTCGCTGGCTTCGATCTCCTCGCCGAGCTTGAGTTCAGGAATGATCTTGCGCGCCCGCGCATATTTGTCGGTCGTCTGGTCGGTCGGTCCGGAGATGATCAGAGGCGTGCGGGCTTCGTCGATCAGGATCGAGTCTACTTCGTCAACAATGGAGTAGTAATGCCCGCGCTGGACACAGTCCTTGATCTCGAACTTCATATTGTCGCGCAGGTAGTCGAAGCCGAACTCATTATTAGTCCCGTAAGTAATGTCAGCCAGGTAAGCGGCTCGGCGCTCGTTGTCGTCCAGATCGTGGACGATCACGCCCACCGTCAGACCGAGGAACTCGTAGATCTTTCCCATCCACTCGGCGTCGCGCTTGGCGAGGTAGTCGTTCACCGTGACGACGTGCACGCCGTGGCCGGCAAGGGCATTCAAATAGCAGGCAAGCGTCGCCACCAGCGTCTTGCCTTCGCCGGTTTTCATCTCGGAGATTTTGCCCTGATGCAGCACCATGCCGCCGATCAACTGCACGTCGAAGTGCCGCATCTGCACCGAGCGCCAGCCGGCCTCGCGCACCACGGCAAAGGCCTCGGGCAAGATCTCGTCCAGAGCCTCCCGCTCGGCTGCCGCCTGCTCCGCGGCTCGCTTTTCGGCAACCTCCCGCGCGTCAGACTCATGCCCGGCCGCCCTCAACTCGTCGGGGCTCTCATATCCCTTCAGCCGCTCCTGAACCCGCACCGCAATCCGCGCCCGGAACTCAACGGTCTTGTCTCGCAACTGGTCGTCGGTAAGCTTCTTCGTATCTTCTTCGAGAGCGTTGATCAGTGCCACCATGGGCATCATCCGCTTGATCAGGCGCTCGTTTGCCGTGCCAAAAATCGTCGTTAGAACTTTATCAAAAAACACAGGATTCTCCGTCTACTAGTGTAAATCCTAGGGGTTGCAGCGTGTGGGATGTGTCCCCTCGGGGGGAAGATCTGGGTTCCCCACATCCGACGCAGTTTTATCATGTCAGGTGTGAAAAGAAACGACGAACCTCGACCAACCAGAGCCACAAGGCGATTTGGCGGGTTGAGATATGCACCGAGGACAAAGATCAACGGGGAATGGTGAGATCGGTTATCAGTTTCTAAAGAGATGGCACGTAGCGGTCGAGTTTTTGAATATGCTTAACCGCAAAGATGCCGATATTGACTACGCCTATGTCTACCAGATAACTCCAACAACCACGCCGGCATTCGGACGTGTTAACCACCCCGCCGAACCGTTTCTGGCGCGATTCTGGTTGGGAAGAAGCTTTTGACAAACGCCTTCCTGCGTCAGCGTCAACCTGACCTGGCGCTGTGGTAAGTCGAACGGAAAACAAGAAACTTAAGAATAAAGAAAAACGGCCGGAGAGCGAATGTTTCCCCGGCCACTCTTGCTTTCTGCGGGGTATCAGTGCTTATGCGGATGCGGGTGCCTATGCGCCTTCTCCGCAGGTGCAGCTAACGCCTGCGCCGGAACGGACATCACTAGCTTCCCATGCTGCACGCCTTTCAGCGCGATGAGATTGCTGGCGAACTGTTCCACCGCCGCCGACTTGCCGTGCACAATGAGCACTTCCAGGCAGGAATCGTGGTCGAGGTGAGCGTGACTGGTGGAGACGACAAGATCGTGCCGCGCATGTTGCAACTCGGTGAGTTTTTCACCGACGCCGTGCGCATGGTGATCGTAGATCAGGGTCACGGTGCCCACGACAACTGCGTTCGGAGACGAGGTACGCTCGCCGACCAGGCGATCGCGAATCAGATCGCGAAAGGCCTCGGAACGGTTGGTATAGCCGCGCCGGCCCATCCACTGATCAAATTGCTTGAGAAGATCGGAATCCAGCGCAACGCCGATTCTACTTAAGATCCCCATAGACGCTCCTGCCACCACACCTGATTGTATGTCAGAGCGCAGGACGCAGTACGATTCTTCATCCGCAGATTGCGGTTAGGACTGCACTTCGATCTCGTCCAGCCGCTGCCACTTGTAGATTGCCAGGGAGACGATCCAACTCAGCGCGAAGAGCCCGATGATGCAATAGCCAAGCACGCCAAAGTTGCCGTTGAGCCTTTCGACCGCGGTCCAGACGATGCCCTTCAGTTGGAATTGATCGGCTAGAAGTCCCAGGGCCTCGATGCCGCCAACGATCAGAGCTACCAACACCGATACAAAGGTGATGGTCATGTTGTAGTAGAGTTTGCGCACCGGCTTGATGAAGGCCCATCCATATGCGCCCAGCATGAGAATGTTGTCGGTCGTGTCGATCAGTGACATACCGGCTGCGAAGAGCACAGGAAAGACCAGAATGGACCACAACGAGAGACCCTTTGAGGCTTCGGCCGCAGAGATGCCCAGCAACCCGATCTCCGTGGCTGTGTCAAAGCCAAGGCCAAAAAGAAAGCCCAGTGGGTACATATGCCAACTGCGCGTAATCAGATTGAACATGGGCCTAAAGAGCCGGGAAAGGAATCCTCGATCGGCCAGCAGCAGGTCAAAATCTTCCTCGACGTATGGCGCGCCACCGCGCACTCTCACAAAGGCGCGATAAATAGAGCGCAGAACGATCAGGTTTGCTATGGCGATTGCGAATAGAAACAGCATCGATACAAGCGTGCCAATCACACCGCCGATCGCGCGGGCCGCATCCATGCGGTGTTGCAGCGCCATCGCTGTTGCGGCAATGGCCGCCGATCCCAGCACCACAATCGTCGAGTGCCCCAAAGAAAACAGGAAACCGACAGCGACAGGGCGCTTGCCCTGCTGCATCAGCTTGCGCGTCACATTGTCGATTGCCGCAATGTGGTCGGCATCGACGGCGTGACGCAGTCCAAAACTATAGGCGAGCAGCGCCGTGCCCAGCAGAAGCGGATAGTGGCGAAAGACTACGACGGCCCAAATCCAGGCAGCAAGATTGAAGACGAAAAGGATTCCGTAGATGCCGATGACCTTGACGAGCAGATGGCTGGCCGAATCGTTGAATAGTGTGAGCAGTTCGTGCAGCGGGAAACGCTTGAGGCGCGGACCTGCTCCGGGCTTTGCCGGCACTGCTCCCATCGATGCACTCCTCTGTGCTCACACGCGCCGTAGCGCCGGCATTGCTTCCTTATCCTCTTCTACAATGATAGATTCAGCACCGTTGTGCGCAAGGATTTGAATCTCCGCAAGGCATTTGTCCAGCCAGGAGGCCGGCAATTCCATGCTCACTTGCTTCTGTTGCTATCATACCAAATATAAATACGTGCTACCATCGCCGTGTCATAAAGGATGGACTCCGCAGAACGGGCAGCAGCGGAACTGGCGGAGCGGCGAGCGCGCCAGGACGAGCGCAGTGCGGCGATGGAATGCGAGTTATGCCGTCCCGGACGGATTCGATCCTCGGGACTGGAAGCAGGGCGGGAGTTCGGGAGGCGATTGTCCGAGATGCCCGCTGCGATCACACGTGGGCGCAAAATGCTCCGGCGTTTCTATTTCTTATTTGATTGTAGAGAACCCTTTGACATGACCGTTGAAAGGGCGAAAACGAAGAGTGGCGGAAGGTCAGGGATTCGAACCCTGGAGGGCCTTTCAACCCTGCCGGTTTTCCATACGACTATAGCTTTCGCTACCAAGCCTTCGCTTGTTTGTAGTCTGGACTTTGTCTTCGCCATAGCCCAAAAGAGCCTTAGGCGGGAGCCGTCAAGTCTCTACACGTTGCTGGCCTGCGCCAGCCTTCGCTCGGCGTTGCCTCGGATCTTCCCAGGGGGTTCGCCGACTTTGACTCCCTACATCTGCCGTGTTTCCACGACGGCGCTCGATTTAACAAGACCGGTGCATTCAACCGCTCTGCCAACCTTCCGTACACACATAGTACAGCATTTGAGCGAATCATCGAACTCGGTTGGCAAGGCCGGCGCACATGAATCGACCAAAATCGCGCGATGCAAGCTGGCGGAAATGAGCATATGTGCGGAGTTGGTCAGTGCTGCTTGGCAAGCGCGTCTTGCAGAAATGTAACCACACCGGGTATCTGCGCGGAAGCATTGTGCTCGTGTTGCATTTCCGTCGCGATTGCGAGCGATTTTCGCAGATCGTCCCTGGCCTCGGTCTTATTATCCGACACCTGGCTCACAGAATATAGACCCCAGACGAGTACCAATCGAATCTCGGGAGTGCCATGGTGAGCATCAACGATGCTCTCGACCAGGCGCACCGTCTCCCGGAAGGCATCTGCGGCCTCCGCTCCGTGGTGACTCCAATAGAGAGCAACGCCGAGCCGATTGGATGCTTGCGCCGTATTTAACTGCGCATCGACGTCCTCGGGGGCGGCGCGCATCAACTGCTCGCGAATTGCAAGGCTCTTCCGATAGGACGTGATCGCCGCCGTGGATAGTTGCAGGCTCTGTTGCGCGTTACCGGCCTGATCGGAGGCCTTGGCCTGCGCGAATTGAATGTCGCCGACCTGCGCGAACGACTGCGCCGCTTTTTGCTGCCAGGTCTTATTGCCGGGGTCGCGCGTCTCGAGATTCTGATAGATGTTGAGTTCGTCGTTGAAAGACCCAAGGGCGCTTGCAGAATCGCTTTGGGCGGCCAATGCCGTTGCCAGCTTGTCGAATCCGCCTGCGAGGTCCGCTTGACGGGTCAGATTGCCGGGATCTCCGGCGGCTTTTTTCTGAAGAGTGGCGAGCTCGCCGCGGCGGATGGCGAGTTCCTCGGCCGGACAGATGATTCGAAACGCGTCGTAGCCGTAATTGATGTTGCGCATTCGCGTAAAGCTGGTGATCTTGAAGATTAGCTGCTTTGGGTATTCGGATCCCAGCTTGTCCGATTGCCAATCAATCTCGAATTCATCCCCGGAGATCGGCTTGTAGGTCCAGGTACAGCGTTCGCCGGTCAGGTCGCGCTCTTGATCATATTCGTAGATATGCCTGTTCACGCACTTTCCGTTGCGGAGCCAATCCACATCGGTCGATGAATAGTCCCCTCCGACCGCATGCCAGACTCCCACCATGTAATCGAGCGATGCGCTCGCCGGATCGTCGGCAAGGCGATTTGTTGATTCGACGCAGGCGTGCAGATTTTCAACCGTGCCGTGCGAGTCCAATTGTTCGGCGGCGGCCGCGGCCCAGATGATTGCCTGCCATCGCTGTTTTTCCTTCTCGCCGGCTTCACTGGTAGCCTTGCCGGTGGCCTCGTCCGCCTTCTCCAGGGCATCAGTCAATTGCAACTGTTTTGAGTTGGCCAGTTGTTCCGCGCCGAGCGCCCGGGCGCTTTCGCTCTGTGCGATCCTCTGCTGTTCGATGGCCTGCAGGGCCTGTTGATCCGCCCGATGCTGGGCGGATACAGCGATGAGCTGGGCGCTAACGGCATCATTTCGCCTGCGAATCGCAAACAGCGCCAGCGCGGAAATCGCTACGAGAACTGCCACCATGACCGCGGCCCACGCGACGACGATGCGCTGGCGACGCCGCTGCCTGGCCAGCAACAATTGCGCGGCGGCAAGGGCCCCCGCCTCACGCCGCGCATCGCGGCTCTCCTTCGCCACGACCGCGAGCACATCGTGAATCAGCTCGAGCCGAACCAATCCGCCGCGCTCTTCGCGACGCAGGATGCGCCGATCCACCAAACTCTGAATCGCCTCTTCGCTGATACCGGGCTCAGCCAAAGCATTGTCCAGAGCGCAACTGTCGCGGTGGCCGGCCAAGGTGAGCAGCCGATCCTCGACAAAATGGCGCACCAGGACTTCCAACCCGGCAAAACCCTGGTTGTAGAACTGCGTGATGATCTGCTGCGTGTTTTCGCCCTGAATAAGATTGGCGCTGATCTCTGCCTGGCGGCGGGCGATGCGCTGCTCGTTGAGTTCGCGGCAGACTAGCGAGAGGAGCGCGGGCTCGACGGAAATCTCTTCGAGCCGTTCGGCGTCGCCCCTTGCCGCGCCGCCGACGAACCTCACAATACGCGTTGCGACAGCTGCGCTCAAGCGGCCGGCGCCCGCCTGCTGAATCGCCTCGGCCGCCCTGTCGCCGCGCATCGACGTGAGGCGCATGCGGTTTTGCATGATGGGGCGAATGAGCGTCTTCAGACCTTCGAATTCGGCCAGATAATCCTCGCGAAAAGAGAACACGATCTTGATGTTTTGGCACATCAAATCGAATTGCTCGAGGCGCTCCGGGTGCATCGTGAGTTCGCTTTCGAGGGCGGGCGGCAGGCGATTTTCGATGAGTTCGCCGAGCTGTTGCAAGAGCACTTGCGTGGCTGCGCTTAGCTGCGGTGTTTGCCGGCCAAGGGTAAAGATCTCCTCGAACTGATCAAAGGCCAGCACGGGCACGACGGGGCGCCCATGGGGATTGAGAAACTGTGTGTCGGGGCGATGCAGGTATTGCCAGAAGCTGTCGCCGGACAGGTTCGCGCTTGCATTCACCTCGTGGTTGACGCATTCGCCGAGCAGGGCCTGCCAGACCTGCTCGATGAGCACAGGCGCCGCGGAGTCGAAATTAAGGCGCAGATAGACCGGCAGATAACCGGCGCGGCGCAGGCGCGGGAATACGCCGGCATTGAGCAGCGAGGACTTTCCCAGTCCGGATTGACCGAATAATACCGTTAGAGGTTCGCGTTCGATCAGACGAAACAGCTCGTCGGCTTCAGCTTCGCGGCCGTGGAAGAACATGCGCGAGTCTTCGGTGAACGGCAGCAGGCCCGGCCACGGGCGTTCGGCGTCGATGTTGGGAAGCTCGGTCATGGCTTACCCTGAAGGCGAGAGCGCATGGCATTGAAGGCGCCGACGATCGCTCGCGTCTGGTGCGCCTGGAGGTTGCCGGCGAGAGCTTGTTCGATATGCACCATCTTGAAGGCCGGAGGAATCTCGGGGCTTGCAACCACCGGAGTATCGTCGATCGCCAATGGGCACAGGAAGGCGAGGCTGCTGCCGGTGAAATCAAGGTTACGCTCGCTGGCCCAGGCCCATTCCTTGCGAAAGAAACCGGTGCGCTGCTCTGCCGTGCGCGACAGCAGGGGCACAAACAGCGCGCATTGCTGGATGGCGAGCCGAATGCGCGCCGTGTAGTCGCTGCCCCAATCGAGTTGCTGGCGATCGAGCCAGACCGGCAGTCCGGCGGCTTGCAGTTCCGCCGCGAGCCGCAACGCGGCCGGCCGGTCCTCACTGGCATAACTGATAAACAGGCTACCGGGTGGCATAGTTTCCGGCATTGGAGCCGGCTCAGGCTCTCTGGCCACGGCGCCGCTGCTCTGACGTTGCTGCCAGCGCTGGGCGAGTTCGGCCACGAAGGCGACCGGGTCCAGCGCCAACACTTGCGTCTCGCGGCTGAAGTTGGTGAGAAAGGCGACCAGGGACGCATTCGATTCGCTGTCAGCGTCGATCAAATACTCTGAGAAGCCGCGCTCGGCCGACAGCTTGCTGTTCTTGGTCGTGCGCAGGATGAAACGCGCCAGCCAGTCGGGAAACCGGCAGCCAAGGAATAACAGATGATTGCGTCCTAATTCATCGAAGAGCCGCTCTGGACGTTTTTCGGGGATTTGCAAGGCGGTGACCCATTCGAGTTCGTCCTCTTCCGCAACGACGTACTTGGGCAGCACCGACATGCGCCCAAACAGGCCATAAACGAGCGGCACATCGCGTGAACCGTCGGGCAGGTCGCCGGCTTCGCTGGGATTGAATGCCAACTCGCGGGTTTCAGCACGACCGGCAAAACGCGCCGCGTTGATCGCCTGGGCAAGAAAATTATCGGTGCAAAAGCTCACATAAAGATTCAGATCGGATATGCCTGCCAATTGCAGCAACGGCTCTGGGATTTTGATCGAGAGCTTTCCGGCAATATCGCCTAGCTCGCGATAGACCGACTGCCGTCTGCTGCCGGGCTTGGCGAGATAAGCTCCCACCACCCGGTCGAAGGTCGCATCCTGACCGAGATCGCCGAGCCTCAATCGCATAGCGAGTTCGCGCGCCAGCAGCCGGTAATAGGGTTCGCGCCGTCCGTCATAATCGACGAGGACGAGTTCGGGACCGACAATCGGTATGACGCTACGCGCCTCGATGTAGGTCAGCAACTCGCCCCATAAATCGCTCTGATCCGGAAGCATGATTCGGGTCCTAGGAACCTCGTCTTTGTTTCACTTATGGTAGTCGAGTATAAATCGATGGCGGGGAAGGGTAGCAATCCTTCTCAAGAGGGTAGCTCATCAAGCAAGATTTCGGAAGGACTTTGCCGGTCCCTCTGTAACAAAAGAAGAAACGCTCGCGGGGAGGAGTCTTCCTTTACTCCACAGATATTCAAGTGTTACCTTCCTTTAACGAGAAAACCGTGCCGGGGAGTTTTGTTTTTGGGCGCCTTCGCGGCGCCGCTGGTGCCGATCTTCGAGATGAACTCGCCTCGGAATGTTTCGCTGGTCATGGTGGGTAAGCTGTTCGTGATCGGAGGCGTAACCGGATTATGCACGGCGATGTTTGCGCCGGCGTGACGATTCGGGCGGCGCGCTATGCGTTGGGGCCGGACCTTCAAAAACTGATGCGTGAGGACATGGTGAAGAACTTCGATGCCAATTCGGGGTGCCATGCTTGGGGATTGCGGAAGCGCTGCACAAGCATCGACCTTCGGCGGGTTTTGAGCTTGGACACGTATTGGACGCGAGCCGGAGCGCGGCTGTAGGCTGACAACTCGCCAACTCCGAGAGACAGCTTTCCCAAGCCGATCGAGGAGGGCACCTTCTTAAAATGAATTTAGGGTCATGGGTTCGTGGCTGGGCTTAGCTTAAGGGCTGGAATATGTTGATTTTCAAAAAACTGCACCCAACGCGACACCAACGCAACCGTCCAGATTCCCCGGTCCCCAAGCAGGCTGAAATGGTTGGTGTCAACGGCGTCAGGCAAGGAACATGGCCCAACTCGACCGGATTGAACAAGCTCACAGGTGGCGGACTTTCTCCCGCAAAGTCCAACGGTCAGGAGATCGCGAGTTCCGCCACCGGCACAGCTGCATCCGTCGCAACTGGAGCATGTTGATGGGAAGAAACTGGCCCTGCTTTGTGGGCGGCAGGCGATGCAGCTGTTCGGTGGTGTTTCTCTGCGTCTCCCGTCTCAAATGAGGTGTCTTTGAGCATCTCCTCCACGATCGAACTATCCCAGTGTCGCAAAATGCTTTTAGCGATGAGCCTGAAGTCGGAAAAGAAAGTGGCCTCGGCCATGTAGTCCTCATCGAGTCGGCGTTTGGTGGGAAGAACGACGGCGTGAAAGAAGGATTCCAGCTTATGGGTAGGTACAGCATCGAGAATCGCCTCCTCGCGAGCGAAGGCGATGGTGGCCGCGCCAGTGATGCCTGGGCGGCACGCCAGGTCAGAGAACATATGCTCGGGCATCTTGGGACGAGGTCCTACCAGGCTCATGTCCCCCCAAAGCACATTCAAGAGTTGGGGCAGTTCGTCCAGCTTCCAGCGGCGCAGAAAAGGCCCGATCGAAGTGAATCTCTGGTTGCTGGTCGTGGTGACCGCACGATGCATATTCCTCGCGGCATGGATCATGGTTCTGAACTTGATAATGGTAAATCTGCAGCCGAGGCGTCCCACGCGCTCCTGCAAGAAAAAGATTGGGCCATTGGAGCTTATCCAGACAGCAAAGGCGACCACCAGAAGTACCGGAAGTAGTACAGGCAATGCGAGAAGAACGCAAGAGCAGTCAAACATGCGCTTGGCTGTGGACCGCGACCAGGAACTGGGCCGCTTGCCGCATAGAAAAAGCGACGCGCGTGTCGTCCGCATAAGGCCGTCCTCAGTTTGAGGAGCCTCGATATAACCCGCTCCGCCGTGAGCATGGCCTTGCGTCAGCCGACTCATGGAGTTCTTTTCCAAACTTTCAGTTGACCAATGATTAGCGCTCAAAGTTGGTCTCTCGGGGGCAGAAAAAATGCGTTGACAATTCCGTGGAACGAAGGCATTTCACGGACAATAATCCTACTGTTGGTTCCGGATGCTAGCCCGTTATTCGGCTTGACAAGGCATACCAAAGGCACACAGTGAAACTCGGCGCATAAGAATCAAGGCCTGAAGAAATTTGCAACCGATAACGCTATTCCTGAGTGTCGCGCCTAGTCTATCAGATGGTGACTCCTTCTGTGTGATATTTCTTATGACGCAATTTTTGTTCGTTTGTTGCGCGGCATCTTCATTTTTTCATACAGCACTCACAAAGTCTATTCAGGAATCAGAAAGACGATTCAGGACTCTGAAAGTTTATTGAATGATAAGTAAACACTTGTTTCAACATCTGATAGAAGAGACAGAATTGATTATTCAGCGAATCTGTCGAACTGTCCCGCACGCTAAGATATGACCTCGGGATGTTTCTCTCTCTAACTCGTTGACAAAAATTGGGTTATCAATAAGTTTTGCGGGTGTTCTCTCGATGGAGATGCGGATCCTAGGTGATCGAGAGTTCGGTTAGTAACCACTTAGTTGCCATATGCGATAATACCCTTTTAGTAGATGCATAGTGCAGACTACAAATCTGCGCCGCACGGAAAACAGAGACTTGAACGGGGCATACTCCGGCCTGCAAAATCGGCTTCCAGACGTGTTAGTGCGGCGAAAGATTCATGGAGAATCATCAGAGGAAACGGAGGCTCAAGTCCCTGTCAAGAGGGCTTGAAAGACCGTTCAAGGCCCGTGTTAGACTCGTTTTATATGAATTCTTTAAGGCGCGAAAGGGACATTTGTGGGCTCAGTGCCAGCCCTGCCTATGATCGGGCTGCATCACGGACGCGCAAGATCAGGCTGATTGGGCAGCTTGTCCTGATTTTGTCGCTTACGACATCGCTCTGCTCGCAACTACCTTCTCAGGGAAGCAATTTGGGAGGATCACAGAGTCCGACTGCGCCGGACTGCACCGATCCCTTGATGGCGGGTGAGGCTGGCTGCACCGATCAGAGTTCCTATGGGAACAATCAGTTGCCAACAGCGCAACCTCGCACCTCATTGCCGGGGGAAGAGAATGTGCTGCCGCGAAATCCCAATCTCAACTACTCAGATACTGAGCGATTGTCCCCGCTCTCCGCTACTGGGAGCCGGCAGTTGGCCGAACGGCCTGCACCAGAGCCGCTGACGGAATTTCAAAAATTCATCGCATCAATCACCGGCCAGATACTGCCTATATATGGAGTGAACCTGTTCAGCAAGGTGCCATCGACATTTGCTCCGCTTGACATGACTCCGGTTCCACTCGATTACATTCTCGGCCCCGGCGACGAGTTGCGCGTTCGCGTATGGGGGCAAGTAAGTTTCCAGACCAATGTGCGCGTCGACCGCTCAGGGGAGATATTTCTTCCGCAGGTTGGGCCGGTGCATGTGGCGGGAATGCCATTTTCGCAGCTTAGCAGCCACTTGCACGACGCGATCGGCCGGGTTTATCACAACTTCGAATTGACCGTTGATGTGGGACAGATCCGATCTATCCAGGTGTACATTACCGGGCAGGCGCGGCGTCCGGGAGTCTTTACCGTGAGTTCGCTGAGTTCGCTGGCTGACGCGCTTTTTGCTAGTGGAGGGCCTTCTGTCCAGGGTTCGATGCGGCACATTCAACTGCGCCGCGGCAGCGCATTGATCACCGACTTTGATCTTTATCGCCTCCTGGTAAACGGCGACCGGTCGAAGGATGTGCAACTCCAGTCCGGAGATGTGATTTTCATTCCTCCTGCTGGAGCCGAGGTGGCAGTCACCGGAAGTGTGCGGGATTCGGCCATCTACGAATTACGCGCTGGTGAGACGCTGGCAGATCTTCTTTCCAATGCCGGGGGCGTAACTTCCATGGCCGCTGAGGCTCGCGTTTCGATTGAGCGCATCGAGGAGCATCACGACCGGCAGGCGATAGAGGTTGCATACGATGCAAATGGTCTTGCCACCCCACTCGCCGACGGTGATCTCGTGCGTGTCTACTCGATCGTGCCTATGTACCAGAAGACGGTCATTCTCAGGGGTAATACCGCGAATCCCGGCCGTTTTGCATGGCACCCTGGCATGCGCATCAGCGATCTGATTCCTGACAAGGAATCGCTGATTACAAGGAATTACTGGTGGAAGCGGGCTCAGTTGGGATTGCCTGCTCAGGAGTTTGAGCCGATTCCGGGCCTGGATAAGCTGAACCAGCCGCCGAACAACCATGCCTATCCGATTAAAGTTACCCCTCCGGAAGGGACGAATACCACAAATCAATTTGGGTACCAGCAGGTGCAGCCAGGCTACCAACAGGGGCAGCCGCAATACCAACCAGGACAGCTTGGATACCAGGGGCAGTTGGGCTATCCGGAGGAACAGTCGGGCTACCCGGAAGGGCAATCGGGCTACCAACAGGACCAGTCTGGATATCAGCAGCAGGGACAATCGGGATACCAACAGGGTCAGGCTGGATCACAACAAGGTCAATTGGGATCTCAACAAGGGCCTTACGGGAATCAGCTGGGTAATGGTCTGGGAGCGCAGCAGAGGAATGCCGGAACTTCATTGGCGGCCTCGCAAAACCCGTCCGCCCGGACTTTGCCTCAGGCACAGCGAACCGAAGTGAAATCGCTTGCACCGGAGATCGACTGGGATTATGCCGTGATCGAGCGTCTAGACCCAGAGACTCTGAAGACCAATCTCCTTCCGTTCGATTTGGGCAGGCTTGTCCAACAGCACGATGCTTCACAGGATTTCGAGCTTCATGCGGGCGATGTGGTCTCTATTTTCTCCGAGGGCGATATCCGCGTACCGCTCGCGCACCAGACGAAATCAGTGACGCTGGACGGGGAATTTGCCCACGCCGGCGTATATACGGTCCAGCCGGGAGAAACGCTCCGGAGTCTGGTGCAGCGCGCGGGTGGACTTACTGCCGATGCGTATCTCTACGGCTCTGAGTTTACTCGCGAATCGACCCGTGCAATTCAGCAGGCCAGAATCGATGAATATGTGCAGAATCTGGGTATGGAAATCGAGCGGGGCAACCTGGCCTTGGCGTCCTCTCCCGTGAGTTCCGCGCAGGATTTGGCCAGCGGAGCATCGGCCCAGTCCAGCGAGCGTGAGTTGCTTGCAAGCTTGCGTCAAATCCGGGCCACAGGGCGCATCGTGCTGAGATTTACGCCAGACGGCTCTGGAGTAAGCAACATCCCAGAGATCACCATGGAAGACGGAGACCGGTTTGCCGTTCCGCCCCTTCCGGCTACCGTCAATGTGGTCGGTGCTGTCTATGACCAGAATTCCTTCCTGTATTTGCATGGAGGGCGGACCGGTGCATTCCTGCAGCTGGCCGGTGGGCCAAACAGGGATGCTGATCCGAGGCATGCGTTTGTCATTCGCGCTGACGGCGAGGTGGTAAGCCGCGAAAAGGAACAAGGACTCTGGGGCAATGAGTTCAATAACCTGCGAATCTATCCGGGCGACACGATTGTGGTGCCGGAGAAGACCTTCAGGCAAGGTGTGTTGCGCGGCTTTATCGACTGGTCGCAGGTCTTCTCGCAACTCGCACTGGGCGCCGCAACAATCAACATTCTCAGGTAGCAGGACTTGATGCACGTGGCGACACTCGATTCGCTACCTACGGTCAAGGGAATGCTGTTGATTTGACGCGAAGTTGACGTGTACTTGTTGGGACCTGTCCAGTTCAATGAACTACTTCTCGATGGCCGTGGGACAAGATCCACTGCCTTGAGGGTGCTTCGGTTGTGCTGGATTCCTCCGTCCAGGTTGAACCTCGATTGATATTGTGCTCGCGCCAGCACTAGCCGTGATCTTCCTTGGAGATGCGGCGCTGAAGTTTGATTGGACTTTCGCAACGAATAAAATGAATGCAGCAGGCAAATGTGACTCACGACGTCATCACAATTTCGCCGGGTCCGCGCCTTCGCGCCGCCATGATACTCGCCATCATCGCGGACTTGCTGCAGATTGTAATTTTCCCTATCTTTGTCGAAGGCGTTGAATCACCCGCTGACGACATATTCGACCTGGGCATGGGAGCTGTGCTGACTTACCTTCTCGGTTGGCACTGGGAGTTCCTGCCATCGTTTCTTGGCAAGCTGGTGCCAGGAGTCGATCTGGCTCCTCTCTGGACGTTGGCAGTTGCAAATGTCTATCGGAAGTCGAAGAAAATTGCGGTCGCCAGAGAAGGAATCACTGAGGAGCGTCCGGTGCGCCAGGACCCGCGAAGTAAATAATCAGCACGAATCGGCCCAAGGTGAAGTCTGCAACCGCTTCTGCAGCTTCGCGGCAGATGGCTTGTGCCGCTCGACCGGATGATCCAGACGTTTGATGGAGAATCGCGGATCACTTTCCGTCTTCCAGTCAAATGCAACCAGTAACTGAGAAGTGCTGGGCTTGAGCTGTCACTCATCGCCGGGTTATCCCGTGGGCCGCTCCGTGCTAAGCATGAAGTCAAAGACTCCGTCAGCTCAAGAGACAATCGGCGACGGAAAGCCGTGTGCGGGACCTTTGACGTAAGATACTGCTGAATGTTAGATTTGGCTGATAGTGTCTCCTGTTCAGACCGGAGAAGGACTGTGAACGGAGGTCGCCGATGCATACCGCTAATTCTTCGGGGACTCATCCTGTGCGCGGCGTGAAAACCGAAAGAACAGTCTGTAACCTGCCGTTTCTGCTTGCCTGCTTCGGCAACTACGACGGCGTTATGAGCAATCGATCTTGCTTCCTTGGCTGACTCTCTATCGCATTCAAAAGCCTTCTCTCGCAATCCATGACAGTCCATCTTGCCAGAATCGCAGTCGAGCTATTCTACATTCCTATCTGCAATCTTTGAAGTACTAATGGGATTACATGACCACCTCATTGGGCGTCAATCTGAAGGAGCGAATCGGCAATACACCGCTGCTACGGCTTGAGCGAATTACCGAAGACATGAATCGTGTGCAGGTGCTGGCCAAGGCAGAGTGGGCCAATCCGGGCGGATCGGTAAAGGACCGCGCGGCGTCCAATATAGTGGCGGAAGCTTTGCGGGAAGGCAAGTTAGGACAAGGCAAAACGTTACTTGACTCTACGAGCGGCAATACGGGGATTGCCTACGCGATGCTTGGAGCGGCATACAGAATTCCGATTACGCTCTGTATGCCCTCGAATGTATCGGCGGAACGAAGGCGCATCCTTCGCGCTTATGGAGCAACGGTAGTTTTCACCGATCCCGGCGAAGGCTCGGATGGGGCGATCCGCAAAGCGCGCGAACTTGCGACTGCCGAGCCGGACAAGTATACCTATGTCGACCAGTATTCCAACGACGCTAACTGGCGCGCACATTACAGCGGCGGAACCGCCGATGAAATCTGGCGGCAGACCGATGGTCATGTGACGCACTTTGTGGCCATTCTCGGAACCAGTGGAACATTCGTTGGAACGTCGCGCAGATTGAAAGAGCTGAATCCGAAGATTCAATGCATTTCCCTTCAGCCCGACTCGCCCTTCCATGGAATCGAGGGAACCAAGCACATGGAAACCTCGATTGTGCCGAAGATATACGATCCCAGCATCGCCGACGCAGAGTTGGGCATCGAAACAGAAGCAGCCCAGGCCATGGCTCGAAGAGTGGCTCGTGAAGAAGGGTTGCTGATCGGAGTCTCCGCGGCTGCGGCATTGGTCGGCGCGTTACTGATTGCGAAAGATGCGGCTGCCGGCTCGGTGGTGGTCACTATCTTCCCTGACTCCGGCGACAAGTATTTGAGCGAACGCTTCTGGGATGAGAACGAGTAAGTCAATGGAGTAAGTATGGCGTTGATGATTCCATTAGCCCTCTATGATCAACTGCGGCAGCATGGCGAGGCCACGTATCCACATGAGTGCTGTGGCGTGTTGGTAGGTGAGTTCAACGAGTCTAGTGGAAAGGTTGTTAGAAGAGTAGTGCAATGCGGAAACACTCGCACGGACTCACCTGCGAATCGCTATCACATCAGTCCAGCGGAACTGGTTCGCATTCAGCGGGAAGCGATTGTTGCGGGCGATGACATCGTCGGTTTCTATCACTCGCATCCCGATCATCCGGCCAAGTGGTCTGCGACCGATTCTGCCGAAGCGCATTGGACAGGCTGTTCGTATGTGATCACCAGCGTCGAGAACGGACGTGCCCTGCTCACCAACTCGTTTTTGTTGCTGGGGCAGGAAGAAGCCAAGCGTTTTGAAGACGAAGTCCTCGAAGTAATCGAGAATTGATCGAAGCATTGCAAATCAAAACCGCGCAGAAGGGAAGGATATGTCCATCAAAATCTTGATTCCTACGCCTCTCAGGCCCTATGCCGGAAAGCAATCCATCGTTGAAGTTAGCGCTCAGACCGTTGGCGAGGCGTTGGCCGATCTTGTCGCCCAACATCCAGATCTGCGCAGGCATCTATTCTCCGAGGACGGAAAGTTGCGCTCTTTCGTCAATGTTTATCTGAACGATGAGGACATTCGCTACCTGAGCAAGGATGCAACTCCAGTTAAGGAGACGGACATCGTCTCAATAGTGCCCTCTGTCGCTGGCGGAATTCAATGGTAGATCGAGCGCGGAATAGATTTCTATGAGTTCGAAGATAGGAGAATATCAATGGCTTCAGTAACTGAAGCAAGCCCGGCAACCCTGAGCAATGAGGAAATCCTGCGCTACTCGCGTCACCTCATCATGCCTGAAGTTACGATGGAAGGTCAGAAGAGGCTGAAGACTGCGCGTGTCTTATGCGTCGGCACGGGCGGGCTTGGATCGCCTCTGGCTTTGTATCTAGCCGCTGCCGGAGTGGGGACACTGGGCCTTGTCGATTTTGACGTGGTCGATTATACGAATCTACAACGGCAAATTCTCCATTACACCAGCGATGTAGGACGGCTCAAGCTCGACTCGGCGATCGACAAACTGACCGCGATCAATCCCTTTGTCGAGATCAAGCGCTTCGATACCTATCTGAACAGCCAAAATGCGCTGGAGATCTTCAGCGGCTTCGACATCATTGCCGACGGCACGGATAACTTTGCCACGCGCTATCTTGTCAATGATGCCTGCGTACTGAGCGGCAAGCCCAATGTCTATGCGTCCATCTTTCGCTTCGAAGGCCAGGCCAGCATCTTTGCCACCGAGGCTGGTCCATGCTATCGCTGCTTGTATCCCGAGCCGCCGCCGCCGGGCTTGGTTCCATCGTGTGCTGAGGGCGGAGTGCTGGGCGTGCTTCCCGGCCTGCTTGGCGTGATTCAGGCAACTGAAGTGATCAAGCTGATCCTCGGCGGAGGCGAGCCGTTGATTGGCCGTCTGGTGCTGGTGGATGCACTGGCCATGCGCTTCCGCGAGTTGCGCGTGCGAAAGAATCCGGAGTGCCCAGTCTGCGGCGCAAATCCAACGGTCAAGGAACTGATCGATTACGACCAGTTCTGCGGCGTTCGTGGGGAAGATTCCGCGGCATCCACGAGCGCGAAGATTCCCGAGATTCAGCCCGAGGAGTTAAAGCGCCGTCTCGATGCCAAAGAAGACATTTTCGTGCTCGATGTCCGCGAACCGCATGAGTATCAAATCGTCAACATCAAGGGGCATCTGATTCCGCTTGGCGATCTGCCGACGCGCGTGCACGAACTCGACTCAAGCCGCGAGATCGTGGTGCATTGCAAGAGCGGTGCACGCAGCGCCAAGGCCGTCGACTTCCTGCGCCAATCAGGCTTCAAGCGCGCGACCAACCTGACAGGTGGCATTCTGGCCTGGGCTGAAAGGATCGATCCTTCGCTGCCGAAGTATTGATGTCGATCGCAAGGCAAGAAAATGCCATCCTTATTACGATGCTGGCATCTTCTGTTGCATGTAACTTCGAGTGAGTGTAATCGTCTACACATGGATATTGATTTGTATCCCAACCTTCAGTTGACCAGCCTCCACCGGTTTAGATAGCGACTGTGGCCGTTTATGTTCTCGTAGTGAGCGTGCGCGGAAGGTCTTGAGAGCGATTCACTTTTGCAGCTAAGGATCTGAATTCATCTTATGCAGACCGATTTGCTACTTTTTCGATTTTCTGGTATTTCATGGCTGAGGTATCGTCATGGCCAACATTCTGCAAGCCGGGACGCCGGCGCCGGATTTCAGCCTTCACGTCACACCCGACCAGAGGCTTTCACTCAATGAGTTGCGCGGAAAGCCAGTTATTCTGGCGTTCTACCCGGCCGACTGGAGCCCTGTCTGTGGCGACCAGATGGCTCTTTACAACGAGATCTTGCCCGAGTTTCAGAAGTATGGAGCGGTACTGGTAGGAGTCTCCGTTGATGGCGTTTGGTGTCATGCTGCGTTCGCCAAAGATCGCCACATGCATTTCCCGTTGGCCGCAGACTTCGAGCCGAAGGGCGAGGTCGCCAGGTCTTACGGGGCCTATCGTTCCGAAGATGGTGTTACGGAACGAGCACTTTTTGTCATTGATCGGAACGGGGTCATCGCCTGGAGCTACTGCTCGCCGATTGCAATCAATCCGGGAGCCGAAGGCATCCTGCAAGCTTTGGAAGCTCTACCGAGTTAGGAGGCGACTATGAGCAAGCTGTCGATTGCGGTGGGCGCGGGAGATCACGTGCAGGGAGACCCTGCGGCGGAATGCGGTTTGGTCGAGTATGGCGACTATGAGTGCCCCCACTGCGCACGTGCCTATCCCATCGTCAAGAGACTGCAGCAGCACTTCACGACAAGTCTATCATTTGTCTTCCGCAATTTTCCGCTGAGCCAGATTCATCCGTGGGCAGAGCCGGCTGCTGAGGTGGCAGAATTTGCCGGAGCACATGGCAAGTTCTGGGAGATGCACGATCTTCTGTTTGAGAATCAGGAGAGTTTAGGTAGCGCGCTCTTCTTGAAACTGGCCGATAGGCTTGACCTTTCTCCTTCGCAATTACAGACCGCTATTACAGAGCACATGTACACCGCCCATGTGCGAGCCGACTTTTCCGGCGGCGTGCGCGGCGGTGTGAACGGAACTCCAACGTTCTTCATCAATGGCCAGCGTCACAACGGGCCGTTCGACTTCGATGTCCTCAGCAACGCAATCGAGCAGGCACTGAGCGCGGGCAAACCAGCACGACGGGAATAGATGCCGCCAGTCCAAGCGCATGTCCTAATCTGGCGGGCCATATTATCGAGGGAGGATCGATGCGGATGCTCATTTTGATTGCCGGCATTGTTTGCCTTTTTGCCGTGCTTCTCGATGCCTTCCAGACCATCATTTTGCCGCGCCGTGCTTCGGGTCGATTCCGGCTCACGCGGATTTTTTATGTTGTCACCTGGAAACCGTGGGTGTTCTTCGCCAGGCGGCTGCGCGATCCGCGCAAGCGAGAATCCGCCTTCAGTTACTATGGGCCTTTGTCGCTGATCTTTCTCTTGGTGGTTTGGGCCGGATCGATGGTCGTTGGTTTTGCGCTCATTTTCTATTCCCTGGGTAGCCCATTCACCGACAGCAGCCAAGGGCCTGGTTTGCGATCAGACCTTTACGTGAGCGGAACCACGATCTTTACGCTCGGGCTTGGAGACGTGACGCCACACAGCGCCTGGGCGCGCGAATTGATCATTCTTGAGGCTGGTACAGGGTTCGGATTCCTGGCCGTTGTGATGGGATACTTCCCGGTTCTGTACGGCGCGTTTTCGCGCCGCGAGGTCAGCATCTCGCTGCTTGACGCGCGGGCTGGCTCTCCACCCACCGCCGCGGAACTTATGCGCCGCCATTCCTATGAAGGCGGCAATAACGCTCTCGCGCTGCTGCTGCTGGAGTGGGAGCGCTGGTCGGCAGAACTGCTGGAGAGCCATATCTCTTATCCGCTGCTCTGCTATTTCCGTTCGCAACATAATAACCAGAGCTGGATCAGCGCACTGACGGCAGTGCTCGATACTTCGGCTCTGCTGATCGCAGGCGTGAAAGGGCACGAAGCGCGCCAGGCTCAATTGACCTTTGCCATGGCGCGTCACGCAATGGTCGACCTTTCGCAGATATTCTCTTTAGCACCGGTGAACGATGCTCCCGACCGGCTTCCTCCCGCGCGCTATGAGCAGCTTTACAACCTACTCTGCCAGAGCGGCGTCAAGGTCTGCCGAGACGGCCACTCCCTCGAGCGGCTGCGCGAGATGCGCGTGCTTTACGAGGGCTACGCCGAGGCGCTGGCTGATTACCTGCGCATGCCGTTGCCGCCCTGGATCGCCGACCAACCGCATAAAGACAACTGGCTGGCCGTGGCCAGATTGCGCGCCCAAACCGAAGCAGCCAACTCGGCGCCAGGCATGGAGACACCCGTCGATGGTCGATCGCACACCATCGCCTCTCTGGTGGACGATCATCACGAATTCTGAGGCAGACCTTGGAGAAGAGCTCTACAGGCGTCCAAGGGCCGATTCTGCGCCGGGATGAATTCGGTGCGGTCGCTAACTTTTTGCACGGATAAGAATCGCGGCAGACAGACGAGGATCCAAAAATCAGTTCGTGTGAGGTGGTCTGAATCCGCCGAAGTATTCCTCACGCTGCCAAGTGTTGCAACGCGCCTTACCGGCTCTCAGACGATAGTCGTTGAGCCACTTCGGATGGCGTTGTCGAGATCTGAGACGCTTTAGGAACTTAGTGAGCTGTTCAGGCTAGACCGTTGTCACCGGATCAAACGAAGGCTCGATCGACCGGCGCAATGTTCCCCTTAGATGCCGGGAAAAGAGTTCTGCGTTTCCATAGCTCATAAATTGCGGGATAAGCAAGGAGCTCGAGAAGAAAGGACGTGAAGATGCCGCCAACCATTGGTGCGGCAATGCGCTTCATCACGTCGGAGCCGGCGCCGATCGACCACATTACCGGGAAGAGCCCGATGCAAGTGGTTGCAAAGGTCATGAACTTGGGCCGAAGCCTTTTTGCAGCGCCGTAAAGAATGGCTTGGCGCAACTCTTCCAGCGTGTTGAGAGATCCGCGCAGTTTCGCATCCGCACAAGCCAAATCGAGATACAAGAGCATGAATACGCCCGTCTCTGCATCGATGCTCAATAGCCCAATCAGGCCTACCCACACAGCCACACTCATGTTGTAGTGAAGCAGGTAGAGAAGCCAAATCGCGCCCACGGCGGAGAATGGAACAGCCAGCAAGACGATCGACGTCTTGGCCAGCGACCGCGTATTGACATATATCAGCAAAAGAACCAGGCCTAGAGTTAACGGAACAATCACCCGCAGCCGGCGACTGACTCGCTTCATGGCTTCATACTGGCCGCTCCACGATATCGTATAGCCTGGCGGCGTTACCATCTTTTCACGCAGGATGCGACCTGCTTCGGCAACATAACTGCCAGGGTCGCGATCGGCGAGATCCACATATACATATCCGGTGAGCATTCCATTTTCGTCGCGAATCATTGCCGGACCTTCATGAATCTGAATCGTTGCCAACTCGCCGATGGTCGCTTGGCGTTGCCCGCCCGCAGGTACCAGAATGCGGCTTATAGAATTAAGGTCGCTGCGAAAGTCGCGCATGTAGCGAACATTGACCTGGTAGCGCTCAGGGCCGGAGAACACCGTTGAAACATCGTCCCCTCCGATTGCATTTTTGAGAACTGCCTGAGCGCCCTCGATGCTAATGCCATATCGCGCAAGCTCATCGCGACGCCAGGCAATATCGATGAAGTATCCGGCATTGGCGCGCTCAGCGAAGACCCCGCGCGTGCCGCGCACGGAAAGAAGAACGGCCTCGACCTGCTTTCCAAGCGCTTCAATCGTATTCAAATCACCGCCGGAAATCTTTAGTCCAACCGGGGTTCGCATTCCGGTGGTCAACATGTCGATGCGGCCTCGAATCGGCATGGTCCAGGCATTCGAGACTCCCGGGGCTTTGATTGCCGCATCCATCTGCGCGAGAAGTTCTTCAGAAGAAACCGCGTCCGGCGTTATGTGGCGCAGCATCGGCTTGGTCCACTCGGGAGCCCAGCCTGAGTACCAGGTATCGACGCGACGCCATTGGGAACGCGGCTTCAATGTGATGAGAGTTTCCAGCATCGATAGAGGCGCCGGATCGGTTGGGGTTTCGGCTCGACCCGCCTTTCCCAGGACGCTGTCGACCTCGGGGAACTGTTTGAGAATTGAATCCGTGACTTGCAACAGTCTCTGGGCTTGAGAGATGGAGATTCCGGGCATGGTCGTCGGCATGTAGAGGATCGCGCCCTCGTCCATCGGAGGCATGAACTCGGAGCCTAGCGAGAGAGCCACGGGAACGGTGGCGACGATCAATGCCAAGGCGGTTCCCAGCACGACCCATTTGTAGCGTAGAGTAAAGGTCACTACCGGCTCGTAGATGCGCATCAAGACACTGCTGACGGGATTCCTATCTTCTTGCCGGATGCGTCCCACAAGAAGACTATTGACCAACCGGCACAGCCAGATTGGCCGGAAGTAGAATGGCTTGACATTGGTCAGCAGCAGGCGCAGCGCAGGGTCCAGCGTAATGGCCAGTATTGCCGCGACAATCATTGCCAGCGACTTAGAATATGCCAGCGGCCTGAACATCCTACCTTCCTGGCCTTCGAGTGTAAGCACGGGGAGAAACGAGATGGCAATTACAAGAAGGGCAAAGAACGTTGGGCCAGCCACCTCTTTCACCGCTGCCAGCACGACGTCGCGCTGCCTGCCGGGAAATCCGGTCTTCTCCCATTGCTCGAGCCTCTTGTGGGTTTGTTCCACAACTACGATCGATGCGTCAATCAGTTCACCAAAGGCGATAGCGACGCCTGCCAGCGTCATCACGTTGGCGCTGATGCCCATAAGGCGCAATGGGATGAACGATAGCAGCACCGCCGCAGGCATGGTCACCAATGGAATGGCGGCGCTTGGGAAATGCCAGAGGAACACCATGATAATGAGTGCCACGGTGATCACAACTTCGAGAATCGTCTCTTGCGCTGTGCTTATGGTGCGGTGAATCAATTGAGAGCGGTCGTAGATGGAAACGATCTTGACGCCCGCGGGAAGACTCGGCTCGATCTCCTTCAGCTTCGCCTTCACTCGGTCTATCACGTCGAGCGCATTCTCTCCGCTGCGCATGATGACGATGCCGGAGACCACCTCTCCCGCGCCGTCGAGGTCGGCGACTCCGCGCCGAATCTCAGGACCCAAAACGGTCTCGCCTAGATCCCTGATGCGTATGGGCACCCCACCTGGCGGGGTGGCTACGACGATATTTTGGAAATCTTCAAGCGAAGTGGCATAACCCCTGCCGCGAACCATGTACTCCGTACCGCCGAATTCAAGCACTCTTCCCGAGGTCTCGTTGTTTCCCTCGCGCACCGCGTCCACTACCTGGGAGATGGAGATTCCGTAAGCCTGCAGCCGGTTCGGATCGACATTCACCTGATACTGACTTTTGAATCCACCGATCGGGGCAACATCGGCAACGCCAGGAACCGATTTCAGATAATAGCGCAGGTACCAATCCTGATAGGAACGAAGCTCGGCGAGCGAGTGGCGGCCTGTTGCATCGACCAAGGCGTATTGGAATACCCAGCCCAAGCTGGTTGCGTCGGGCCCAATCTCTGTCTTCACTCCATCTGGCAAGTGCGAAAGCACCCCGGACATGTATTCCAAGGTCCGCGAGCGCGCCCAATACAGGTCGGTGTTGTCGTCGAAGACAACATACACATAGGAGTATCCGTAATCAGAGAATCCGCGTACAGCCTTCACGTGGGGGGCGCCTAACATGGCGGTCACGATCGGATAGGTGACCTGGCTTTCCATGAGATCGGGAGCGCGGTCCCAGCGGGAATACACAATCACCTGCGTATCCCCTAGGTCAGGTATTGCGTCCATTCGCATGGTGGCAATTGACCAGCAGCCGAGAAGGCAGCCAACGAGTACAAACAGAAAGACTGCCGGCTTGTGCCGAATGGAAAACTCGATAATCCGGTCGATCATTATTCTGGGCTCCCGGCTAGGCGGCTTGAATTCGTCGCTCTCTGGCAGAGTGTGTCACTCCGCGTGGTGAACTACTGCGGTCTCAAACCTGGAACCGTTGCTTCTGTTGCTGCCAGCGTTGGCGGCCATTTGCAAACGGCTCTCTGAGTCGATCAGAAAGGTTCCTGCCGAGGCGATGGTCTCGCCTTCTCGCAAACCCTTGACGATTTGCACGTGGCCGTCGAGTTGCCAGCCGGTTTCTACTTCGCGCGCTTCATAATATCCTTCAGAAACTTCCACGAAGACTCGCTTTGACAATCCTGAGTCGAGTAGCGCCTCGGAGGGCACGGTAAGACCCGATGGAAGTGCAACCGGCAACTCGACGCTCACAAACATATCTGGCCTCAATCGGAGGCCCGGATTATCGACTTCCAGGCGAATCTTGAATGCGTGCGAAGCAGCGTCGACCTCCGGCAGCGCGTCGCTGACACGCGCACGATAAACTTCGCCCGTGTCAGGAAGAGTAATTCGAGCAATCGTGCCAGGACGAAAGGCTTCAGAATCTTTGCCGAAGACTTCCGCGTAAACCCAGACATGGCTTAGGTCGGCTATGGTATAAAAATCGCTGTTCTTTTCGAAACGCATGCCGGGCGAGATGGTCCGCGAGAGGATATATCCATCGGTCGGAGACACGATGTAAACATCCTCGGGGATTTTATGGGTTCTGTTGAGCTGATTGATCTGCGAGTCGCTCATGCCCAGGTTTCGAAGATAGTCAGCCTGCGCGGAGATGCTTGCCCTGCCTTGGCTTGCGGGAGAAATGTCGGTCATCGCTCCGGCCTGGACGCGGGTGTTCCCAGAGATATAACCGGAGGCGGCATACAGCACTTCAGAGGAGTAGACCACCGCCAGGCATTGGTCCTTCCGCACATGGCTGCCAACGGCATCGTTCTGAGTCTTCTTTACAAACCCCGAAGAGTTGAAGTTAAGCCGGTAGATGCGGGTCTCATCGGCGGCCACCTGGCCGAAGACACGGATGGTTCCACGGCCGGTCGACATCTGAACCCTAGCGAGCCGAATTCCGTATAACTGCTGTGTGGCGGGATCGATGTGCAACGCCCCTGGAATGGAGACTGGATCGGAAGGTGCATCGGAGTTTCCGGAGTCAATCAATGATCTGCCTGCATCCTTTGCGTATACGGGCACAAGTTTCATGCCGCAATCCGGGGCGATGCCTGGCTTGTCTGAGTGATAAGAGGGGTGCATGGGATCAACGTAATAAAGGACTGCATTTGTTTTGACCGGCCTGTCGTGCCATCCTAGACGGCCCAACACGAATCCGGCCCCCAGGGCGATCAATACCGGGACGACATAGAACATTTTCTGATTCACTTTGCGCCTCCACTCTGGCACCGAGTTATATGCGGATTTGCGCTCCGGATCGGCCCATGTCACTCATCCGGATGCAGTCTTAGTCGATATAGGCGAAGCGCACCGAGACGCCGGATTCTTCTTCCGGAGCCTCGGTGCGAGTTGTGAGCAACGCGATTTACCAACTGGCAAATGCGAGGCTTGAATTAATCATGGGCCAGCACGAACACCGCGCCGCCCTTGTGACCATAAGCCCAAACAGTGATCGTGTTGTTCGAGCCGCTCTTCATGGCGCTCTTCACATCCAGGTTTTCGGCGTTGAAGGTTGGCACGACCGACTTAAAGAGCTTTCCGTTGACGAGGACATCAACTCTGTCGACACCGGACTTTGCGTCATTTGTAAGCTGAATGAAGTGCTCAGCAGACGAAATGTGAGTCAAGGTGCGCTCACCTCTGACCCCATCATCCGGCACTGTCAGATCGGCAGGGTCGCAGGTTGTGGAATTGCCTGCAACGTCGGTGGCTGTCAGAGTTACCGTCGCACTCAGGCTCTGATTGAGCTTGGTTGCCGTAACCGTTTGCATTGCAGTGGTGCCGATTGCGAAGCTCGGAATCGATATTGTGTCGTTTGTGTTGCTGTCCACAACGATGCTATCGAGACCGCTGCCAGAGTCCTGCACAGAGATCAGGATCTGCTTCGGCGGGCCGGCTATGGTGCCAGCCAGGACGCAGGTCGGTGGCGTGGTGTCAACCGACGCGTTCCATGTGACGGTGACGTTGCCGGAGGTCTCCTTAAGCGACGACGAATTGATAAACGACGCGTTGATGAAATCCGTGCCCGCTGCCGCCGGTGAATTCACCAAGGTAAACGTCGTTTGACCGGCCCCGTTGGTCACGCCCGTGCCCGTCTTGCCCGTATCAGGCCCGGCTATGACCGTGAAGGTCACAGTTGTGCCGACCACCGGAGCACTGCTGCTGGTGGTCACAGTAGCCGTGAGCACTTGACTTCCTCCCACCGTATCCGTGCTGCTGGCTGGGGTCAGCACGATATTGCTGATCACGGTCGCGCCTCGGGAGAGGATATACGGATCGCCGACCGTGCCATCGGTCGCCGTATACGCGGAGCCGAAGTTTTCGGCGATAGCAAGAACTTCAAAACTGGGCGGCCAGGTATCGAAAGCTTCATGCACCGAGCAGCTCCAGTTATCGAGGTCAGTGTCCACCAGGCCGGCAAGCGATGGGCTGGTGGCAACGATGTGGGCCTGATTGAAACACAAACCAGCACCGTTCAGGCCAATCAAGGTCAATGAGCCGTCAGGAACGATCCCGTCCAGCAACGGAAGAACGGTTTTGTCAGGTGAGTACGCGTAATAGCAGCTCAAAGCCGCGTAGAGCCCGGTCTTACCCGTTTGCGCTCCAGCGAACTTCACGGCGGAGGTCATTAACTGGCCTGCGCCTGCGGTTCCGGCGTCGAAGTGATAGGTGGGATCTGTCCCGATCACGACGATATTGCCATTGATCGCCGCGCCCCAGGTTGCGGTGTTTGACAATGCTGCTGTGATTGGTCCCGTGCCGACTACGCAACTGGGGTCGGCAAGAATGATCAACTGGTAAGCAGCAAACTGGGCTGTGGTCATCGACTCCCAGGTTGCGTCTGAAACATCGGTTACGGTAAAACCGGCTGCCACTGCGGCTTTGGCCTCGTTGCTGCTGACGCCGCCCACCGTAGTGGCGTCCAGTATCAGGGCGTTTTGCGCAGAGAGCCCCGCTGGCAGCAAGAAGAACAAGCCCATGGCCACAAGCGCCGCCGACCTCATTGCGACGCGTCCTCGATTATTCGCACAATCAAACATCTTCGACACGCTAGTTTCTCCTGTCTTGTGATTCGGGGAAGTTTCCGAGTGCAAAGGCGAACACACTCCCATGACTTTCTGGGTTGAAAACTCGATCGGACACAGCTCTCCCTTGACCTTTAAGCTCAAAGTGTCCCATGGTAAGCTCTCGACCCGGAATGCATTGTTGTCGCAGCCCACTTAGGGCAAAACCACTCTTGCAGAGAAATCGACACAAGGGGCGACCGTAAGAAGGCACCCGCAAAATCATCTGAACTCAAGGCCCAAGGCCTATCGGCGCAGAGCGCGGCACGCACTGTCAATCACTCCATGCAGCACCGATTGAACTGACAAACTGAATTGTTAAGGACGCCTTAAGAAGGGCTCGACAGATCTTGCAGACTTTCCAATGTCGATCGAAAGGCACACTCCTCCGAGGCTGTTATTTACGAATCAACTTACCACGGTCGTTCGGGGAAGAGACGGCTGGTTGCCATCGCAAGATAAATACACGGCTCGTGTTTAACTGTCAAGGGAAAAAATTACAACAATGAGCCACTTGCAAAATACCTGCGCAGCTAGGCGAAATCGCATTCTTCGCCGCTTTGATTAAGCGGTGTATGATTCTGGGGCGTGAGAGGAGCCGGATTTTAGCTTTGCGCGGGCATTTTCG